>CAYNNP010000203.1:0-12222 GCA_964398215.1 uncultured Pirellulaceae bacterium | reverse complement strand
GAGTTCAGCGCGCCGAGCACCTTCTGCCAGAGTTCCGCCTGCTCGATCGTCGTAATGCGGAACGATAGTGTTTCGAGATCGACTTTGCCTTCGCGCGTCTCGGAGTCGTGACAATCGAGGCAGTGGGCTTTGAAGAATGCCCGGTGTTTATCCGGAAGGCTTGCCTCAGGAGGACTAGCTGGCACGAAGGCGCAAAGCCACAAAGTCAGTATGCAGAAAGTGCAAGCGGTGAGTGTAACTGTTCGTGTTTTCGTGTCTTTATGTGAGATAGTCACGCCTGCAGTTCCTTCACAATGCCCGTGTTGTCGCCGTGTTGTTCGGTGTTGATGCCGAGTGTGAGTTCTCGTCGAATCAAGTGGTGGAGCCGGGTTTTGGGGTCGTTCAACCGGGCTAAGGATACGTCTCCAGTCTCTGCTCTATTGTTTATTCCGCGAGAACACATGGCGGTCACAATTTCCTGAAAGAAACTGGTGTATCCGGACTCAGCCAATCATACTTCCTATGCCACAACAGCGCAGTAAAGGTAACCGACGCGTGGCCGCACGGTTATCTGATCGTCATGGCATCGTGTTTGGGAAGTCCGCTGCTGTAACGTACAGCACCAAAGTCATGAGCGTTACATCTACCGAAACCACGACAGCTGCAAGCATATTCGATTTCGCTGCGGCACGCCATCGTGTGGGCGAGGCGTGCAGGGCAAAGCAGTTTTTCAAACTGCTTAAAGTAGCTCGGCTCTCCGAGCCGAGAAATCGGCAGGTCTCGGCTGGGACAGCCGAGCTACTATGTTGCCTAACTTGAAAAACTGATTTGCCCTGGCGAGGCGTGCAAGACCGTCCGGATGATTGCGGGAATCGCGAGCGAAAACGGTATCGAAAAAGATGTGAGATAGAGTTCACCAATTCGAGTCTGCAGTTCATAGCGGTGAAGGAATCCCGAAAATTGGAAGCAACCAGGCAGTCTCCAGGAAAAGTCGACAGATGCGACGAGCATTGCCATAGCAATCATCCCCCATGAGGTAACAAGATCGCTGTCACGTCGCATCGACACAAGCAACAAAACCGACGGGACAACGGTCCAATAGGGGACAGTTTGCGAGATACGTATTGTCGCGAATGTGCAAACGATTGCACCGACGCCACATACTGCCGTCAAAAGACCGAACTGCAAGGAATGTTTCGGCGCGTCTTGAATCACAACCTCTCATTCAGATGGTATCTGGTGCCCGAGTTTGGCGTTCGAAGGTTGGCCAAGTTTGCGATCTACCCTAAAAGCTGTTTGTTCGCCATTGTCCATCGCGGTAGACAGACTTGCTGGTGTCAAATTCAGTTAAGGTTTGAAGACTTAGTGGCGGGATACAGTGTTTATACGCATCTTTTCTCTGCCCCCAACCAACGTTCATCGCTTCAGCTTCATCTGTCTTGGCTGATTGATCCTCTGGGGTTTTCATGCTCGCCTTTAGCAGTTCTATTTCCGCGTTGACGATGGATGCCATCAGCGCATCGCTCAATTTTGATTTAACCAGTAGCGGTGTGCATAAATCGCAGGCCACCTTGCCGCGAACGCAAAGCGGGCACTTTCTTCGGCCCGCAATCACTCCGTTTCGGCAATTGCTACAGCGGACAGTGCCTACCTTGCATTTTGCGCATTGAACTGTGTAAGTCGCGTCCAGCTGTTCGTCGCTCATAGAATCCGCGAATGGTCCAATGGCTGCGCGAAGTATGGTCCTTTCATTTTCTGTCATTCGCCTAATATCACGTGTGCGAATGCGGCGCAAAAGCGTCATTGTCGCCGATAGATTGGATGGAAGTCGCTCGTTTGATTTTTTAGCGGTAATCAAAACTGATTGATCGGTTTTTGGGAGATGCAAAAATGCAGTGGCTCGTAGCCTTTCCTCTTCTTGGGGATTACGTGCCAACCGAATCATCCCTAAAAGGCAACTTTCTCCCATTGATTCAAAATCAAGCATCAAAGCGATGTGATACAGACGCATACTCATTGGCCTTGCGTCTGGATCAAGCGAAATCTCTGCAAGCTCTTCGGCATAAGTCTTGTACATCTCAGGATTGCTTGGATTCAACGTCTCCAACCTTGCTTCCGAAACGGCTTGGTCAATGGTTTTGATATCTTCAATCTGTAGAATCCGCCGGGTGCGATTCCCGTTTTCGCTGACCACATCGACTGTGATATTGAGCGAGTCTTCCCGGACAATCACACATCCGAAACGCTGACCGCTATTCATCGTGACCACGATCGCCGCAACATTCTGAGCCATGCTGGCAATCAATATGAACACGACAAGCAACGGCATAAAGGTTCGGTTCATTGGGCTGTGCCTCTCAACATAAGGATTCGAATGCCGGTCAATTCACCATCGCAAACTTGACTAACCAAATTCTTCGATACTTTATCCCGCATTTCAAGCTGCATCAACAATTTCAAAGTCGCATTATGCAGCTTGGCGTTTTCATGAATTAGATCCGCTGCTATCAAACGCAAATATGCCCGCTGAACGACAGCCACTTCTGCCATGTCCGTGTTCGCCAAAAATTCGGCCAGCTTCAGTCGTCGATTTGCCTCATCGACCAGTTTGTCGGCTGATTCCGAAAGCGTTTGCGTTTTCAGTTTCGCAGAATAGGCTTTCGTCGCTGCGGTCAATAGTCCAGCTGGGGTTGTAGAACCGGCGCCTTGCGGGTCCGGCGCACGTCCGCGAAGCCGACTCTTTAGTATGAATATCTTCGCAACGTAATCGCCCAAAGCATTCATTAGCGCACTGTCAGCTTGACCTGCGTTTCTTGTTTTTAAGTCATCTCGCACGTCTTCCAAAATCTTCAGACGTACTTGGTTAAGCCAATCTTGATCTGAAACGTCGAATTCTGCTCCCACAAACCCTTGGGCGAGTACTCGCTTACTCGTCGAGCGCCTTGTAGTAAGTGCGTCCATAAACGCGATTCGAAACGTTCGCCATCGGTACAAGGATTGGAGCCTTTTCGCGAAGGGCTCCATTTCCTGCGGCTGCATCGAAAACACTAACTCAATGACCTGCGCAGCAAGCACCGGTGAAACGTCCTCCACTCGTGGTGCGTATGTGAAAACGCGTTCGACGTAACGATTTTTATATCCAGGTCTCGCATTCAATGCCGCCACGACATTTTGTTCTATTAGACGCTGATTCGAACTCGAAACTCCATGGTTATTTGGCGGTGTCTTTGTCGGCGGAGAAAACGTCGACAGTGCTTCCAGCTCAGAAAGAATCGCCATGCCATTGCCTTGGGGATGACGCTCAAGGTTCAATGATGCTTCACCTTCTGCAAAGTGATGTGCAAAACGAGCTAGCTGCAAAGCCAGCGTTTTAATGTCATCGGGGCCAGCTAACCTCTCGTTAAAGATTAACTCTGATTTGGGCGCCCATTCGGCGGCACTCAACGACTGACTATCCTGAGGTGGCACTACCGATATTTGTTTTCGAATCGCTGCTGCAATTCGTTCTGGTGATTTGTTTGGCATTGGAGGCAGACTGACGATATCTAAAAGAGTGCTTGCCAATTCATCACGCGCCTTTCCTGGCGTCATCTTTTCGAACGTCGACAAAATCCAACTAGTCGCAATGGTAGAATCTTCACGCATCAAACGCGCTCGGATGATCGAGTCGAACTTTCCGAGCGAATCCGAGAATGACAACAACTCTTGATCAAGTAGACCACGCTGGAAGTTGTCAAATGCGTCAGGATCAAGGGAGCGTTTGGCGTGAGCGAGCAACGTGACGTAATTGGAAAACTCCAAGTCCATCTCTTGCGCTTGCCCGGTCATTTTTTCACGCAGGAAAACCGCCAGCCTCCGCTCAAAGATGGTTTCTGCAGAGCCCCCAAACATTGGTACATCTGGCAGCAGTTCGTTCAATGCAGTCTCTAGCTCGGCGCTCGCAACCGAATCCGCTGAGCTTGATGACAAAATTTCTCCGACGTCAGAAATCCGGTGAAACAAGGGCTCGAACGCTCGCTGTCGTATTGTCAGCTGTGCGTCAGTCGCCAACGCCGCGAAGAATTCGTTACGCCAAGACTCCCGTACAGATAGATCTTGTTCGACAACGTAAGATTCGATAACGACACTGCGCAATGCCTCCAGCTGCGCGGAATCTGAACTGCTGTCTATCGGCTCTTGTGGACCAAGGTTCGCAGCGTCGTCCACCATTTTGCAATAGCGTCCAACGAGCGATGCGCACCCTTTGCGGCGGTCGATGGCAAGCGTGGATCTGATTCGATCCAATTCTTGCTCGGCCGATGGGACCGCGTCTCGTGCGGTAGCGACCGACAGGAGCATTTTGGGGGTCCACCAATCAGGTGAACGAATTCCTGCAGCTTCGCTGGGCTCCGATTTCGTGGCGACGTCTACAGCTGGCTTACGGGACATTGTGATGTAGCCAACCATGGCCACAGACAAGACGGCAACGGCAACCAACGCCCTCAATAACCAAGCGTCCATGCGCCGCACGGATCGTGTTTCTTGTCGATTTAACTCCAGCTGCTGATCGATTTGATTCCTAGCATCTTCCTGCGACAGCTCAAGTCTTTTGGCTTCACTAAGCAGTTCCTCTTTCGCAAGCCGTGGTAGCGAATTGTTGCCGTCGATCGCCATTTTGACGCTGCGTGCAAAAAACGCCAACGCCGCTTGACGAGTTCGCAACGGAATAGACAAATCTTTTGCGACAGCGCGAACGAATCGCCCAACTTTTTCGGTCTGCAATCCGAATCGCTCGACGCCTATCGCCTCCAATTCCAGGGCGAGATTTGGTCCAACGCTCTTGTGTTTGGGCAGCGACCTTTGCAGAAAGCTCTCATACGCACCGGTTCGTCGTGCAACACGATCGATGCTGGGGGTTTGGACTAACTCCAGTGCGCGGTCTCGTTGTTGATGCGATAACTGTAGTTCCTTGGCGCGCGCGTCTGTCTTGACTTCAAATTGTCGTGTCACTCCGCCTTCAGTTGTCAAAACTTGCTTGCAGTAACTGGCAAAAGTAAGTGTTGCTGGGTCGTCTTTTGTTTGATCGTTGTTGACGATTATGATCGAGTTCTGGTCACAAACCTCGACGATAAGATCTTCCGCATAGACCCGAGACAGTCCTGCTTGGCGAACTCCAAAATCAAGCAATCGTTCCAACGTATCAGGCAAGAGTTGCATGTTGGCTTTCGAAACCAGCCTCTTGTTAAGCATTTCGGTAAACAAAACATCGCGTGCCTTTGGCGCAGGCTTTGGTTCTTTTTCTTTGGTTTTTGGCTCGTGCCTATCAGGCGGCGATGACTGCCTGGTCTGCACAACGCTAGGTGCTGTCGGAATATCGTTGTCTTTTGTTACCAACACGGCCATCGGGATATCGTCTTGATTCGCATGTGCATCATTCAACGTTTGCCACCGTTTGTCAGGCACGGAGGAATCCACCACCCGAACTCTTGGATCAGTGATTGGACTGGCTGGACTATCAAGCGACCTTATCGCCCGCTCTACCGCATCACCATCCAGTCCCAGCTGCTGCGCACGAGCGGTCAAAATCACCAGAACTTCTTTACCAATCATTCCGTGTTCAGCAAACAACTCGCGTGCGACTTGACAAAGCACACTGAAATCTTGGTTTTGCTGACCGGTCACAATTCACTCCACGTTGTTTAGTTGAAGGAACTTTGCATTCCACGTCGCGGGCAGATCTTTGTGCATCAATTGAAACTGCTTCAGAACTTGCTGCCCTTTCTTAGCGTCGGTTTTCAACAAGCTATCGACGTGAAAGTACTTTGCCGCATACCATTCATCGCTGTTCGTCTTTAGGCCTCGAACAAGCGTCCGATAGATGGGCACCGCAAGGCCAAATTTCCCCGATTTATAATATGATTGACCGGCAAGCTTTAAGTATGTTTTGTTTTTTGGGTCAGTTTTCAATACACGTTCAATCGCTGTTGCTGCTTCGTCAAACTTTCCAGTGGCATGCGCGTACTTAGCAAACTGGAACATCGATATTTTGGCATTCTTGTTTGCGAGCAGCGTTTCCTGGTCCTTCCCCAATAGGGCCGTCAATCGCTGAAAAATCTGATAGCCTTCCTGCGGATCGTTGTCCGTTAGATTTTGCGCTAGATGGACTAATGCGGGAATTTCATAGGGTGAACCGGAAGAGTTGTCCTGCAACCATTTCGCGTACTTCAATGCAAAGGCACGATCTCCCTTCTCCAAGCCAAATTGCATCATTCGGTAACGAAATTCGCTAGCAGAATCCCCCAAGTCTTTGTGTTGCTTGGTAATCGTGTTCGCGAGCAAGAGGTACTTTTGTGCTGCAGGAAGATCTGGCGTTGGCCCATTCAACAGTACATCGCTTGCGATCAAAACGCATTTTAACTTGCGTTTCGGTTCAGCTGAGGAATGAGATGCCTTTAAAAAGGCATCCACATACCCTAGCTGCTTGGCTGTTAATTGATCACGTTTATCTGGCCCTGCGGCTGACCACTGTTTGTGGACCATCAGCACAAGGTCGTATCGTGAACTACGATAGTCATCGCTATCAGGCTCGATCGCATCGAGTTTTGCCATCGACTTTGCAGATGTTTCAGATCCTCGCTGTAGCAGACTGATCTGGTAGTCGGTTTTGGATGCATGCGGTGACTCAGGAAAACTTCGCTTCAGCGTTTCCAGCATAGTGATTGCTTTAACTCGCGAATCGGGATTGTTTTTCAGCGACTTTTGGTAACCCACAAATGCCATCCAAGCAGCGTTCGCAGCCATTTCACGATCAATACTTGTCAGCGTATTGATCATTGACGCGTAGTTTTTGGCCGCAACAAGATGATCACCCATTTGAAACTGACAATACGCCAACTGATATTGGCAACGACTTGCCGACTTGCGATCCTGTTGCGCTTCTGGTTGCTTCATCGCTGACTGAAAAAGCTCTGCGGCTTTGCTGAACCTCGCAACGTCTTTTAGTTTCTCGGCAGCCTGCATGTGCTGCTGTCCACTCATCCACATCAAGTAGAAATCGTTAGGGTTTTCAATGGGCACTTCGTACTTTTCCAACAACTGAATTGCAATCTCGATTCGCCCAAAGTTGACGAGTCCAGACACACCCGCAAAACCGAGCGATTTTGCATTTGAACTATGCTGGCTTCTGGATAGCCCGGCGATCGCTGAACGAACACTAATAGCCAACATGCTTGCGGGATCATGTTCGCCTTTTGACACGACTGCCTTGCGAACGAAGTCAGTAGCTTCTGCATACAATTGCGCATTGACTAGCCCCTGTAGGTACCAAAAGCCTTGTTGCTGTCGGAGTTCAAGCGGCGCTTGGGAATCAGCCAGTACTTGCAGCACCGCCTCGGCGTTTAAAAGGCTACCCGCACCGATTTCTGCTTGCGCCAAACCGATCATCGCGCGAGCCAACGCCGGCGATTGTAAATCGATTTCGTCAGCGTTTGTATCCGCATAGTCGCCTTCGATTTTCAAGAAATTTCGGAACAAGTCACGCGATTGTTGGAATAGGCCAGATGCGTTCACTGCCTTGGGGCGCAGGACGCCTTTGTAATACAGAGACCAAGCCAGATAAAATTGTGCGCGTCCATTCACTTGGTAAAGTTTTGACAGTTCAGTCTCGATAATCGCCAATTGCTTTTCTGTCGTCGCAGCATCCAATCGCTTGTTTGCTTGATCAATCTTCACCTTCAAATCCGCTAGGTGAGACTGTAGATCTGGTGTGATGCGCAGAACGATTTCTTCGGCCTCACTGAACGACTTGCTATCCTCAGAATTGTCTAGCCATTTACCGGTCGCCGTTTCGGCCACTGCATAATCGGCCTGTAGCAGCATGACTTGCAGCGCTGTTGTGTTTGCGTTGGGATGATTGCGAAGCAATCGATTCACACCAACAATCAATTGATCGCGTTGACCTGGATCGTCGCCAGATTCGAGTAGTCGTCTGACGTATAAGTCAGTCAACGACTTGACATCACTCTGCCTTTGCGTTTTTCTACCCGGCAATTCAATCATGCGTTCCAATTGTCGCGTCAAAACTGCATTTAGCTGCAGTCGTGCTAAATACGCTTGGACAGCTTGCTCAGGATCATGTTCGCCACGAATCTGCCCGGTACGATTTTGTGCAGACGCAGGAGTCACCGCCATCAAAATTCCGACAACCAGCGCGCACATTACTCGCTTGTTTGCCGCCGGCCAATTCGTTGACTGCAAGAGCTTCACTGACACACCCGATTGCCCAAGGGAACAAAGATCCAAGAATCCAGTATCACTAGGTTCCATCCCACGGGATATAGGATACCGCCGGAAACCCCGCAGTCTTACACGCTTGCATTGCGCGTGCCGCAAACCCAAACTCTGATTCATCGCTTACTTTAACATAAGCGCCGTCGTCTTTTTGATCAAATTGTCGTAGTAGTTTTGTTAGTTCGTCGGGAGAATCGTAAACAGTTGTTCCGACACGATAAAAGGATCGTCCGCCAGAGCCGAGTACCTCGACAATCACGGGCTCGAAATCGTCGTCACTTCCTTTGCTATTTTGCTGCTGAGACATTACGGCAGGATCGAGCTCACGTTCCGTCTTTCGAAAGCTGGCAGTGACCATGAAGAAGATCAACAATAGAAAGACAACATCGATCATACTGGTCATCGACAACTCGACCTTTTTGGAACGATTTGCATTTTGGCTAGATAATTTCATGATCGATCTACTGAGGTACCTGCACGGCAAAGCGTATTCGTCGTACTTTTAGCTGAGACATTGCATCGACGATATCATTGACCGTTTCGCTTGAAGCCGTTAGATCCGCCCGCAGCACAACGGTCACCATGTCAGCGTTGCCAGCACGCTGGATCTCTTGAAGTGTGATGTTGATGACCTCGGTTAGCGAGACCGCGTTTCCTGAAATCATGATCACATCTGCTGATGTGACGTTGATTGTTAATGTTTTCGGCGATTGATCCTTGGATCCTTTCAACTGTGGCAACTGCACTGGCGCATGATTAGCCTCCGAGACTTGAGATACAGTCATAAAGAAAACAATCAACAAGAACACCACATCAATCATCGGTGTCATATTGATAGCCGCGTTAGGTTCGCGGTTGCGTTTAGACAATCTCATTTTCGACGCCCCAATGGCATCATGATCCGTTCGATGCGTTTGCCAGCTTCGGAAACCAGAGAATCAATTCGGTTTCGAAAGAAACTATATGCGACCATCGTCGGAATCGCGACGATCAAGCCCAATAAGGTTGTCACTAAAGCTTGGCTAATTCCATCGGCCAATTCATCAGGTTTAGCCATTCCACCGGAGTCAGCGATCGTGTTGAAGGCGACGATCATCCCCAAGACGGTACCCGTCAAACCTAGCATGGGACTGACCGCGCCAATCAACCCCAGCACTTCTGTTTTGCGGTACAAGCGACCAGTCTGATCTTCACCCGCTTCTTCGACCGCAGACTTGTACTCTGCAAATCCAAACTGGCTTCCGCGAAAGCGTTCCAAGCCAGCAAGAACCACGTGTGCAGACAGCGAATCGTTCGCGGGATCATCGCAGTACTCGATCGCATCGTCTATCTGGTCCGCTGCGATCAGGCTTTCCACTCCCTGCAGGAAATCATCGGGCATTACAACCCCTTTGCGAATCGTCAATGCGTGTTCAATGACCAGGCCTACAGCGACAACTGAGAGCAACAGCAGAAGGCCTCCGACTACGCCTCCATCGGCTAGCACATCAAAAAGACTTTTGCCTTTGTTGCCACTCGCTGGCGCATCTATCCCGCTTGTTGTTGGAATAGCGTTTGCCGCCGGCGCTGCGGTGCTCTCGCCTGGGGCCATCACAATGTCTTGCCCTTGCAGTTTGGCCATCGAGTTGAGAAGCAACACAATGAGCATCATCCCAAGTAAAACGGCGCCAACACGGGAGAAAGTTAGCACTCGCCTCTTTAGTTTCGTCATTAGTTAAATGCCTTCATTTTTTGTTGCTGCCAGTTAGTTGTCATCAGTAGCAACATTTATATCTCGGAGTAGATTCTTTGCGTGAAATGTATCGGGAAAGGATTCCAGCAACTCCCGGCGTAACACAGAAGCACGTTGATTTTGATCGGCGGAAGTTACAAGTTTTAACGCCGCGGAAATCGCTGCAGCCGCTAAGTCTGGATGACGTTCACCATACAGCGCGGGAACTCGCAGCAAGAGCAAAAGGCCACCATCTAGGTCCGTTTTTGCTTGATGAATACCACACCAATAATAGGCAAGCGGTCGGTTTGATTCGCTGAGCGATTCGGACTGCTCCAGCAAAGCCTTTACTGTGACCGATCCCGTACCGTTTTCTACCTCGTTTTGTGATTTCAGAATCATCACCAACTCGCCCAGAGACCCATCGGTGCTGTTGAGTCCTGCAAGTATCGAACTCGCGAAACTAGATTTACCTGTGGTCATTGCCATCGATGCAAAATAGATTCTTGCAGCTGGCGGAGGCGAATTGAGTTCGCGAATTGTGGCCGTTACTGCCGGCATTGCTTTTTCAACAGCCACCTTGTCGAACCATATTGGCTGCAGTTCGTCGCATACGCCACTCTTGGCGTCGTACTTTAGACGTCGATCACCAGGTAGCGACTTTTCTAGACCAGGGGACGATTTTAAGATCGCATAGCATCGCAAATAAGGATCAACCGCTGCTGCACGATGTCCGTCCGCTAATCTCGCCCACATAATGGCTTGACATACCAGATAAGCCATCTTGGAGTTACGTGTTCGATAGTGTTTGTAGATGGCCTCGGCGTTTTCACCGGCTCCCTTGTAGTCCTTGCTTTGAAGACGAATACGAATTCGATACAGCAACTGGCCAACGTTCTTCAGGTACGAATCAAAGGTAGTTTGATCCCTACTGGAAAGCGTTCCGGACTTTATCATCGACCAATCCAAGGATGTGCCGTCCTGGAATAGCACGCCATCGAAATTGAAAGACGCAACATCTTTTTCAACCGTCTCTAGATTCCACAACGTGATCGTATCGCCACTGCATGATCCAATTGTAAAAGTAATTGAGTAGACAAGCGAAAGGACAAACAGCAGCCTAGCTCGATCAGAAACCGCCAACATGGTTGTATGTCCCCCCTGAGTCCTCGGCGATTTGTCGCATCAGCGACTCGGAACTACGGTCCATAAACGAAATGGCATGGATCTGAACCTTCGGACGTTTCGTATTAAGCGATGCGACTTGGGAGGGCACATCTCCGGGAAACAGTCCATCGGTCATGAAGTAAATAACATCTGGTGGTGGCGACAAATTGAATGCATCTTGGAAAGCTGGTGTTGGGTTTGTGCCGCCACCAGAAGACTTTGCGTCCAAATACGCAACCAGATTGTTGCGATCTACTTTAGGGTGGCGCCAACCAACGTGTGGGTAACCGTCTGATCGGCTAGCGAAGAAGATTAGCTGGAATCGCTTTGCACCACGCAAACTAGTGATCGTCTCTAGAATCTCTTGTTTCACAAATTTTAATTTTTTGCCAGACATACTCCCGGAGCTATCCGCAATCACACAGATGCGATTTCCATATGCCTTCACTCCCATGAATGAAACGCCCTCACCAAGCCCAGCGCTGCCACCACCAACGCTACCGATATCGGATAGCGCACCACCAGAAACCCCGGATGGCATCAGTTCAGCTAACGATTGATCTAGACTTGTTGCCGAAACTTGGCTGGCTTCAGGAATGGCCACCTCGATTTCCAGTGAGAGCGAATCAGCATCTTCGGCAGTTTCACTTTCTGCTTCTTGTTCTAACGATTCCTCGTTAGATTCGTTGAGTGTCTCTGTTGGCAACTCGCCAATTTCAGCAACCACGTCTGGACCAGCGCCCGGTTCTCGTTGACAACTGACGAGTACACACAGAAGCAACGCTGCTGTGTGAAAGATGGTGGACCCAATTGCAGGTAGCGATGCATTGACAAGAATCTGGCCTGCTCCCCGACGCGGACTCTCCAGGCCTTCGTCCTCAAATATTTCCATGCAGTTGGGACAGCAAGAATTTTCGGTAAGAGTGGTTGGGTCAACGTCAAACACACTCTCGCAATGGTTGCACTGAATTTGCACGGCACCCCCCTTGCCTAGCAATGAATATTTATAAAACGGTAACCAGCCACTATTGCAGTGTCAAGCCTGGGTGTGACCGGCGTTCCGCAGGGCGTTTTCTGAGGGCTTGAGAATCTGGGTA
>CAYNNP010000202.1:0-12365 GCA_964398215.1 uncultured Pirellulaceae bacterium | reverse complement strand
GGGGCTTTGTTGTTGAAGTCCTTCGGACTTAGTTTAACGCCGCGAAAATCGAAAACGATGCGTTCAAAGTCGTTTCGATGCACCGGTGGCCGTCACTCAAGCGGATGTTGACTTTTCCAGTGGCAGATTGCGTTTACGCGGTGGTTGTATCGCTCTGAGCAGCGAAGAGAGTTGTCCAATTGCTTTCGCTCGGATAACCGAAAGGAATTCAAGCCAATAACTTGATGGAGCAACAGAAGAGTGAGTGGGCAGTTGCGTTACGAATTTGGCGCCAAAGCACGCTTTGAGTTTCCAAAAAGCGTGACTTCAAAACTGTTGATGACTTTCGTTGTGGGTGATCAACGCTAGTTCAGTTTTTCCTGTGCCCTGGCAGCTTGTTGTGCTGCGGCTTCACGCGAGAGTTTGAACTCTGGTCCCGCTGGAGAGTATGTCAGGTCGTCTTGCAGATAGCTGGGGCTTGGGAGCGTCTGGCCGTTGATTGCACTTTGGCAGCCTATGACGGGCAGCATGCAGCAGACAGTGGCAAGACTGAGAAGGATGTTGCGCATACGGATTTTCGAATTCGTATTGTTAGTCATGCCTGTGCCTGCTTTTTCAATGTGCCCGATAAATGATGCTTGAATGACGGACTATCGTCGATTCAGTTTTTCTTGTGCCCTAGCAGCTTGCTGTGCTGCGGCTTCACGCGAGAGTTTGAACTCTGGTCCCGCTGGGAAGTACTGCACGTCGTCTTGCAGGTAGTAGGGACTTGGAAGCACCTGCCCGTTGATTGAGCTTTGGCAACCGGTCGCGGCTGTCATGCAACAACCAGCAGCTAAGCCAAGAACAATGGTTCGAATAGCGTTTCTTGAATTCGTGTTGCGGCTCATCGGTGTGCCTGCTGTTGGTTATGAGATTGATAGGGTCGGTTCTGAATTCCCGCGCACGAGAATTCGGTACAGGCGTTATCGACGAACTAACCGACAAATCTTGACATTTTGTTGAGCGAAATTTTGCCCCGGTTTTTTTAGGGTAGTGGAGCTGGTTCAGAGTTTCGGGCGGTATCGTGAATTGCCGGAAGTCTTGGGGGTTTGCGTTGACCCGTGAATGAACCCGTGATTGCCGGAAGTCTTGGCGACATCCGCTACGTGTGGGCCCCTGGATTGCCGGAAGTCTTGGCGACATCCGCTACGGGTTTTATAGACGGTCTTTGGCTTCTTTGGTTTTTCGATCGAGTTCTACGATTTGCTTGCGAAGCGGATCGGCTACGAAAACGGATTTTTCGTTGCTGGCAATTCCGACGGGCCGTTTTAATGAATCGCCTTCAAACCATTTTTCAGTTTTACCGTCTGCTGTGAAAGTCCAAACGCTGTTCGTATAGGTGTCGGTGACGTAGCCGATGTCCCCGGCCCAAGTAAGTCCGTTGGGAAACTTGTAGGGGCGATCTTTGACTACCACTGTCGCCTTCTTGGCTTTGACATCAATCTTCTGGACGGCTTCGGCGTCTGGCGTGATCGCCCACAAGTTCCCGTCTTCGTCGAATGAAAGTCCGCGGGCGTTGACCCGGACGATCAATTCAGGTTTGCCACCTTCGATTGGGATTTGGAACACCGCACGTTTCTCTGCGTCGCCAACGTAAATATTTTTACCATCCGCATCGACGGCAAGCGCCATCGGGATGCCAATGTGGCCATCCGTCAGCGGCTTGAGTTCTCCGTTTGCTTTTTCGACGGCATAGACTTCACGCGTCGCTGAGTCACCGACCAAGATCCCGCCGCCAGGTTTAGGGATCACGCAGAAGGGTCGATTCATCGGCTTGCGAAGCAGCTTGGTGCCTTTTAAGTACAACTCGCTTTTATCACCAGTAACCTTCCAGATCCCAGGCAGATCTAAATCCACAACCAGCAACGAATCGCCATCGACTGCAACAGCGCGCGGGTAGGTGACTTTGGCGTCTTGAGCAAACAGTGTTTCACAGGACGTGCCAAACAGGAAGGAAAACGTCGTGAAAACGGCAAGATGTAAAAAGGTAGGGATTACGTAAAATTTACTCATTGCAACGGGTTTAACGTTCCGAAAAAGAATTCTGAATAGGCTTCGTTTAGCACACGCTGAAAGAAGCTTGCTAATCAACGGCAGTACCACAACGTACCAGAAAGTGTCGATATGATACCGTTTTTCATGGAACGACAGATCACGTGCAGATCGTTTTTCGGCTTTGTTTTCACGGCTTTTTTGATATTCGCCGTAAATTCGAGTCATTCAAATTGTCACGCACAGAGTTCGCGGCAAACAATCAACTCGCGCCAAATCAAGTTCTTCCACGCTCGGCCTGCAAAGCAACAGAGAGCAGTTTCAACTGTCGCACGCGCGGCTCGCGGGCAGTTGCTCACTGAACAGCCTCCTGAACCACTGGATGGTTCGTTGGTCAGACAAGTGAGTTTTGTTGATGGCTGTGATACGTATTTTCCAGAACAGTCATGTGGGTGTGATGCACCGGTTTGTGGCTGCGGAGCGGAAAGCATCGGTTGCGGTTGCGATCCATCGATTGGCTGCAGTTGCGGTGTGGAAGTCGCTAGTTGTGGAATCGAAATCGGGCCTGGCTGTGGAATTGAAGGCTGTGCGAGTTGTGTCGCGGGTCGCTGTGAAACACCAGCATGCGGTGTTGAATTTTGCGATGGTGGCTGCGACGCCTGTTATCCTTCCGGCGGGTGCCCATTGTTTAACGGTGTGCGTTGGCGGCGGTTTGAGTTCTTTGCGGGCTCACAAGGATTCAAAGGCCCACTGAACTTTGCCACAACGGACTTACAAAACCCAGACGACACACGCGGTTCTGGCAGTTTCGGATTCTTTCAAGGATTCAATGTCGGCCGTTCGCATCCTAGATTCCTGGGTGGTGGTCTATCGACTCAGTTTGGTTTGCGAGCAACTCAGAGCAATTTGTCCGGGACGGACTTCTCGGAAGAAACACGGCACCAGGTCTTTGTGACGGGCGGTATTTTTCGGCCTGTCGATTACGGATTCCAGTTTGGCGCCGTCTTGGATTATTTGAATGAGGATTGGTACTATCAAGCTGACTTGTTGCAAATCCGCGGTGAGTTCAGTTGGGTAGCGAACAACCGAATCACATACGGCTTTCAGTACATGGCTGGTTTGGAAGACGATTCGTCTGGAACCAACGTGGTTGATGCTAGCGGATCGATTGTCGAATCGACGATCGAGTTCGAAGCGACTGACCAATATCGTTTCTTCTTTCGCCGACGACTTCAGTCTGCAGGTTCCTTTACTGGATTCGCTGGCTGGACTGATAACGATGATGGGATCCTCGGCGCCTTGGTTGATGTTTCACTCGGCCGACGACTGATGCTGAATACTGGTATGACGTATCTGATTCCACAAGAGGGAAGTTCGACTGTTGGCAATCAGGAGGAAAGCTGGAATCTATCGTTTGGGCTGACGTTTCGCCCAGCTGGCTTTGGTAGCGGCTACCGTTACAACCGACCATTGTTCAACGTCGCCGATAACGGCACATTCTTAATCGACCGTCGTTAAAGCGGGATTGATCGGGTGCGTGAAACCGGCGTTTCATTCACCCTATGCCATCAACTGGCAAGATAGATCGACACCGTCAAGTTTGCGGATCAAATTGATTTTAACGATTTTGCAGATTATTCGGATTTGGGTTCAGGAAGTTTTCACCAAGTGGACGATATCGCTGGTGAAGAGAACCTCGTGATCAAAAGCCGTAAGGCCAGAGTGATCGAGGGGACAGACAAAAACGCGGCTTTAGGCGGCTGCATCCTCCCCAAATCCCATGGTGACACCATGCGAAAAGTAATCGTTCCAATCTTGATTCTCGCTGGTACGTTCTGCGTTACCAATGACGCAAACGCTCAGCGGAGACACACACACAACATCGAACAAGCAGCGCGATCAGGTTGGTCGCCAACGCGTTCGGCTACGGCACAGGCGCCAGCAAGGCATCACAGCCAAAACCCAGTGCATCAGGCAGGGCATGAAATTCCTGTTCCGATAGCACAAACCATCACTCACGGTCCCATTGTCAACTCGATCCCAATGGACGGCCAGATCATTCACAGCCCGATTCATGACGGCGGTTGTGATTCAATCGCTTGTGGACCGGGTTGCGGATGCGATTCGGCTCCTAGCTCATGCGGCTCGGCAGCATGCGGGGCGTCTTGCGGATGCGACGTCTCAGGAGGCGGTTGCGACGGCATTGGCAATTGCTCGATCAAGGGCTGCAGCATGTGTGGCGAACTTGCCAGTCCAAACGCATGGCGTCCTTGTTTAACAATCGGGCTGCCCCAAGATGGCTGGGTGTCGTACGATTACCTAACTTGGTGGCAAGATGGCATGAACCTTCCACCATTGGTGACTTCCAGTCCCATTGGAACGGCACGCGGTAATGCAGGAGTCCTAGGTATCCCAGGCACATCAACCTTGTTTGGTGGCGGGGACGTTCTTGAGGATGAATTTGACGGTGGCCGTCTGCGATTCGGCTTTTGGTTGGACCGCTGTCACACGTGGGGAATTGCCGGCGAGTTTTTCCGTTTATCAGATGAAACGGACAGCTTCACCGGCTCAAGCACAGGCTCACCGATCCTTGCTCGCCCATTCTTTAACACCAGCACTGGACTGAATGACTCCGAATTGGTTGCCTTTCCAGGCGTGTTGAGTGGCACGGTAACGGCTCAAGCAAACAGCGAGTTGGTCGGTGGCGGATTCCACTTCAAGCGACTGACTTGTTGCCAAGAGGGTTGCAAAAGCTGGTTGTTCTGTGGTTGCAAGGGACACTACTGCAGCCGTACCGAACGGTTGATCGGATACCGATATTTGCAACTAACTGAAGGTGTTCGGGTCACAGAAGACTTGGTTAGCACCGACAACCTGAACCCTGGCTCTTTCAATATTTTTGATCAATTCGATACTCGGAATCAATTCAACGGCGTCGACCTTGGTTGGAAGTACCGTGTTACTCGGGGCTACTGGACTTACAGCGCTCTGTTGCGAATGGCAGTCGGTTCAACTCGTCAAACCGTAACAATCGATGGACAGACCGTAATCGATGAACCCGGTGCAGCTTCGCAAACCCTTCCAGGTGGCTTGCTTGCTCAAACGTCAAACATTGGCACCTTCAAGCAGAGCGAGTTTTCCGTTATTCCGGAACTTGACTTGGAGCTTGGCTATCAATTGACAGACCGCATCAAACTTTCTGCTGGATATACCTTCATCTACTGGTCAAACGTTGTTCGACCAGGGGAGCAAATCTCGCTGGATTTAAATCCTGCACTTTTGCCGCCAGAAGCGGATCCGTTCACAGGTGTTCAGCGTCCAGGCTTCGCTTTTGATACTACCGATTATTGGGTTCAGGGACTGAACTTCGGTCTTGAGTACCGCTGGTAGTAACAAATTCAGAAGATCTTGGTCAAATCTTTTGAGCGATCGGGCCGATACCTCTGGATAGAGTACGCAGAGTCGCGGGATTGCCCCCTCTGCCTAGAAACCGCCTGTAACAACGCAGGCAAGATTTCAGGTTTGGTCAGAATGCACACTTAGAAACGACTTTGTCGTTTAGCAGACTGCTGACTGACCTAACACCCAGCACGGAACTTGATCATGGTTTGGGAAAGACTATTTAAACTTGGCCGGGCTAAACGCAACCAAGCCAACCGTAAAAAGAATCAACGGCGCAAGTTGCTGATGCAGCAGCTTGATTCACGCCAGCTACTTGCTGGTGACATGGGAGCGATCGGAGGCATTGCCTTCATCGATCAGTCCGGCAATGGGCTGACTCCCGACGATGCTCGTCAAGAGAACGTTCAGATAGAACTCTTCTTGGACGATGGTGATGGCGTATTCAATGCTGCTGACACGTTGCAGACGACGGTTCAAACCGGTGCTGGTCCAATCAACACAGGTCGTATCACGGGCACTGGCTCGGGCGAATACCGCTTTGATGGTTTAGCGGCTGCTACCTACCACATCGTTCAAGATGATATCGTCGGAGTGGCAAACCCTAGCCCACTTACCGTAACGATCACCAATGTGACTGGTGACGCCTCTGCCCGCCAACAGATTGATGATTTCTCTGTCAATTTTCAAACCATTGCAGCGGATACGGTAACACCCACCGCCAGCGACTCGGTTCTTGCAGGCGAAGCGATTGGTGGTGCACGTGACATTCGCGTGACCAATACGAACAATCAGGGCCAGGTGTCGATCCTGGTAGATAGTGCTGCCGATCAACTAGCGATTGGTTCAACTGGCGATGGGCTAGGAACAGCGTTGGTTCAGTACGATGGCAATGATGGTACAGATACCCTTGATCCAACTGGCCTTGGTGGCGTGTCGCTTGCGGGCGATGTTGCTAACGCAGAGCTGGATCCAGGCGCTGGATTGTTGATTCGTACTCGCGCAGAAAATGCTGGCGATGATTTGGTCGTCACGCTTTTTACGGATGCAGGCAATTCATCCAGCACCACCTTTCCCATTCCACAGAACTTGGCAAGTTTTGAAGATGTCTGGGTTCTGTTCTCGGACTTCACAACTGCTAGTGGAACGGGTGCAGACTTTAACAACATCGGCGCCATTGAGATGTCGGTTACGTTGTCTGCCAACAATGACGTTTTCGCAGAGATCCTTGAGGCGCGGACACCACTGTTGGTCGAAGCATCTTTGCCAAACACTCAGCTCTTGGAATTGGGTGGTGTTCTTTGGGAAGATAACGGAACTGGTCTTGATTCAAATAACGGATTCTTGGATCCGGGCGAAACCATTTTTGGTGCCGGAATCCAAGTGGATCTTTTCCGTCGTGACGCGACTGATGGCTCACTTGATCCAGCAGTCGACACAGTGTTTGCGACGACCACAACTGCTGCCGACGGCACCTATAACTTCGGCGACTTGGAACCAGACGATTACTTGGTCGTGATTCCTGACAGTCAATTTGCAGCAACACAACCACTCTTTGGTTTCGCCGAAAGTACAGGAATCGATCCTGCCAACGACCCAGACGATGATGTTGATAGCGACGACAATGGCCGGTTGGTCCCAGGCGTTGGCATTACCAGTGGCATCGTAACGTTGGTGTCCAATGACGAGCCAATCAATGATGATGATGCTGACCCGAACACGAACACAACGCTTGACTTCGGTTTGCTGCCTCAAATCGACCTAGCAATTACAAAGACATTGAACGTTGGGTTGTCTGACGTCCAAACTGGCGGAGTCGCGGTATTCGATATTCTGGTTGAGAACTTGGGGCCGCTTGATGCGACCGGAGTTTCGGTCGAGGACCTGATCCCAGACGGGCTGACATTTGATGCTGCACAAAGTGACTTTGGGACATTCGCAAATTCTCTAGCAGGATCCACGTTGACGGTAGGAATTGGTGATGTTGCAGCCAATGGTGATGTAACGTTCCAAGTTGGATTCAATATTGGCCCCACGGAATTTGCTGACTTAACCAACAACGCGGAAGTTTCGGGCAATGAAATTGAAACGAACGATGCGAACAATACAGATGACGCAGTCGTTGAACTGAACTCGGCAGACTTGGTGGTCACGAAAACTGACTTGGCCGATCCGGTCAATGCTGGAACCGAATTGGTCTACCAAATCACTGTTCGCAATGATGGTCCAGACGGCGCCACGAATGTGGTTGCTACTGACATTTTGCCTGCTGAAGTGACTTTCGTAAGCCAAAACTTTACAACTGGTAGCGGGACTGTTACTGAGGACACTCCTGGCGAACTAACCATCACACTTGGGGATCTTGCCAACGGCGAGTCAGAAACGGTTGAAATTACCGTCCTAGTTAATGAGGACGCGTCCAGCCCACTGAACAATGTTGTCAATGTTATCGCTGATCCGAATAACGACCCCAACCCGGACAACAATAGTGACACCGAACCAACACAGATCGATCGTGTTGTTGATGTTGCGATTGACAAGTCTGTCACTGGCACACCTGTCGCTGGGCAAAATGTGACTTACACATTGGTGGTCAACAACAACGGTCCCGGTGAAGCACGGAATGTTGCTGTCACTGATGTCTTGGACGGCCGCCTAGAATTTGTATCGTTCGACGCATTGGGTTCTGGTGTCACTGTGAACCAGTCAGGCCAAAGTTTGTCGTTTGACGTGGGAACCCTTGCTAGTGGTGCCATAGAAACATTCAGCTTTGTTGCCTCCATTGCGGCTTCAGCTACGGGAGTCATTCCAAACCTGGCCGAAGTCACAACTTCAGACGACGATACTATCGATGCCAACAACGAAGACAACGTCGATATTACGGTTCAGAGCCAAATTGATCTGATCTTGAATAAAGATGTCAACCTCGCAACAGCTGTCGCTGGGCAAGACCAATTGGTTTACACAATCACGGTCGAGCATGACATTGATAGCCCGAGTGACGCTCAGAACGTTGTGGTAACAGATTTGTTGCCAGACGGGTTGAGCCTGACACAGGCTAACATCTCGGCACCGGATTCGACATCAACGAGTTTCAATAGCGCAACGCGAGAAGCCAGCATCACCTTCGATTCGCTGCCTGTCGGTGAGACGCGAACGATCACGATCACGGCTACTGTTGACCAAGACGTGATTGGAACAATCACAAACCCTGCCTCTGTCACAGCAGATGGTACGGAATTGGATTTGTCCAACAATGATGATACGGCAGTGACTGTTGTGAACCCTGAGTTTGATGTCACAATCACCAAGAGCGTGGATGATCAAACCGTCAGCCCTGGCGATACGGTGACCTATACAATTGGCATCGCAAACGATGGGCCAAGTACGGCGACAGGTGTCGTCCTGACTGACGATGTGCCCGCTGGATTGACGTTTGTCAGTGGAACATTGGACGGCCAGACTGCTTCACTGCAAAATGGGGACGTCACGTTTCCAGCGGTAACGCTGCTAGACGATGCATCGCTCACTGCCACATTGATCTTTACGGTCGACGCTGCGGCGAACGGTCAGATTATTAACACAGCAAATGTTACGTCTGACAACGGCGAAACGAATCTGAACAATAATCAGGCTCAAGCTGAGATAACGGTGACACCGGAAACCGACATCACGGTTGCAAAACAAGTTGACCTTGCAGCAGCGCAAGCTGGCTCGAATTTGCTCTACACTGTGACGGTCACAAATAATGGTCCGGCAATCGCCTCAAGTGTTCAGGCGATTGACACACTTCCGCCGGGAGTCACTTTTGTTAGTGGCACGGGCCCGAACAACGAAGCATTATCCGCCAGTGGTGGACAGGTAACTGTCAACGGCGGTGATCTTGCGATCGGAGCAAGTTTTACTTTCACGATCAACGCGACCGTGAACAGCGGTACCATTGCTGATCAGATCAACACGGTGGTCGTTTCCACCACAACCACTGAAACGAACACCGCCAATAATTCTGCGTCCGCTATAACGACAATTGATCCAGTTCTCTCTAGCATTGCAGGAACGGTTTACATTGACGCTAACAACAATGGTTTCCAGGACGCTGGCGAAGCTGGAATCGCGGGTGTGACGTTGGAGCTAACGGGAACCGATGCATTCAACAATGCTGTTAATCGCACGGCGATTACGGACGCCAATGGTGACTACCTGTTTGCCAACCTAGCAGCTGGTACTTATCAAGTTGAGGAAATTCAACCTGTTGGATTTAGAGACGGCCAAGAAGATGCTGGACAGAACGCACCTTCGACGGTCGGTGATGACGTATTTACACAGATTGGACTTGGAGCGAACGTGGATGCTGTCGAATTCGATTTCGGCGAGCTAAACGATTCTCTCTCCAAGCGACGTTTCTTAGCCTCGTCTTGATAGCCTAACTTTTGCCGCGATGGTTTGCTCCTGCGGGAGCCGGTGTTTTGCTTGTGAGTAAACACATCGCACCAGCAGAAGTATCAAGCGATAAGAAACGATAACGCACGGCCGTCGGGGGGTGGCCGTGCGTTTTATTTTTTACAGATGATGTTTTGCAGGACTACGGCAAATGGATGGTTTTCAATACCATTCCATTGTCACCAGTGCTGATCACAACCGCATGTCCATCATCATATTTTGACAGCTGCACAACGCCTTTCAATGAGTCAATGGTTGTGTATTCCTGGCCAGCGGTTCCGCCTCCCGATACCGGTTTGGTCAGCCCGTCGTTCTCAGTCAGTCCATCGGTGCTGATTCGCATCACGCCCCGCGAGCTGTTGGCCATCAACAAAAAGTCCTTGTCGCCTCGTTTGTAGTGAATCATGTCAAGCGGCCGATTGCGGTTGCCAAGCTCCGCGACCGTCGTGCCAGTGACTTGTTTTTTGTCACCAATTTTACCCACAGGAATCTTGACTAGCGGAGTACAGGTGTAGCCAGCTAGCAGACTAGGCTCGCCGCCAATGTTGAATGGAACGAATGTCTGGATCGCAGCGTAGTCTTCGCTTCGACCGTGAGCAGCGTGATAGATCTCGACGCTCATGCCTTCGGATTGTTCGCGGAAAGGAAAATCAAATTCACGAATGGCGCTGGGCGCGTCACCGGCTTCCAAGCCAGCAACCAGAACTTTACCGTCAGTGTACGCTAAATCGGTGATGGAAGAATTCCGAGCATTCGATCGGCGGCGACCTCGTCGAACTTCTTTGTCTTCGGGTGCGTTTGGCATTGTAGCTGACGCATTGCCAATTTTATCCATCGAGACCAGTGACACGTCGCCACTGGATGTGACCTTGGCAATCAGGTTCTTGCCTTGGCCAGTGAGACCTACAAAAACGTTTCCGCTGCTTGGGTTGATCGCCATATCAACAATTGACATCTTGCCGCCGCAAGCTTTTGCAATCGCCGTATCCAATTGTTCGACATTGTAGTGTGCATCGACTTTTTGTTTGTCGTCCAACTGCAACGCGTAAACTTTGGCGGCTTTGGGATCGCCGACGAACAGCACGCTGTCAGGACCAAACGCCATCGGTCCCACCGACTTTAACTCCACTGGACTAGGTTCAAGCCCATAGAGTTCGGCGGCTTGTGTTTGAACGGCGACTAGGCCGGCGGCAAGGATCGTTAGGCTGAAAAGAAATTGAAATCGAGTCATGGTATTCTCCCGGAATAGGTTGGGGGTATTTCCGACAGGATAACAAATTGCGATCCGTGAAACACAAATCAACCAAGGTTTTGCCCAAGTGCTGGCTTGGACGCCACTATTGTCTCGCAGAGCGGTCCATTCAAGTCAGCTAGACAAAGGAGAAGCTTACGGGCGGGCGAGAGGGGCGCAGTAGCGGGGTTTTTAGTGCCGTCTGGGCGGTGAATTGCCCTGCGGCCTGGCCCATTAGAGTTGGCAGAGAGTGCGTGTTAACGCAGGAGTTTCACGAAAGAGGCTGGGCTTGCGAATTGAGATTTTCACATAGCCACCGAGGTCAACGCTGGATTCGTTGAAAACCAGTTCGATTGACCATGAAGCTGCTGGAGCGGCGATCTGGCCATTGATAGCGTGTTCAACAGCCAGTGATTATTTTTGCAGATTCTTGCTGCGACGAAGAGCTACCTTGTTGAGGTCGTGGTGGCCGTCTTGGCTTTTGCGACTCGCCAACGCTCTTTTGCTTGAGCCAACCATTTGTGTGCTTCAGCTGGTGGCATGAAACCCTCTTTCTTTGAAATCTGCTGGCCATTGGGCGAGTAGACCAGTGTTGCTGGGTAGCCTTGCAAAACAAGTTTTTTGACGATTTCCTGATCGCGATCTCCGTCCAATTTCAACGGAATGAAGTCTTGCCGCATGACTTTGGAAATAGTCGGGTGGCTCCACGTTTGGCTTTGCATCAATTTGCAATAGTGACACCAATCCGTTCCGACAAAAACGACCACTGGACGACCAGTTGTTCGTGCATCCTGAAACGCCTTGGTGACTGATTGATTCCAAGGGGATTGAGCAGAAGCACTACCAGCAAGTAGTAGTAACCCGAGCAACGCAACGGAAGGCAAGCAACGGCGACGGAAGGAAGTGTGCATGAATCGAATCTCTGAGCGTATATTTTAATGCCACATTGAGTCGATGCGGCGCTGGTTCACTCCGGAGATGAGCGTGAAACAGCCAAACCCGCCGTGCTTCTCGCTTGATTTTCAGAGATTCTTTCGTAGCCAGTTGCTACCATCGGTTTGTAGCGAATGGGGTATTTAAACAGTGCCACTTATGATCACTGCGACGTTTAGGCGAACAGCGAAAAAGTTGATGCCTTGGTAGAGAACGTCGTCAACGGTCTGTTGATTTATTTACGTGGCATATTTTGTGAGCCGTTGGCTCAAAGGTTTCTGAATCATGAGTGCAGCATCTGCATGATCTCTCGTTCATGCAACTAGGCGCCGACAGCGCAAATGAGCCG
>CAYNNP010000201.1:0-12427 GCA_964398215.1 uncultured Pirellulaceae bacterium | reverse complement strand
CGGTTATTGACGGGCTGGTTACCGGCTAGCACCAGCGGCGCACAAAAATATGTCACGCAATAAATCAACAAACCGATAAGGCTTTTCGCTACTGTTGATCGGCGGGATCTTTTAAAAAAGATCCACTGCCAAGCTGTGATACGGCGCCCAGATGGGCGCCATGTTTGCTATCAGCGAAAACGACTAGTTGCCGAATGGATCGCCACCGAACGGATCAGCCGCTGGTGTTGAACCTCCGCCAAATGGATCAGCAGCTGGAGCGCCGCCTCCAGCTCCTCCGCCAAATGGATCCGATGCGTCTGTGACAGGTGCTGGACCACCGCCGAATGGATCAGCGCCGCCTGCTGCTGGCGCTCCGCCACCGCCGAATGGATCAGCGCCGCCTGCTGCTGGTCCACCACCGAACGGGCTACCAACATCAACAGCTCCTGTAGCTGCTGGTGCTGCGGAAGCGGTTGGGTCAGCCCCTAGTGGTTTGTTTGCTCCGGCGAGAGCATCATCTGCTTCGATCATTGGTTCTTTAGCAATTGGGTCGTCAGCGAACGGGTTGTCTGCAACGGCAGGAGCTGGTGGTGGATTAACATCAGCAATTGGATTCGACGAGCCTGGAACCATTGGTGCCTTGACCATTGGTACCTTGTTAACGGTGGCAGGTGGCTGCATCGACTGAATTTCTGCAGTTCGGATCGCACTGTTTTGGCCAGCACCGATCATGTGCTGCAGACGACCTTCAGCTCGAGCCTGTTCCAGCTTCAATCGCGCGCTACCTTGGAAGCGTGATAGCGAACGGCCAATGTCTGGGTTCGATCCAGTAGTGGCTTCAAGTTTTGCTCCTGCAGCCCAGTCTGATTCCGCCTGATACTGCAGCCCTTGTGAGCTGGCAACAATTCCGCGGAAGTAGTAGGCACGTGGATCTTTCGTTCCACCGTTGATTGCTGCTGATAGAAAACGATTGGCTTCAGTGAGATTGCCAGAGTTGTAAGCATGCACGCCTTGACCATACATCTGAGCCAAGATCACGTCTTGGCCAGTCGCATTCTGGGTGGATATCCCGAAAAGGAAAACGGTGCCGAGAGTCGCAGACAAAAAAGTGGTTCTGATCATGTGTTGGGCCATTCAGACGGGACCGGTGAGTGAACAAATTTTGGTACACCAATAGTATCCATGAAAATCCTACACATTCAAAAGTCAGTCGCAAAAGAATTTGTCTTTCCAGGGCCAAACGAGGGCAAATTCTGGCGTTTTCGCTTGGTTTTGGCAGTTTTAGGCAGCTGGGGCAAAAGATTCATCTGCTGGCTGTTCTTTGCCGGTACCCTGTTCTGCGGGCGGATCCGAGTCCTTGGGCGCAGAATCTGACTCCGGGTCGAGCAAATAGTCGACGGCTCTTTTGAGTTGCGGATCGGCATCCCAGGGTGTCATTTTGGGATCTTTGGACTCGGTCGCCAACAACGGATAAGAGGCTTCCTGCCATTTTTTGAGAATCGCGCCGTAGGTTTCTGGCTCGATTTTAACCGACATGTTTTCGTCTGGTAGGACGCCCCAATCGTCTTCATCGCTGGCATCTTTAAGACGATGAATGTTTTTTCCGTTAGGTCGATAGTACCTGGCAACGGTCAAACGCAGGGCGCTGCGTCCGTACTGTAGCGGCAAGATATTCTGCACAGTGCCCTTTCCATAACTGCGCACGCCAGCCACAACAGCGCGACCATGGTCCTGTAAACATGCCGCAACGATTTCACTTGCGCTAGCAGAATTTTCATTCAAAAGGACAACGATTGGAATGTCGGGCTTCACCAACATCAATTCCGTGGCGACGTACTCTTCGTCTTTCTTGCCGCCGCGAAGTCGCGTTGAAACGATGTCCTTGCCATTTGGCAAGAACATGTCGCTGACGTCTCGTGCTGTGTAAAGCAGTCCGCCGCTATTGTCGCGCAAATCCAACACCAATCCTTCGAAGTCATTGTTTAAATCCAAGAGCACGCGAGTCATCTCATTGACGGTCTTTTCTCCAAACGTAGACAAACGCATGTAAGCGATCGACTCGTTGCCTTGTAAACGGTAAACCCAGTTGTCTTTCTCATCACGATGATCGCCCACAACCGAGTCCAATTCGATCATCGCTCGCTGAACCGTGAGTGAAAGTTCTTCTTCGCCCTCACGTTCAACCACAAGAGAAACGCTTGTACCAATCGGCCCCTTCAAGGCTTCGCTGACATCTTTCAAGACGCTGGTGGACATGTCCTGCCCATCGACTTGGACGATCAGGTCATTGGGTTTTAAACCAGCGCGAAGTGCTGGCGATTTTACTAGCGGCGTGACCACTCGGACTGGTTCGCCAACGTTTTGCTGATCTACGAAAATACCGATCCCGGCGAATTCTTGATTGATGCTGTCTTGAAACGAATCGTAGGCGGTCGGAGGGATGTAACTGCTGTGCTCGTCTAACTTGTCAGTCAAACCATTCATTGCAGCGGTCAGCAAGTCATCGCGTTCAACTGGATCGACATAGTAAGCGTTGATCAATTCAACAGCTTCGCCAACCATGGATGCGGTTCTAGCTCGACGATGAACGATATAGCAGAGCAACGATATGCTCATCGCAAGCAAAATCGTGTTCAGATGTTTGGGTGGCATGAGGGACCATCACGGAAAAGCTGGCTGGACGCACTTGAAGGTTCATTGTATCCGCCAGCACAATCTTTGCGATCCATGGAGTCCAAGATCAATCCAGGAAGGGAATTGGTACTAGTACTGCATGTTGCTGCACCCAAGCTTTCAAGCCTGCACCACTGATATACTGCGATGAAACAAACAGAAATACGATGTATGCGAAAACGGTCGCTGCAATGATCAGCCGCGACGAATAAATCGAAAACTTGCCCCACCAACCCGTCATGGGCTCTTTGCGACGAGCCCGACGGAGTGCCAAACCTGTCCCGATTCTGGCAGGGATTCCAAACGCGACAAAGAATAGACACGGTAACCAGACGACTTTTTCTGGTATCGATTCGATCTTCAGCAGGTACAGCGGGGTCGACAACACAACCAAGCACAGCAACATCGCAAGGGCCCAGGACCAAGGCGCCGATTTGAACTCGCGTCGAATTCGTTTGACATCAAACAATGCGCGCAGGTTGTTTTCGGCGGCAAAGTTTGCTTGCAACATAGGCAGGTACAGCATGACCACGGACAACGCTGCGATCGCGATGGCACCGATCAGTCCCGCCACCCCCAGTCCACCAACATCACGCGACACGGCGATTATGATCAAGGCTGGGATCAACCAAACTAATGTTCCCAAGAAACCACGCAGCCCAAGCCAAAACAGCTTCGGTATTTCAAAAGCGACTGTTGCGTCCCAGAGCTGATCCGGCATCGTATTCCACGTTTGTGGTCGCCAAGCTTCTTTGGCGAATCGAATCGGTTGTGGCCACAAGTAATGTCGTATTTTGCCGCCTCGAGCCCAAGCCCACATCAAGTAGGCCATTGAAAGAACGCAGGACAAAATTGCCAGCACTCGCAACACCATGCTTTGATCTGAATCGGGGTTTACCAACTGAGCTACGCTCTCCAGGTGAACCAGCAAAAGCGCAGGCAATGTAGCCAAGAAGATTCCCAGGCACATCAGACCCAGTTTTCCGAATAGACGAAAGTTCGGCAACGCGTCTTGAAGTTTCACGCCGCTGGCAAGTCGTCCAGCAACGTCCAGCAGATAGCCAAGAACAATGAACTGGGCCAACGGGATTCCTGTCAGGACTCCCAGGACGCCAACCACAGCAGCAAAACAAAATCCCCTGCGGATCCAACGATACAGAAAACCAGCCAAACGGCCGACCATCGTCTTCTTTTTTTCTGGTGGAACTAGAATCGCGTCATAGACCAACTCAGGCTCCAGCGGCTCGCTCAGATCAGTTGGTTCAGTTGCGACAAAAGACATGTTGGCCAATTTCTAACGGAATTTTCTTGCACAGCAGCATTCAAATTTGTTCCCCGAGTGTACTTACCCGGCTGATTCGCGGCGAAGTTCAAACTATTGCCAGTATTTCAGGATTTTTAGGCCAACTTTTCATTCAAAGATGGAGAACAAACGAACAGTTCGCCGCCGAATCGGTGACCATGCCTAGATGCCGCGATCAATTCGATCGCTGACTGGTAAACCTGGTAAACCTTGCGGCGCGAACTGCGCCCTATCAAGCATGACGAGCGATTGTTCCGATGCAAAAGGCCGTACCCGATTAATCGGTACATAAAGGCGAATCCCGTAAATTCGCCGCCATCACTCTGCATCCAAATTTTCGGCGGGTTCGGGGATTTATGCCTAAGACAGATCTGACCCTTGGCCTCGGCCGTCAGTTGATTGCTCTCACCTTGTTCGTTGCTACAACAACAATAGGTGTGCGGTCTGCTAACGCCGACGGTTCTAGTTCTACCATCCGAGCGACTCCGGTCGTACGGGCCATTCAACGGACTTCACCGTCCGTTGTTAACATACATGGCAAAAAGACAATTCGTGCAAGCGCTGCCGGCATGGCGGGAGCTTCTGCGGATTCGTTTCGCCAAGTTAACGGAATGGGAACCGGCGTGGTCATTGACCCGCGCGGTTATGTGATAACCAATTACCACGTCGTCGAAGACGTGAAAGACATCCGTGTGACGCTACACAATGGCGTTTCAACCAATGCTCAACTCGTAGCGGCTCGAATCCGAAACGATTTAGCATTGATAAAAATCAACCTCAATGGAGAGTTGCCAGTTGTCCCTCGAGGTACTAGCAGCGACCTGATGGTTGGCGAAAGTGTAATTGCTATTGGCAACGCGTATGGCTACGTCCATACCGTCACCCAAGGCATCATCAGTGCGTTGCACCGTGACGTACCAGTCAACGATACCCAAGACTACAACGATCTGATCCAAATCAGTGCTGGCATCAACCCCGGAAATTCGGGCGGACCATTGCTGAATATCACGGGTGAGATGATCGGCATGAACGTTGCCGTTCGAGTTGGAGCTCAGCAAATTGCCTTTGCGATTCCAATTGACCAAGTCGTTGAGATTGTCACCGACATGATCGAGTCGCATACCAATGCTCAAAGCCTTACCGGCTTGAGAACCAAAGGTGGACCGCGCGATGGAGATGGAGTTTCCGTCGCCCATGTCTCCGCTAGCAGTCCTGCATCACGCGAAGGCCTGAAGCCAGGAGACCGCGTTGTCCGCATTGGTTCTCGTAGTATTGATGATCGTCTGGACTACGCCCTGGCACTGCTGGAGGTGAATCCAAATCAACGGTTGTCCATGAGCATCCAGCGATCTGGAACGCCCATGAACCTGTCAATGGTAACGTCGACTCGGGTTGCCGCAGTCGGCGGTGGCAGTGCTGCGGAATTGGCTTGGAGCATGCTGGGCATTCGTACGAAATCGGTTCCAGCAGCGACAATCAAGCGACTGAATGCCAGAATGCGAACCGCTTACCAAGGTGGTTTGTACGTCAGCTCGGTCCGCTCCGGATCACCTGCCGACCAGCAGAAAATCCAAGCCGGCGATATCTTGCTAGGAATTCATGGCTGGCAAACGACATCCGTGGATGACCTGACGGGAATCTTGGAACATCCTGACATGCAGGACGGCCCGCGTGCCAAGTTCTATCTCGTCCGTCGTGATCTGACCCTTTATGGGCACATGCAGATCGCAACTCGCCCGACTAAACGCTTTTAGGATTGGGCAGCTTTGAATCAACGCTATCGTCCCGGGGCGAGCTATCCGTTACCCGCAATGCGATGGCTTGCCGACCCAGCCGGGACGTAAGCGTTGATCAAGCCTTCAGTGGCAAATAAATATCGGTGACCAAATCGCTCACCGGTGTATCTTCGGGACGGTTTCGGTAGATCTCGTAAGCCGGTACCTTTCCGTTTAGCTTCAGTTTCTTGTAGCGCGCGAACTGGTAACCTGTGCCCCATCCGTTGCCAAGGTTTTGGTAGCTGCCGGTGTGACGAATGTGCAGTGCCTTTCCCGCTGGCAACACTGTCTGCTGCAATCCTGCGGCAACGTTTGAGTCTGTGTTTGTGAAGCCACCAGTGAAATCGACTTCGCCCGATTTGATGTCGAACTTGTGGTAAACACTAATCATCTCGCAACCATCGCAATTCGAGCTTCCTATCGCCGAGCTTGCTTTTTCAAATTCAGATGGCATCGTTTCATCGATCTTCTTGATCTGACAAGTGGTCCGCGATCCCTGGACCACTCGCTTGGGCACCGAAACGACACCAACAACATCCGTGTCCGAAAGTACTTGACCGGTCTCAATGTGTTCCTTCAACATGCTGAGCCCGCGCTCGTAGTCCATGCCAATTGCTGGTTCAACCGTACTTTTTAGCCAGAACAAAAACCATGGCAACTTGCCGAGCATTTTCCAGGTGACCGTCGTTCCGCTATCCGAAGGCTTCAATTCAAACACGACTTTGGAAACGGACTTCCAAGGTTTTGTAAACCGAATTTCGTCATCGATTCGATGCGGCCGCTCCAGTTCGATGTGCTCCAATTCGCCTGCGCCAACAACTTCGCCATCCCAGGCGTACCCCGATCCAACGGAATTCGAATTTTCGCTGACAGTAACAGTGGCATTCTTGTCTGCACACAGCCACGGCGACCAAAGTTGCCACGTCGTAAAGTCGGCGATGGTGTCATAGACGTTTTCCGGGGAAGCATCGATTTTGATCGATTTCGCAATGTTCATAGCCGGCATGATATCTGTGATTCCTGTGTTCTAACTGACATGACTAGTTGATTCGACTTTGGCGATTATACGGGTTCACGTGGCATGGAAAGGTGCTGTTCGTGACTCATTTTTCCAACAGGCCCCTGATTCAATCCTACGCTTGGTTGGTTGCATTTAGGTTGCAATCGATTTTGAACTAGAACCGAGTAAGAAAATTCAAATGTCAACGACAACTGGAAAGCGAAACAAGAATTTCGTTGACCCTGAAGTACAGGGTGGCATTCTTCGCCGAGTGGCAATTCACTGGGCAGTTTTCTTTGTGTGCAACGCGATCGCTTTGCTGCTTTGGGTGCGATTGTTCGAGCAACCCGATGCACCTTGGGGCACAAGCTTCAAGGATACCTTGATTCGCTTTTTGCCGTTCTTTGTGATCACAGCAGCACTGATTCCGGCGTTCGTTCTGGACACATTGAAGCTATCCAACCGTTTCGCGGGACCTATTTCGCGTTTCCGATCCGCTCTTAGTGATGCACGTGAAGGCAAATCGGTCAAACCGCTTCACTTTCGTACGAAAGATTACTGGCAAGAAATCGCAGCGAACTTCAACGCACTATTAGAACGCGTTGATTCAATCGACAAGAACGCAGAGTCAGCGGCGACCGAAGGCGACACAGAGTAGTTTCGCGGAAATCGCAAACCAAAGAATCCAGAATCATGACCAACAAGAGACAAAAACCAGTCCGTCGTGGAGCAGCCGCCGTTGAATTAGCGGTATGCCTGCCCGTGATCGTCTTGCTGGTATTCGGATCAATCGAAGCGTCTAGCTTTATTTTCTTGAAGCAATCGCTGGCAACTGCTGCCTACGAAGGCGCTCGCGAAGCGATTCGAAACGATGCTGTGGTTGCCGACGGTGTCAACAGCGCAACAAATATTTTGAACTCACGAAACGTGAATGATTTTGGAATCACGTTTCCAAGCGGCGACGTTGATCGTGGCGAAGAAATTGTGATTGAAGTGACCGCTCCTACGCAGACAAATAGTCCGCTTGCAGGTCGCTTCATAACCAACCAACTTCTCCGTAGCCGCGTGACCATGGTGAAAGAATGAACCAATACAGAAGACAAATGCCCGCCAAACGACGGCGTGGCGCGATGATGATTCTGATCCTGATCATGCTAATAGGGTTCCTTGTAACAGTAGCATTCTCAGTTGATATTGCACTGATGCATCTATCCAGGACCGAACTACGGACCGCAACGGACGCCGCTTCAAAGGCAGCAGCACAAGAGCTCGCATCGACACAAGATGAGGGACTTGCGATCGCAAGAGGCAAAGAAATCGCTGCCTTGAACTTGGTCAACAACGATCCACTCTTGTTGTCGAACAGTAATTTTGAATTCGGTAACAGTTCCGAAAGTGTAAGTGGACAATTCGTTTTCGATGAAAACGCAATCCCAACCAACAGTGTTCGCGTCCAGGGACGAAGGACTGCTGATTCGCTGTCCGGTCCGATTCCGTTGTTCTTTGGAAACATACTGGGGCTCGAGTTCTTTGAGCCTGAAATACAAGCAGCGGCTGCATTCATCGAACGAGATGTTGTGTTGGTGGTCGATCGCAGTGGTTCAATGCGAGGAGCAAAGTTTGCCGACCTTCGTTCGGCGATCGATGTCTTTGTTGATACCCTTGATGATACTTCTGTCAACGAGTTCGTCGGCTTGGCGTCTTACAATTCCCAAGCTACCGAAGATGTGGAACTGACGCCCAATTTGACCGAAATCACCAATGGCATGAACTCGCTGCCCATTGGCGGCTTTACCAGTATCTCGCGAGGTATGCGTGCTGGTGAACAAGTCATGAGCCGCGGAAGATCGATCAACTTCGTCGAACGAACGATGATTGTCATGACCGATGGAAGACACAATCGTGGACCTGAACCGCGCACCGTTGCCACCGACCTTGCAAACGCCGGTGTTCAGATTCATACGATCACGTTTGGGGCGGGTGCTGATATAGCAAGAATGCGAGAGGTCGCCGACATCGGACGGGGACAACACTTTCACGCACTTACCGGCGAACAGCTTCGCGACATCTATCGGGAAATTGCTCTCTCGCTCGGCACAGTGTTGACGGAATAAGAAAAAGAAGAATCGATTCCAATGAAAAATTCACTGACATCAAAGCCAAAGAATCGTCGTGGTGCAACGATGGTGGAATTCGCCATCGTCGCCCCGATTGTGTTCTTTCTGTTCTTTACCGCTTTCGAGTTCGCGCGAGTCGCAATGATTCGTCACACAGCTGACAATGCTGTCTACGAAGCCGCCAGACGAGCCATTCTGCCCGGCGCGAGCGCAGCAGATGCAAGACAAGAAGCACAGCAGATTCTGAATTCACTGGGACTCAGGAATACCAGTGTCGATATCACTCCAACAGTGATTCGGCCAACAACACGCGATGTTACGGTTCAGATTGCGGTTCCATTGGACTCCAATAGTTTTGTGCCCAACCAGTTCTTTGGTGGTGAGACGATTCGCACACAATTGACGATGCGACGCGAAGGCAACCGGCCTTAACTGGAAAGCGTCGGCGATCAGGATTTTCGCTGCTATCCAGCCGCTGGGTGGGGCACCTCTCGGATCGAAAATCCTCGGAACAGCTGGCTTACGTCTGCAGCCGCTGTGAATATTGAATAGGATTGGGAAAAACTTTTACCCAAATCTAAACAATCATGCACGCCAAATTTCAATTCGCGCAAGTCGCGATGCTCGTTTTGCTTTTAAGTTCAGCGAATCTTCGAGCGCAAAATGACGACGGCAGCCGACCGCTCCGATGGTGGAAAGGCAATCTGCATACCCATTCGTTGTGGTCCGACGGCGATGACTTTCCGGAAATGATCGCTAGTTGGTACGCTGAACGCGACTACAACTTTCTTGCCCTGACGGATCACAATGTTGTCAGCCGCGGCGAAAAATGGATGAAGCTCAAGGATATCGTTAAACGCGCTGACAAAGATGTGTTGAGAAAGTACCGCAAGAAGTTTGGGGCTGAATGGGTGCAGACGCGAGGCGATAAAGATGCGGATGATTTTGCCATCCGCCTAAAACCGCTGGATGAGTTTCGTGCGTTGGTTGAACGCTCCAACGAATTTATCTTGATCCAAGCAGAGGAAATTAGTGATCGCGCCGAAGGAAAACCGGTCCACATCAACGCTACCAATGTCGCTGAGGCTATTGAGCCTGCACATGGGAAAACCGTTCGCGAAACCATGGAGAACAACTTGCGAGCGATTCTTCAGCACGAAAAAGATCATGGACGCCAGGTCTTGCCGCATTTGAACCATCCTAATTTTGGCTATGCCATTACCGCTGAAGACTTGGCGGCTGTTGTGTCGGAGCGATTTTTCGAGGTCTACAACGGACACCCTGGAGTCAATCATCTGGGCGACAAAGACCATCCTAGCGTTGAACGGATTTGGGATTTGGTCAACGCAATTCGACGCACGGATTTGAATGTGCCTCCGATGATGGGAATCGCGACTGACGATAGCCACGAATACCACGGCCAAAAGGGTTCCCGTCCTGGCCGCGGTTGGATCATGGTCCGCAGTCGATACCTAACGCCCGAATACCTGATTCGTGCAATCAAAGCAGGTGACTTTTACGCATCCAGTGGAGTGACGCTGGATGACATCGAATTTGACGCCGAACTCAAAACACTGCAACTACAGATCCGGCCTTCCAGAGGTACCAAGTACACGACTGAGTTCATTGCGACGTTGAAAGAATCCCAAAACACAACCGATGAAAAACGAATTGGCGTTCTTGTCGCTTCCGTCCCGGGACTCACTCCGACCTACAAACTCACTGGCAACGAATTGTATGTCCGCGCCGTCGTCACAAGTTCAGAAGGTGCCGTTGATCCTTCATTCAAAGATCAAAAGCAACAAGCTTGGACACAACCAGTCGGCTGGAAATAGCAATCGCCGCACCAAATCGCTGCGTAAAAACAATCAGTGACCTAGGCCATCCGGCTTCGAATCAGCAGATCATTCAAAGCCGGTTTCGCCGTTGTGTATTCCGGCAAACTCGACTTTTCTGATTCTCTATTCAGCAATTCCAGTAGCGAACCGATTTGCTTTTCATGCAAATCTTCGTTGCCAGGAGGGACCTCCTCTTTTTCTTTGCCATTCATCTTCAAGTCAACCAAGTCGTCGATCACCGGCAACTGAAACTCCGTATTCAGCGTTGTGATGTTGGCTTCGATCTTGCCGGTTCGCATCAAGTGGATGCCTGTCATCAGCACGCGATACGTATACAACAACGGTTTGATCAGCGGTGTATCGGCTTTGCGAAACAACTTCCACTGTCCGCGCGCGAATCCGTTGTAGTGATACGAATGGTGTCGTGTGACGCAATCACTGGCAATCGACCTCAGTTCATCGAACTCAGGCGTTGTGTCAACAACCAGCGGCGAAAAAACTTGTTCCAAAACATAGCCATTCTTGCGCAACATCAGCCTGAAGAACTTCGTCACATCGTGGGTCACCAAATCGATTTCTAAACCGTCTTCGATACCCGATTTGCTGACCGTGTCATTCGGTTCGTTCAAGCCGATCACGTCATGCAGCGGCAACAAGTGAATGCCTCGCAAATCGAAATCCGAATCCGGCGACGGAAAACCATACAAGTGCGCACCGCTGATCGTCGCAAACATCAGCGGATACGGATGCCGGTCGACCTGTTCTTTCAGTTTCGCAAGCGGCAATGAGTTGATATCGATCATGGTAAGTCTTTGCTGATCGCCAAACGGCGTGCTTTGACAAGCAGTTCGTTGGCGCGTTCGTAATCAGGTCTTTCTGGTAGGTTCGTTTTGTCAAATGCAGTCGTCAGTTTCTTTTGCAATTCGATTCGCCACGCGTCTGCGTCTTCAAAAGACACGTCACCACGTTTGATGGCCATCAATCGATCGCGATTGGGACCGGCATCCACGGTGACATCCTCTTTCTCCAAAAGGTTCACCCCGGAAATCAGCAAACGAATCAAGTGCATGACATGCTTCCACTTCACGCGGCCTTGGTTTCGGATGTCGGCTTGGATCTTTTTGAACTGGGACGCGACATATCCGCTGTAGGTTTGATACACCAACCTGGAAAGAAAAATTTGGCGGTTGTCCAAAATCTCCTGAGCCATCGGCGTGGCGAGTTCGACCAGCGGCGTGTACAGGCATTCCAAGACATTCGGATTCGCTTTCAACGCCATCACGATGAACTTTTGCAATTCCCAGTAGCCCTCTTGAGTCGCTTCGTTTTCGATTTGCTCGGGAACGCCGTACAACGACCAATGAAGATCAGCGGGTGGCAAATAAATTCCTCGCCGATCCGTGTCCGAGTTTTCATCGTCCAGGCCAAAGGCTCGCGAACCGACCACGCAGCGATAGATCACGCGGTCATAAAGTCCTTCGCTACAGATCGCATTCGGGTCCTTGATCCGGCCAAGCTTGTACTCTGACAGCAGTGACAATTGATCATGATGCAGCATCGATTCAAAACCGTCAGAGAATCGCACTCGATAAGCATGTTGACGGTCGGTCGGGGATTTCACGATGACACCCACAGCGCCGCCAGGATGCGCGATCGCATCGTTGACCCCGTGGACGGGTTTCAAGCTAACGACTTGTGTGCCAGGAGAGAAAATGTGTTCTTGCATTTTTGAGTGGGTG
>CAYNNP010000200.1:0-12484 GCA_964398215.1 uncultured Pirellulaceae bacterium | reverse complement strand
ACGCATGGGGCTATATGCTATCGCTGCTTCGCAGCTGGTTTCCTGGTTGTTGAACACGATCGATCAAACGAATCTCGATAAATTTTGAAAAGCGCAACTTCGAAACTCACGCTTCGGGTTACCAGAAAAGCGAAACTTCAAAAGGCGCACGCGTACCGCTTCAACGAAATAATGCTGGCGGTTGATTGAAACTACCGTTGGCTGCGATCTTTGACGTACTCGACCAGCGCGATCGCATGTTCAACAGGCGTTTCTTTCAACACTCCATGGCCCAAGTTAAAGATATGGCCTGGGCGGCCGCCGACCGTATCGAGCAGTTCTTGAGCGCGTTCGCAGATCGTTTCGGGCTCGCCTAGCAGTACTGCTGGATCCAAGTTCCCTTGCACGCTTCGATCCTTGCCAATCCGCTCCCAAGCAACATCGATCGGGATTCGCCAATCGACACCGACAACGGTTCGCCGATCACCACGTAGCAACGGCAAGAGTTCAGGGTTCCCGGTCGCAAAATTGATCACGGGCACGCCGGGGGTGATTGCCGAAATGATTTTTTCGACCCACGGTTGAACGTAGTGGCCATAGTCAACCGGCGAAAGACATCCAGCCCAACTGTCAAACAATTGCACACACTGCGCACCGGCAGCAATCTGATGGTTCAAGTAAACCGTGATTGCCTCGGACAATGTCTCCATCAAAGCGTTCCATGCGCCACCGTCGCTGTGCATCAGTTTTTTGGTATGCATGTATTGCCGACTTCCACCGCCTTCGATCGCATAACTGGCCAACGTAAACGGTGCACCGGCAAAGCCGATCAAGGGAATGTCTTGGGGCAAATCGGCGCGCGTTTGTTTCACAGTTTCGTATACAAACCCCAATTCGCCTGGATCCAACAATCCCTTCACACGTTTGATGTCACCAGCATCACGGATCGGATTGTGAATCACGGGACCGTCACCTTTGACAAATTCCAGGTCGAATCCCATCGGCACCAAAATCGGCAGCAAGTCCGAAAAGATGATCGCAGCGTCAACGCCCAAGCGATTGACCGCAGTGCACATGATTTCGCTGCAAAGCTTTGGATTCGCGCATAACTCTAGGAACGATTGTTTTGCCCGCACCTCTCGATATTCGGCCATGTAACGACCGGCTTGCCTCATCATCCAGATTGGCGTTCGATCCGTCGGCTCGCCTCGGCAAGCCTGCATGAACAAACTGTTGTCAGAGGGATGGTTGAACTTAAATTCATGGGGTTCGTTGGACATCGATGTAACCTGTATCTTTCCTTTCGCTATTTCAGAGCCGCGTTTGGCAGCTTCGACAACTAGGTGTCCCATTTTTGGATGCGACGGTTCCATATCTACATGTAAATCACATTCATGCAGCATTTGCGACGTCGTTGGACCGATTGACGCGATAACGGTACCACGCAATCCGCTACGAAGCTGATCGATGATTTCAAGTCGCTCTGCAATTCGCAGCATGTTAACGATTTGATGGCCGCTAGTCAGTAACAGCATATCTCGCTGTCCAGCGGCAAGTGCCTTCACGTTCTCTTCCAGCGGACCGACGTCTTGTGGAAATTCCCAGCCGTAAACGCGAACCGGATGAACAGTCGCACCCCGAGCCTCCAGCCCCGCCACCAAGGAAGCGTTTGTGATTCCATATTCTTGTAGACCGACAACTTGATTCGCGATCGGCAACTTTCTATCGAGTGTTTGCAGAATCTCGCGCCAAGTATTTGGTTCTGGAATTTTGATTGTCGGAGTCAATCCCACTTCACGCATCGCGGCAGCCGGCTTGGGCCCGCGCGCGATGGTGACAATGTCAGACATCGAATCCAAAAAACGCTGCATGTCGACTTGGCGGTCAAGTGCTTTCAACAAGTACTTGAATCCAACACCGGTCATCAAGACAACAATGGTGATCTCGCCGGTCATGACTTTGTAGGCAAAGTCAATGGCGTCACGATTTGGACTGATCGGCACTTCGCGCATCGACGGGCTGACGTGAGCCACACCACCATGTCGCTCAATCAACCGCCGCATATCGTCCGCACGACGGCTCTCAAGAGCTGCAATGTTCAAACCATTGAAGTTAGCATCAGATGTTGGCATTCAAAAATTCTGGTTGATGGCAGCGATGGTGCTGCAGGATGTGATTGACCACACCCTGCAAAAATGGGAGCCAGGAAACCGAGGGGGGTACGTCTCGATCAAATTAACAATGTTTCCGGCTCAGTCCCAGCATTGTAGATAAATCTGCTTTGTTTACGATGAGACCTTCACCGACTGCCCGGGATCATCAAAACAATGGGCAGCGGCGAATTGCAATCCAATTGATCAGCAAAGCTTGCCAGCCATGCCACGTAGCCAACTTCGACGATCTGATTCCAAAATCGACATGAGCAGTGTGTTTCGCTTGTGCGATCAATTGCCGCCCGATATCAACAGTCAGACGCTGTTCGGCAATGACCAGCCACTGGAGCTGGAGGTCGGTTCGGGAAAGGGCTTGTTCATTCAAACCGCGTCCGCTGCCAATCCAGAGACCAACTTTCTGGGTATCGAAGTGGCCAAGAAATACGCGGAGCTTGCCGCTACAAAACTGGCAGCCGAGAATCGTACCAATGCAATCATGGCCGCCGGAGATGCTTTGCCGGTGATCGAAAATCAGATTGCTGCCAATAGCTTGGAAGCCATCCATGTGTACTTTCCTGACCCTTGGTGGAAGAAGCGACATCGCAAACGTCGTGTGGTCAACGAACACACAATTGCGCACTATTCACGCGCCCTCCGCCCTGGTGGTCGATTGCATTTTTGGACCGACGTGCTGGACTATTTTGAGCCAACTGTCGAGCTGATTGCTGAATTCGCGCCCGAGCTTGGTGTGCCCATTCCAGAGGAAGAAGCCGAGTCGACACACGATTTGGACTATCGAACGCACTTTGAACGACGCAGTCGAAAGTACAACATTCCCGTGTATCGAGTGCGATACGTAAAGCGTGTCTAAAACCCGCACTTACTAACTGTCTGCCCTGGTTTTCACAGAACAGTTGGTTCACGTTTTTCCAAATCGTGTGATCGTGTATGATTTCGTGACCCCAGAGAATTGCAATTCAAAGAGCGTATGGCTCGTGCCATACAAGTTGTCGATGCGGGGAATGATAAACGAGGGAAAACGTAATGAACCCAACCAAACTTTTAATGAGCTTGCTCGGTAAGAATCCAACCGGCGGCGGACTACTAGGATCGCTTCTAAAAGGCTCACTTGGAGGTGGAGGCGGCTCTGCCAGCGGCAGCAGTGGATTGGTCGGTTCGCTGGTCAAGTCAGCTCTTGGTGGTGGCGGTCGCTCCAGTGGTGGTAGCTTGTTGGGCGGATTGCTTGGTGGCGGCGGTGGCGCAGGCGGTTTGCTAAGCGGCCTGCTTGGTGGTGGTAAAAAACAGAGCAGTGGCGGTGGTGGCCTTGGCGGAATGTTCGGCCTGATGAGCGGTGGCGCAGAAGAACCTGCCCCAGCAGATACTCCCTCAGAAGACGAGCAAGCGACCTTGTTGATTCGCGCCATGTGCAACGCTGCCAAAGCGGATGGACAAATCGACGCGAGTGAGCAACAAGCCATTGTTGGACGCTTGGGCGATGAAGTTGACCAAGCCGAAGCGGATTTCTTGCGACAAGAACTTTCGTCACCGCTTGATGTCGACGCGTTTGCAGCGACCATACCACCTGCGATGGCTGTCGATGTTTACTCAATGTCATTAATGGCGATCAAAGTCGATACTCCACAAGAAGCCCAGTACCTGACTGAGTTGTCACGTGGCCTGGGTATCGATGACCAGACCCGCAATGCAATTCATCAGCAATTGGGTTTGGCATAAGCGCCAGACAATTCTTAGATAGCGGAAGTCGTCAAGGGTTTGTTGATTTACTGAGCCAACGGCGCTAGCCGCGGGCCTTGTGGTGATAACGCAACCCGTCGAGGCTAGCGCTGGCTTAACCCGAATCGCCGAACGTCTTGACGTGGTTTTGACCGATGTCACGGTTATGAATCGCCAGCGTCATGCTGGCGCGGCACATACAAATCAATCTGTTTGTTGCCAAAGATCCTATACTTGATGCCGTGCTTCCAGAGCTCAAAGTATTCTTTCAGCGGTTCGCTCACAGCACACTGCTTTGCGATCCCGCTGCGAAATAATGGCCACATCAAATGGTCACGTAGCATTGGGTCGCAAGCCACAAAATAGTACGCTGGCCTGAGCGCGCTGGAATATGACTCCAGAGTGTCCCGGCGCTCCAGCATTCTTGTCGCATCTTCTGTGATGACATTCAGTAAATGCGATTTATCTTCTTCGCGTTTCGGTTTCTTGGGCGCAAGACCCTCCAAAACACGCACCTTGGGAATCGGATCCAGGGTTTTCATGACCGCCGTATCATCCAAGCACTCGGCGATACTGCGCAGCCCGGCAAGCCAACCGCCCGCCAATTCACGCACCGTTCCAGGATCGATCGCAGGTGGTTTCCTGACGACAAAGTAAGCGTCTCGTCCACCTTGTGGTCGGCGATCATCACCTGCAACCTGAAACAAGACCTCAAGCCGCGATTGCAGCAAATCCGATTCTGGCAACCCGTCAAACACGCCATCCAGTGCTAAACCATCAGGGCGAAAGGTTTGAAAAAAACCGATTAGCGAGTCCGCATTGATTTCAACGCTTTCGTCCACCATCGCCAGTTGAAGACATCGCTTGATTAGATCGGTGGGCGTCATGCATCTCATGCCAAAAAGAAAAGGCTGCCTTTCGATGTGAACGGCAGCCAGTCAAGTATATCGATCGGGAAAGTGCGCCTAGTGCGTCTCTTTCTTTTTCGCTGACTTGAATCCTTTGGCGAAAGCCTTTTCGGTGAACACCATCTTCATCTTTGCAGCGTCGTCCTCAGCCATTTCAACTTTGCTTTTACAGCCAGCACAGCAGAATGCGACTTTTGTGCCGCCAATGTCGAGGGTTGTCTCTGGATCAACTTTGCCACCACTGAATGGGCAACCTTTCTGAACGTATTGCTTGGTTGCGACCAGTTGATGGTTCGCTTTGACAGCGAATTTCTTAGGTGTCTCTTTGAATTTAGCTTGGCAACCACCACAGCAAAAGAAAACTTTGCCTTCTTTGTAGTCAGCTACTTTCTCTTTGTCCGCAGGGCGAGGCGAGATCACACAGGTCACACCCTCCAATTTTATGTCAGCTGCTACCACGGTAACTCCCGCCACCAAAAGAACTGCAAGCACGCTTGATAGTTTTCTAAACACTTTTTCTTTCTTCTCCAGAATACTGATGACAAATCGAAAAGGCCTCTTGCCTGAAGAAGGGCACTATCAAATTTGTGGCCTTCCCGAACAGGATCGAGAGCTTAAGCACTTGAGCCTGCGAATTCAACGAACGAAGGACCTCACAATAGTCGGAATTCGATAGCTTTTCTTTTCAAACACTGCTTTTTTGCGCCTTCAAGGCTCGTACTGGTTTTCATACTGCCAAATTTAGGCCACGTCGCCGAGATCCAAGCGTTTGCCGTATCGCCGCATGACCTGCGCCTTTAGCTCAGCAAGTTCTGGGGCCGCGAGTTCTGGATCTTCGTCGATCATGATTTGAGCTAGTTCGCGTGCTGCTCCCAGGATTTGGATGTCTTCCTGTAAGTTCGCGATCCGCATTGGCGGCAGCCCACTTTGTTTTCGTCCCAACAAGTCACCCGGTCCACGCATCCGAAAATCGGCCTCTGCCAATTCGAATCCATCATGCGTTTGCTCAAAAACCTTGAGTCGTTCGCTTTCCTCGGGTGATTTTTCACCATCGGTGAACACACAAACATGGCCGGCATGATCGCCCCGCGAAACACGGCCGCGCAGTTGGTGCAGTTGAGCGAGCCCAAATCGCTGTGCTCCGAAAATCGTCATCACAGTTGCATTCGAAACATCGATACCGACTTCGATCACCGTGGTGCTGACCAAGACTTGAATTTTGCCGCGAGCGAATTCTTGCATGACGAATTTTTTCTCATCCGGCGGCATGCTTCCATGCAACAGCGCGACGTTGAAATCCGCCAACGCCCCTGTACTTAACCTCTGAAAAATACTCATCACCGACGAAACATCTTCGGTTGTATCGTCCTCGTCCTCTGGCTCCGTTGACTGGACGCGAGGAGCGACCACATAAGCCTGCCTACCTTCGGAAAGTTGCTTTTTCACAAAGGTCCACCAACGATCCTTCCATCCATCATGAGCAAGATAGGTGTTGATCGTTCCTCGTCCCGGAGGTTTCTCTCGCAAGGTACTAAGTTCCACATCACCGAAAAGCGTCATCGCAATCGACCGCGGAATCGGGGTCGCTGACATCACCAGGTAATGCGGGTCGATACCACCCGAACGCAATGCCACTCGTTGTGCCACACCAAACTTGTGCTGTTCGTCGATTACACACAGGCCCAAGGCAGCAAAATCGATCCCGCCATGCAACAGTGCTTGCGTTCCAATCAACAGATCAATCTCGCCAGCAGCAACCGCGGCGAGCGTTTCGCGTCTTTCTTTGTCGGTCATCGATCCACACAGCAATCCAATCCTTACACGGCTGTCGGCCAGGATTTTTGTCAGTGTCGCCAAGTGTTGTCGCGCCAAAATCTCTGTGGGCGCCATCAACACAGCTTGATGGCCATTTGCGACCGCCAGCATCATTGCGTAAATCGCAACCACAGTTTTGCCGCTGCCAACATCCCCCTGCAGCAAACGGTTCATTGGAAACTGGCGAGCCATGTCCGCACCAATCTCGCTGATCGCAGCGCCTTGATCGCCAGTCAAGCTAAATGGAAACCGTTTGATAATCCTGGCGTCGATAATCGCCGATGGCGGTAGCGGTGGCGCTTTCAAGTCCGTTGTTAGCTTGCGCCGCCGAAACGCAAGTGCGAGTTGCATGACAAGTAGTTCTTGGAAAACCAATCGGCTGCGCGCTGCCAACAACTGTTCTTCGTCTTCTGGCAAATGCAGATTCAACAAGCTCTGTTGGATCGACGGAAGCGGACCGACCCCAGCAAGTCCGATCCCATTGTCTTTGATCAATTGGTGCCCGGTCTGTCGCAAATTATCGGGCAACACTTCTGAAAGCTCGGGCGCCATGCTACGGACAATGTCACCGACAGCGCACCGCATGTCCGATTGCTTGACCCCTTCGGTCAGCGGATAGATTGGCAGGATCCGAGGTTTTGGTAGATCCTCACTGGCATCCAATATGGTTACTTTCGGATGAACGAACTCCATGCGCAAGCCGTTCAGCTTTGGTTCACCACTGATCATCACTCGACGACCAAACGTCAGTTGCTCGCTGCGAAAGGGTTGATTAAAAAACAGCAGTCTTGCAAAGCCTGTCTCGGTTTCTAGCAATGCGCCAAATATGGTTCTGCCAGGTGAACGCGACACCAGCTCGGCTTCCGCAATCGTTCCTACCAAAGACGCAGGAACTCCCTCTTTCAAATCAGAAATCGCAGTCGATTCGGCTGGGAACTCGTAGTCTCTGGGAAAAAGAAACAGTAGATCTTGAGCTGTCCGAATCCCTAGCTTCGCCAGACGTTTCGCGCGTGACGGCCCAACACTCGACAAGTACTGAACGGGAGTCGACAGGGTTAGATCAGTTTTTCCGTTAGTCATCATCGCGACACGTCCTGCCGTTTCCAACATTTTACCATCAACGCATAAATTGTAAGCTTCACGGATGTTGCCGACGAGCGGCTGATTCGGCTCTCATGCCTGATCTTTGGGCAGGAGCTTTAACAAATCAGTGCAACCAGGTTGGTGCCAGCATTCCGATAAAGTGAAACAATGCTTGGCAATATTGGGTATGCAGCTGCGAAGAGAGGGTTTTGCAGCCATAGAAACCTCGGCAAAGTCTCAGGTTTTTACATTTGCCCAGGCAGGTTTTGCTAGGATGAACCGGAGCTTTGTAACCATTTAGGAGAATGATTCCATGCGGTTTTCTGTTTTTGCTTTAATGCTATGTGTGAGTGCTAATCTTGGATTCGCAGCTGGGGGCACCAGCATCGAAGATCAGTCCACTCACCAACAGTCGGCGATTGTCAAAATCGCGGACGATGACAATCCACTCAAGATCAACGCGTTCTGTATGGATGCCGAAGGTCACATTGTTGCAGTTTGCGGAAGTGGGCCTGGTGAAGTTCGCATCGTCAACGACGAAGGCGAAATTCTACGGTCATGGAAAGTCAATGTTCGCCCGGAAGCGATCAACGTTGCTAGTGATGGCAGCATCCTAGTCGGCGGTGAAGGTGAACTGTTTCGATTCGATCGTGAAGGCAAGGTCCTAAAGACCACCAAATCACCTCACGCACAACGATTGACCTCCGATAACAAAGAAGTCCGAGAGCAGGCGATCGCCTATCTAAAACGACGATCGGGTACAAGCAGCTCTTCCTCTCTGGAAGCACGCGTTGCTACCTATGAGCAAATGATCAAGCAGCTGGAAGAACGAGGTGCGAAATCCGAGCTGAACGAATCAGAAGAACGAACACTTGAATTGTTGCCAAAAACGCTTGAGCGATACAAAGAACAACTGGCCGCGCAAAAGGAAAAAGAAGGCGACCAGGAAGAAAAAGGCCCCAGCGAAGAAGAAATTGATCGCCAAATCCAATCGATGATCAAAACGAAGATGAAGATTTCATCGATCAGTTCTTCAGACGATTACATATTCGTGACGACTCGCTCTTTGGCTGGATACGGATTCGACGTCTGGCGAACCGGCAACGACTTTGCTGATGGTGAAGTGATCATCAAAAGTCTCAGCGGCTGTTGCGGACAAATGGATGTCCAGTGCTGCAAGCAAGGAATCTTTGTCGCCGAGAATTCACGCGACCGAGTCGTTCACTACGACATTGATGGCAAGAAGATCACGCAATGGGGAAAATCAGATCGCACAGGTGTCGATGGTTTTGGCAGCTGCTGTAACCCTATGAATGTTTGCTTTGACAAAGAAGGCTACATTTATACTGCCGAGGCGTCGCTTGGCCGTATCAAACGCTTTGACGCCACTGGCAAACTGGTTTCGTATGTTGGTGATGTGGATTTGGTGCCTGGTTGCAAGAACGTTTCCATCGCGGTTTCGCCGGTGAACGACAATGTTTACATGCTGGATCTGACTCGTAACCACATCAAAGTCATGTTCCCAAAACCAGCAGGCGAAAAGGACTCCAAGAAAGATGCTGATGGAGCAAAGGCCGCTAAAAAAGTGAAGCCAAAGAAGATCGGTTCAGTTTCAGCTCTTTCTAAATAGGTGGCGAAATGTTGAAGAGACTGTTTGCCTGTGTCGTTACTCTTGCGCTCGGTATCGGTTCTCATGCGGTAGCCGACGATGATTCATTGTCGCTGGTCGTCATGGACCCGTTAGCAGCACCCTTGTCATGCCCGTGCGTCGAAGGCTACGCACAACGCAAGTACGAGGTATTGGCCTCGCATTTGGAGACGTCAATCGGCCGGAAGGTCAAATTGACGTTCTCCGAATCGTTGAAGGCGGCGCTTGAAAAAACCGATGGCCATGTGGACATCGTGATTGGCAAACAGTCGGTGGTGGCAGCAGACCTTGCCGCCGCAAAGCGAAAGGGACGCGCTGTGTTCCGTTTGACGGACCAAAAAGGATCGACCGAACAGTACGGTATGATCGTGGTCAACAAGGATGATCCAGCAAAGAACGTCAAAGATCTGGCTGGATACACAATCATCTTTGGCCCCAGCGAAGCCGAAGAAAAATCATCCGCTGCTTTCTCGATTTTGAAAAACGCCGGAATCACGATCCCAACGGATCGCCGCAAAGTCGACGAAGCTTGCAGCGACGGTGCCTGCAAAGTCATCGACTTGGGACCAAAATCGAAAACCGCGGCTGTCATCTCAAGCTACGCCCAGCCCTTATTGGAGGGTTGCGGTACTATCAAGAAAGGTGATTTGCGCGTTGTGGTCAAAACAGATCCCGTGCCTTTCATTACCGTCTTTGCGACCGACAGCGTGAACAAAGCCGAGTACAAGATGATCTCGGAATCTCTCGCGGAGGTTTCTTCCAAACCGGCCGTTCTGGAATCGCTTGAATCGTTGGTTGGGTTCGTCCAAATCGCTGACGCTAAAGCGGCAAAAAAAAAGTAGCCTCACAGAACGTTGACTGGACTGGTTGGCGCGGTGCCAATCGTGATGGTCGTGTTGCCTGGTTGCCACAACAACTTTCTGAACAGCCCAATTTTGTCTGGAAAGTTCCGCTTGCTCATGCGGGACTGGGCGGCATTGCTGCGACCGACAAGCACGTCCTGTTTGGTGACCGTGATGCCGATGATTTCCAAGACGTGTATCGATGTTTGGATGCCAACAGCGGTGAACTGATCTGGGAAGTCGAGCGTTTGGCAATCGCAGCGCTGGACTATGGCAATTCACCGCGTGCAACGCCAATCATTTCCGGCGAACGTGTGTACTTTCACGGTGCTCACGGCCACTTGTTGTGTGTCCAACTGGCGGACGGACAAGTGGTATGGGAAAAGAACTTCCGAGATGATTTTCCGCTCGATGATGATCTACCCTGGGGCTATTGCGGATCGCCATTGTTGATCGATGGCACTCTCATCGTAGCGGCAGGTGCGAAAGATGCATCCGTGATCGCTTTGAACGCGGCGACAGGCAAACTGAAATGGAAATCGCCCGGCATCGCGCCCGGTTACGGTTCATTGAATGTCGGAACACTTGGCGGCGTCAAGCAGATTGTGGGGCATGACGCGAAAACAATCGGTGGTTGGGATCCAGAGACTGGCAAGCGTCTGTGGACGATAACGCCGATATCCGACGGTGACTTTAACGTACCAACACCGATCATCTGGGATGGCAAGCTGATCCTAGTGACAGAAAATAATGGTTGCCGAATATTCGAATTCGACACCGATGGCAATCCGAACAAAGACCCAATTGCCGTATATGAAAAGCTGCGGTCGGACATGTGCACGCCTGTCGTTGTTGGCCCAAACCTATTTTGCGTCAAAGACTTTCTGTATTGCCTGGACTTGGAGAACGACCTCGCGCAGCGCTGGCGATTGCGCGACAAGTGCTTGGGAGCCTACGCATCGCTGATCGCATCAGACGATCGGCTGCTGGTCATCGGGAGAGGCGCATTGTTGCTTTTGTCCACTGATGGCAGCAAGGAAATCATTTCTCGGCAGCGCGTTTTTAGCCGCAGAACCAATCTTTATTCGCACCCCGCCATCGTTGGCAACCGACTTTACCTCCGCGGTGAAAACCAATTGGTGTGCCTGGAACTTTAACCAGCCGCACCCCGTTTCTGTAACACAAATCGCATTCTGCTTGCCGGTCACGTCAAAAGCTGACGATGCAAACCCGCCGCCCAACTCGCGCAAGTTCACGAACTGCTGCGCGAATGGCACCCAATTCTCATGAAGAAAAACGCTTGACACGGCTAAGCCATTCTTGTACTAATGTGGTAATACAAAGGTGCAACAATGCTTTTACACATTTCTTCCGATGGCGCGCCGATCTATCAGCAGATTGTTGATCAGGTCCGGTTTCGTATTGTTTCTGGGCAATTACGGAGCGGAGATGAACTGCCAACCATTCGCGGTTTGGCAGAGAGTCTACGGGTGAATCCCAATACGGTCGCACGGGCTTATCGGGAGTTGGAACGCGATGAATTGATCGAAAAACGGCGGACCACGGGGACGTTTGTTCGCGAACTGCCCAAGAAACTTGGCGTGGCTCAGCGACGCAAGTTGATCGCGCCTGCATTGGACAAACTGCTCATTCAAGCGCGTCAGCTTGGCTTGCCATTGGACGAATTGATTCAACTGGCTGAGAAACGTGACACGGAACTTCAAAAATCGGAGAAGCGATCATGAGCGAAACAAAAGACTATGCCGTCCGAGTCGACAATCTAAGTCGTGCATTTAAAGGCAAGCAGGCACTGAAAGATGTCACCTTGCACATTCCAGTTGGATCGATTTTTGGGCTAGTGGGACTGAACGGAGCCGGTAAAACGACGCTGATTCGTCATTTGATGGGTGGCTTGGCTACCAAGCATGGCAGCGTGTTAGTGCTGGGGCAGGATCCGACTTTGAATCCCGAAGGTGTCTTGAAGAAGGTCGGCTATCTGACCGAAGAAGACACTTTGCCAAGCTGGATGTGTGTGGGCGAGCTGATCGATTTTACGCGAGCGATCTATCCAAGTTGGGACGATCAATACGCGAGCGAATTGTGTGACATGTTTGGTCTGACCCGTGCGACACAACTGAAATCGCTCTCCAAAGGTCAGCGTGCACGTGCTGGTCTGCTGGTTGCAATCGCTCATCGTCCAGAACTACTAGTGCTAGATGAACCTAGCAGCGGCTTGGATCCGCTGGCACGTAGCGACATTTTAGAAGCCATCGTGCGTACGATCAGCGAAGATGGACGGACAGTGTTGTTTTCCAGCCATTT
>CAYNNP010000199.1:0-12490 GCA_964398215.1 uncultured Pirellulaceae bacterium | reverse complement strand
GCCGATGGCATCGATGCCGGGGACCAAAAACCATCGGACGCCGAACTGGTCATTAAACAAGTCCTTCAAAGTGACGCATTCATTTACGGTGATTTCGATTGGGTGACGACTTTCAAAACGATCAAAAAGATCTCGGAGAAAGCTGACGCCGCAAAAAAGGCTCTTGGTGACGACTATGAACCGCTCGAATTCTTCATGTCTCTTCCGGACGAAATGGTTGCAAAGATTCGCGTGCCATCTACCGGCTTGGCCTTTGAACTCGATGATCCAAAACCAGCGACGCGCGCGTTGAATGAACTTCACAGCTATCTGCAGGCCAACCCACTACCAGAATGGGTGGTGTACCGTGGCAAGAAATCGATGGGCGAACAACAAATGCTGGTATTCAGTTTGCGACCGTGGGAGTCCGGCCTACTTGCCCTGAATTGGCAACAACAAAATGTGGAGGAAACAGGCGCGATCGAAAAACTGAAACGTGTTTTCAACGATCGGGAACTGATCGTTGCCGTGGGCGTTACCGCATCGCGACTAACTTTCTGTCTTGGGGAAAGTCGTGCCACGATCGAACGTTTGGTAACGACAGAAGAAACGAAGGCTCCAGCGCTGCGCGACACCGACGCCTTTAAAACACTGCTGAAAAACCAGTCTGAATCCGTGATTGCAACCGCCTATGTTTCTGATGATTTCGTTTCGTCGTCGCTAGAACTGAAGGCACCGGGAGCACTGACTTGGCTGGGTGAATTCGCGATCGCTAATTCCGGAATGATTACGACTTCGGGCGGAGATGACGAAGCCGCTGTAATGGTAAAAGCGATGATCACCAGCGGAATCGAGAAGGCAGGTAACCGAATCAAAGCCATTGGGGAACGATGGGACGCAATCCCGCGTCCAAAACCGGCTGGTTGGTCAATGGCGGTCTTTGCAGACGACGATGGAATCTCAGGTCGCAGCATTGTTCGCAACGTCGATCCATTGTTGCCGAAGGACGGCTTGGATGCACATCAGTTTACCAGTGACGCCGCGATCTTTCAGTACAGTTTTCAAAGCACGACGATCGCGGAACGTTTACTGCTGGTCTCGGATCTCGGCTTCGCATTGAACGATAGTATGACCGACATTGTATTGATGCAAGCTTCCTTTGAAGACTCATTTCCGCTTGCACCAGAGGAGATGAAGGAGCACCAAAAAAGACTCGCCGAGATGGGAAAACAGCTTCGAAAAATTGTCAATGAGCAATTCCTGCCATCGCTTCATAACGGCGGCAATTCAATTGTCTTATCTGTGGTTGATCCACTTCCGAAATCCGAAGAAGAAAACCCATTCGTACTGTCGATTTTGACACGCGTTTCGGACCGCGAAGGTATCGTTGTTTCCGGACGCGCATTTCGCAGGTGGCTTAACGGTGTTGTGAAGGGCTATTTGGATTTGGCGGGAGAACCATCGGATGCCAACCTCATTCCCAGCATGAAATCAACAGAGCAAGGCGAGTCCACTGTGTACGAGATCGCCGGAGATCCGGAGATCGATGACGAAGTGACGGATGGAATCTCGTTGCGACTTTCAGACGAAGTCCTGGTGTTCAGTACGAATAAGGATAGTTCCAAAGAGCTGATCCAACGCAAGAAAGTCGACTGGCCATCGGAGCCCGGCGTCCTTCGCTGGATCGCTGAGTTGAGTTTTCTGCGAATCGCCAAAGTATCGCAGCAGTCAATGAACAATGAGCAAGAGATCAGCGACGAGGACCTTCAACAAGGAAAAGCACTCATAAAACTACTTGCGAGCATCAAACACTTTCGAGCGGAATCGCGCACAAAGGAAGGGCTGACTTCTACAACATGGAGACTTCCGATACCAATTCACGCAAGAGAGAAATGAGTTTGTCATTGCATGAGCCAAAAACGATCAGTGTCGTTGCCACTCTGGTTGACCGACGAATCTATGGTTCGTGTCGATGCCCACAACGACATGATGCGGAGGGTTGCATTCGCTACGACTGCGGCTTGGTTGAATCTTCCTATGCTCAACTCTAAATAGGAACTGGCCCTACGTAATCGTCTTGCGTTGATAGCTGTATCCCGCCACGTAAAACGCGTGGCCAGAAAGTATCGCGAGCGCAATTCCGGTGATGCTGATCACAGCTGGGACTTCGAACGCCGGTGGCAACACTAAACTGGTAATGCAAGCAGCTACCATGAGGGATGTAACGGCTAGAGTGATGCTGGTCAATTTGCTGATTGGTACCCAAAGAAATCGGATAGAACTGACGCAGCATGCGATCGCAACCAACAGAACGTCCACCTGTGATTCGCCACGGAACATCGGTAGCCGAAGAGGAGTACTACGCAGCGAAACGAATAGGATCGCGAACAAGATTGTCCAGGCAAGAATATCACGAATGAAAATCGACGGTCCATGTTTCGATCTGCGTGTTCGCTTTCGTTCGGTCGTTTCTTGTCTGGTGTCACGATGCCGAAATTCAAAAAACCGGATCTCACCGATTACAAAAATGATCGCTGAAAGCAAGGTGGATCCGATCAACATCCGAGCGGCAAGTCGATGTGTTGTTAGCCAGGGATGCAACAGCTTGTGATTGATTGCGAAGACTGCAAGTACCAACAATGCCATTGTTAGTTTCGCTGGGGCTCTGGGGTTCGTTGTTATCCATGAGACCGCGTAAACGAGGATGCTGCAAGAAACCGCGACAATCAATTGCACGCTGCTATCAATCATCACGATTTGTGATTCACGTGAATCCAGAATTCGAGCAGCAAATGGGAGTACGGCGATTGCGTGAAGCACACAAACTTGAATCCACGGCACAGTCGACTTTGCTTTGCCAACACCCAGGTGAACCCACAATAACCACCATGCCATCGCGGCCAATAGAGCCGCCGTGACAAATAGCAATCGGTATCGATTCGGATGGTAGTCAGTCACGTAGAGTGTCCGATTGGTGTTCGGATCTTTGGCAACAACATGAAAGTCAGATTGGATATAGCAAGACACCGACTTCAGTTTGACCGGGTCGAATTGGCTGGCTTGAGACCACGCATATCCGCCGCGTCGTTTAGATCCAACGAGTTCGATGGTTTCGCCATTTGTAAAGTCAACCGAGACAAACAGCGGTTTGGGCATTGCATCGTTCGTTTCCGAAAGGAACGTTACGGTGTTTTCCACTTCGGAGAATCGCACACCACCGGAAAATCGCTCAGGAAGTGGCCAAGCCCATGTTTTGTCTTCCAGCAAATCAAGTACATGAATTTGTTTGTTTGCCGCGTATGCAAAGTACCGCCCGTTGGGCGAGAGAACCAGCTCGGCTGGAGGCCAGGTTGGCAAGACGCAATTGACGACGAGTGTTTTCTGCTCAGTCGGTCTTACGATTTGAATGTGATAAAAGCGTTTTGTGTTATCGTTGTCGAAGGTGATTAGCGCCAATGTATCACCGACGACTGAAAACTGAACTTCGGAAAATTCGTACTTCGTTAACCCGGTGCGAAGTAGTCCCCACAATATTAGCGGAGCCAATCCGATGACCAGCAGCCATTTCCAACGGCAAATTATGTAATCCATAACGTGCTTTGTTGCCGCAGGAGTTCAAGCTTTGATTTGCCTTTCTATTCTATACGCGAACTGCACAGTAGAGTTTCACTACGAAGAAAATTGTAGGCCGCATCCAGCAAACCTTCAACAACAAAGCCTGCGGTCGCACAGCGGGGCTTTGTTGTTGAAGTCCTTCGGACTTAGTTTCACGCCGTAAAGATCAAAAACGCTACGAAAGGCGACACCAGTTAGTTAAAACGCAGCACTAGCCCATGCCAGTTTCGCGCGCACGCTAACTCTGGCCCCTTGCCTATTTAATTTCGTGCAACAGTTTTGCGTTGCTGAAATCCCAGACGCGCAAGATCCCGTTTTGTCCGCCGGCGATCAATTTCTTTCCGTCGCTGGTGACAGCTAATGAGTACAGAAAGTCGCCGGAGGCGCTGAAGGTACGAATGCTTTTGCCGTTTTTCGTTTCATGCAACCTGACGTTTCCGTCTGCGCAAGCCGTTGCAACCTGAGACGTCTCTTTTACAAATGCGATCGCTGTGATCTCTTTGCCAAATCCTGAAATCGTGCGTCGTTGGCCACCAGTTTCAATGTTCCAAACCTTGATGCTCTGATCGGCGCCAGCTGAAGCCACCGTCTGCTCATCGTCTTGCCAGGCAACTGACAGCACATGGTGCGAGTGGCCTTCGAGTGAACGAATGGCTTTTCCTGTATTCACATCCAACAATCGAACCGTTTTGTCCGCAGCCGAAGATGCGAGTTTTGTTCCACCGGGCGAAAAATTCAGTCCCAAGACGGTATCGCTATGGACTTCGCCGAAATCTCGAACCAGCTGTCCGCTGGAAACCGCGAACACTTTTACATCGCCGAACCGGCTGGGTGGGCCGCTGCCAACGGCAAGCGATTTTCCGTCTCGCCGGAACTCCAGGGCCGTCGCCCGATCGCTAATCGTTCTGATTGTGGGCGAACCGATCGTCTTTTCTAGCTTCCATGTGAATTTCGGTGACCAAGTTTCGATTGATGAACTCTTCGCGAATTTGCAAATCGTGCCGTCGATCAAGATCGTCACGTCTCCGTTATCGACATCCGACTTGAAGCTGTTTTTGGGCAACCCTGTCGCAAAATCGTAAGTGCGAATGTCGCCACCCTGATGCGCTGTTGCCAGCGTTTTTCCGTCGACACTCAGTGCGGCACCAATGACGATATTGTCTGTATGCGATTGAGCGATAGCCAGCGTTGCTGACTGTTGATTCAATAGATCATTGCGACGTTTCGCGGATTGAACCACGCTCTTGTGCTTTGGGATCGCCGCAGTTGCACGCTCAAGAGCTTGTTGAGCCGCAGCCAAGGCTTGTTCTCGTTTTACTAAATCCTGATCTGCTTTCGTTTTGTTGGTTGTCGCTGTCTCGGCCGCTTTTTTCTCGGCCTCCAACTGCTTGTTCAAGGCAACAAGCTTCGCCTTGGTATCCGCCTGCGTCTTGGCACTGGTTGTCATTTGTTTCTTGGCGGCAGAAAGCTTCCCATCCAAACCTGCAACCTGAGCTTGTAGGGCTTTCAGCTTCTTGTCTGCTTCGGCCAGCTTTGCGGCGACACGGCCACGCTCGGCCTTCGCCGCCTGGAGTTGTTCCGCCAGCTTCTTTTTATCTGCATCATTCGCAGTGATCAGTTGCTTTGAATCAGCGATCAATTTTTCCGCCGTCTTGCCGTCCGCCGTTGCCTTTTTGATTCCGTTTTCAGTCGCGGTGACTTTCGCAGTCGCTTCAACACGCTTCTTTTCGTCTTCGGTGACCTTTGCGGCAGCCTTGTCACGCGTCTCCTTGACCTTCTTTACAGCCTCGGCTTCTTTTGTCAGAGCGGTTTCAAGCGTCTTTGTCTTCGCCTCCAGTCGCGCGATCGTTCCCTTTTGTCGTTTCAAATCACGTTGGGCCATCGCGGATTTCAGCATCGTGCCCGTTTTGCCTTGAAAGGTTCGGACGAGTTTGCCATCAGCAACGTTCCATAGCTTGGCCGCACCGTCCTTGCCGCCGGTCAAAATCGTGCTTTCGCCGGGACCGACGACAGCCGACGTGACTCCGCCCGGGTGCTTCATCCCGCGAATCAGCTTTCCATCGGTGGCGTTAATCAATCGCGCACCGTTGGCATCCGTTCCGACGACGATCGTAACGGCCGGCTTGTTGATGATCGTGACTGCATTCGCGTCAGCAATCTGATCCAACGTCGCTAGCGGTTTGAGTTCCATTTTCACCGCGTTGCTTTCGGGCGATGCGTCTTTCGCAGCAGACTTGGTTACTGTAACGCAGCTGACCTTGCGAGAATTACTGAGTGCCACGATCACCTTTCCATCTTGGGAAACCGCCATGTCGGTCAGCGGCAGCGGATTGTCGAACGAACCGATCTGCGTACCGCTGGACGGTTGCCAAGCGACAATCTTTCCTCCTTGATCACAGCTAAACAGACGATCCGCCGCGCTGGCCCAGGCGAGCGCAACGACGGGTTCTGAATGGCCTTTTAAAACCTGCAGTCGAGTTTCCTTGGCCAAGTCCCAGACTTCGATGTCACCGATCGCGTTGACAAAAGCGGCTTGATTTCGCGCAGCGTTGGTTTCAACCACACCAGCCGCATTCTTGAAAGACTTGGGAGTAGCTTTATTGTCGATACTCTTTTTCCAAATCCTGACCGTGCGAAATCCGCCGGTTGCGATCGTCGTGCCATCTGGCGAGAAAGCGATGGACTGAATCATATCGACATCGGCGGCGTTTTTTCCCGATGTCGATTCGATCGCTGGGTCTCGCAGGCTGGCGACTTCCGTTGCGGTTTGCAAGTCGTAGATGGAGACACGATTCGCACGTCCACAGGCAACAAATCTGTTGTCGGGAGAAACGTCCAGCGCATAGATCGTTCGGATGGACTCGGGGATTCGCTGCCATGCGATCGGTTCTTCGTCGGTCACCTTGCTTGGGATGGCACCCTGGTCGATCCAGAGTTTGATCAAACCAAGTTGCTCGGGCGTAAGATTTTTTGCTCCAACTTCGTTGCCTTCTGGCGGCATGATGTCTTCCTGGCCAGTCGCACGCGTCAATAGCAGGCTGGCGGCAATGTCCTTGGCTTTGACTGCCGGACCGCTGTCGCCTCCCTTTAGCATCAGTGCGTGCGTTTCCAAATTCAAACCGCCCTCGGCTTCTTTTGCGTGATGACATGCGATGCAATTTTGCTTGATCATCGGAAAAATCTCAGTGGCAAAATCAACAGGCTTGTCACGTTTGATTTCAGTTACTTTGATCGGCAACTGCACTTCTTGGCCAACTGCGTTATCGACCAAAGCAATCGACAATGGCAACGCAGCGAGGGCTAACAGTGCGAGGCGAAAAATAGAACTAGTCATGATGGGTCAACGACGTGAATCGTTACATGGTTTGAAGAAGGATAGATTGTCAAATCGATAGGGTTGGCAGCACCCTTGGCGGCATTGACGCGTTGATCGGCAACTTTGATCGCAGCTGCGATTTCCGGTTTCTGTTTTGACTGGGTGGGATCGTCGTGCAATTTTTGCAAATGATCACGGTAGGCTTGGGCGCGGACGAGCGCCTGGGGGTTGGCTTTCCATTTGATTTTAGTTTCTGCCTGCATGAAGATCGAATAAATACCCGCAGTTGCATTCCCAGCAACTTTCAAAACAACCGTACCATCGGCCTTATCACCCTTAATGGTGACATCACCCGCAGTGATATTTGGGGGCAAATTCTTGGAGCGGACAACGCAATCGGACTTTGCGAGGTCGGTCCTTGTCAGTTTGATCGGCAACTTTATCTCTTGCCCCTTCGTTGCCTGCACGGTTTTTCCGTCGCCAATCGTGATCCCAATGGGTGCTTGATCGACGTCAGAAACAGCAATCCATAGGCGGTGACAAAGTCGCGAGCGGATGTATTCACGACCGGCGCCACGGCCATATTGAACCGTCGCCACTCGCGCCGGTTCACTGATCTTTTGGCCGTTGATTTCTGCCGTACCAGTCAACTCAATGCTGGCAACCGCGCGGGTAGCTTTGGGGCTGGCAACGAGTGTCAGATTAACGCTGCTTTGATTGGCCGCAATCGTCGCTGGTTCGCAGGTGACACCATCGGGCAGCCCTTTGGCTTGGACAGAAACGGCGCCATTCCAGCCATCATTTCGCAGGCAAAAAACTCGCAGTGAAATTGTTCCATTTTGAAATAGGACAGCGCCATGTTGTCGGGCTGCGTTTGCATCTTTGCTAGGAAACGGATGATAGGCAAGCAGATCAAAACTTGGCGCCGCCGGGCGAATCCGCAACACATAGTCTTGGGTTTCACCTAGCGCGGTACCGTTATCAAGGTCGCGAACGTGTAACCGATAAGTTGACGTTTTGGGGATGACGATGTTCGTTTGCGGATCGGTTGTCGCTAGCTTCACAGATCCATCGCCAATACTTTTGGCATCGTCCTGCACGAATACTTGAACCCACTTTGGGTCGCCTCCGGTTTGCGATTCGGAGCGATACAAGATCATTCTGGCATCAGTCGGTTGTCCAAAACGCTGCGAAAAAAGTTGCAGCGAAAGTGCATCGCCTTCGGTCGCTTTGAATTCGTAGATGTCTTCATCGTCGACGCGATTGAAGGTCGCTGCGATCGTTGATGGAATCGTAATCTTTTTCGGATCGGAAGTCTCTTCTGTCGGTGTTGCATCGGTGATCGCCTGATCCATGTCGCTTGGGGCCGCGACATGCAAACTGCCAGCCAATTGACCCGGTTCAGCGGCCGCGTCTGGGCAACACAGGTCGATTGCTGAATCAAGCGGCTGGACCGCGAGCAAATACCCATAGTCCGCTCCGCCGCGATACATCGTGTCGTGCACGATCAATTCGTATTCGGATGTTTCTTCGCTGCGGACCGTGATCGATGGATCGAAAGTGTCGGAGCCTCGGTGTGATGCAACCGTGCGGCCAGCTTTCTTCAAAGTCATCCGTGGGATCATTCGCGAATCCAGCTTTGCGGCTAAGCAATCAACACGGATCGCCTGCCCGGCCTTCAAGGCGATTGAATACTTGTGCGAATTTGCGGCCGTTGCCTTGGCGTGTTGAACGCAGCCGATCGTTAAAGCCGTCGGTTTGTTCGCGTCGGTGCTGGGAGCGGCAACCAACTCAGTCGCCAAGCGATGAACGATAAACACTCTGGGATTCGAGATCCCGTGGCGTCCAACCGAACGGACTTCATACCGTCCAGGGGCGACTGAATCCGGAATCTTCACCGAGAAGGTCCCGTGCCTAGGGATACGGTCGGTTGTGAACGGAAGCGGATTGGCGGTCAACAGTTCTGCGGAAATGTCGGGACACGAAAAACGAAGCTCTGTGACTTCCTCGATACTTGATCCCGCCGAGGTTCGCATCTCGAACTCTGATCCGGGCTTTCCGGCAAAGCGCGAATAGCCTGTGACTGCGATCGTCGGAAATTGAGCATCGGCCGTGCAGCACGCCAGCAACATTGCAGCGAATGAAAACTTGACGATCAGTCGTTGGTGCACGTTCGGGGGAAACATCATTTCTTTGCCGCAGAACCCTGTTTGACAATCGACAGCATGGCTTCGCCAAATCCGGTGCCGGCCTGCGCAAAGAACCAAGGGCTACCGAGGTAATGATAGGGACGGTCGTTTCCGAACCGGCGCCACTTGTCGACATCCTTGCTCCATCCTCCCGGTCCATTGTAAATCGCGTGTGCGTCCATGTCCCAGTATTGGTCCGTTTTGACACAGACCACGTTACCGCGAAACTCCTCGTACTTTGCGACTGCCGCCTGTGCCTGTTTGATAATCGCGCGAGGCGAATCGGGTTTGATTTCATCCACTGTGCCGCCGTTGCCCATTTGGCCAATCACAAAAGACATCTCGGGCGACTTGAACTCTTTGCGGACATCACGGATGAAGTTCGCCATATTCTCTTCGTAGCTTAGCCAGTAATCGTTGTACTGATCATTCCAACCTTGGAACCAAACAAACCCCGCGATCTCGTAGCCTTGATCTTTGTAATCGGGAAAACGATTCTTGATATCGGCCAAGCACTCGTGGACTTCGCGGACCATGTTGCGATAGTCGGAGCCGTAGCCGGATTTGAATTCTGCTTCGGTGACCATCTCGCGTGGTTTAAAAACCCGCAGCCGCTTTTTTGATTTCGCGTCCTTGTTCTTATTCTCTTTTTCAATGCGTTTATTGTGAGCTTCGATTTTTGCGGGCTGCTCCTCGTTCCACTGCCGATTTTTGTCGTTCAGTTCTTTGGTCATTTTGGCGTACACCTCATCGCTGGCAATTGACGAAGGCGGCAAGAACCCTTTGGCAAGCGCCCGGCCACCCCAAGAGGCTTTGATCAGCAAGACCTGTTCGTCAAAATGGTTGCCAACAACGTGCCCGAAATTCAATTCCGGGCCGAACCCTTCGCGTGGTGCGCCGTAGCCAACTTTCAAGTCACCGTGTTTGCCAAGATAATTGATCCACACATCCTTCCGGATGCTCCAGCGGTAGTCGGGAGTTTTACGCGGATCCTTTGGGTCGCGTGTCGCAGCAACTTGCTTTAAGAACGCGTCGTAGTCACCGTCCTTGATGAGATGCGTGTAGCGCTCGCGGTATTTTTCTTGTCCCAGTTGCCAGGTCATCGGTTCGGGAAAACCGCGGCCTTCCATATTCGACTGCCCCGCCAGGATGAAGACCTTGATGGGCTTGTCGCTTGACGACAATCGATACTCGGCATGATCTGCAAATGCGGTAAGCGAGTATGAAAACAAAAGTGTTACAAGAAGCATTTGAATCAAACGCATGGCAGAATTCCGAGGGGAAGGATACTGAGGCTGGTGCCATACGATAACTTCCCAACGGCCAGTAGGCAAAAAACGCCAGCGGCACGCGTTTTGGAGTTGCTTTCTTGTTGTAGGCCGGACCGAGCAAACGCTGCAACTGCCGGAACTTCGGACGCAAGTAGAAACATCGTTGATAGCGTAGTCTCTGCGACACAATGAAGGCGTTTGCGCTGTTCCGGCACGTATCGCGTCCTTGGTCCGGCCTACAACCAAACGCCGATGAAAACGTGACATGAGAGCCCGAAGAGGGCCCTCCCCGGCCGCTGCCGCTGCCGCGTCCGACCCTCCCGCAAGCGGGAGGGTGAAGGTAAAAGCGCAACTACGAAACGCGTTAGCGAGGGACAATCAATCCTGACTCGGTCCCTCGCTCACGCGTCGGGTTACCAATCTGACCGAGAATCAAAAACTGACGCCCCCTGCCTGAGTGGGGGGCGGTTCGCGGTTTCTTTTCGCTACGTTTACTTTGGGCGAGCCGCATTGAATGCTGCCGCTGCTGGTGACGCGTAATAGATCTTTACCGTTGATACCACTGACAGCTCGGATCGCATCGGCAACTTTTTTGCTTGAGTATCCGCGTTGGGCATATTGCCGCGGTAGTAGGTGTTTTTGGGTCGAGCCAACTTAACCATCGGGATGCTCTTTCGGCTCCAATAGTTCGTCTGGTAGCTCGTCGATGAATCGTTTGTAAAAGACTGATACATCTCGGCTGGGTTCACGACAATTGTTTCTTCTTTGATGTTAATCGCGCGAGGCGTTTCCACAAACAAACCCTCCAACAGCAGTTTCGATTTCTCCTTGGCAACTTGCAGTGCCTTCGCGCGGACCTCTTCTTTTTTACGGTCCAACTCCTCGCTCCAATAATCAAAACCGATGATGTCCGTGATGCCGTTCTCGAAAGCCACGTCCAACGCCTTCATCGCTTCTGCATCATTCTTGACCGCCAAATGAATATTCGTCTGCATTAAGAATCCGACCTTCTTCTCCATCGCAACTTGCTGGTCACCAAGCTGCTGGGCTTCGAAATCGTATTGCGGCAGAATCGAGATGAAATCTTCGACGATATTTTCGTCTTTGATACCGGTTTTAATCCAAAGTGGACGAAGCTCAGCAATTTTGCGCTCGATGCCGGTTTTACATTCTTTCGAGGTCTTGGCTTCGTGAGTGACCGCCAAGACGATTCGAATCGCTGTCGGCGGAACACTTAAAACAGACTTGCCTTCGACAACGATATAACTCTGTGCTGTCTGTGGCGTCAGGTCGACGAATGTAGGCGTTGACGGTTGGTTCAATGGCGAATGGACTCCGCCTCGTGAACCGCTCATTTGCGCAAAGCCGCTGGACACATACAGAAGAAAAGCAGCGGCCAACGTGATCGCCACCATGTGTTTGAAGTTCAGATGCATTGATTCAGAGTCCTGAGAATTAGCAAGTTGAGAATTTGGCACGCACCGATTTTGCGCGCACCCGCTATGAAAGTGCTGAGAACGGGTGTTTCGATTCCATCTTTTTGTGTTATTCAGACGCTTTTCGTGGATCTTTGTCTGGGAGATTTAATTTCGGCCTGGGAGTGCGTAACAAGATTCGCCAAGTAAAGCTGTCGGATGAATAGTTTGTAGTACCGGCTTCAGCCGGAAATTCCGCCTGAAGGCGGTACTAAGAACACAAGCCACGTAATGTGGTGTTTGGTTGTAGGCCTGGCCGAGCGATACGTGCCGGAACAGCGCAAACGCCTCCATTGTGTCGCTGAGATTGCGCTATCAAGGACGTTTCTACATGCGTCCGAAGTTCTGACAATTGCAGCGTTCGCTCGGTCCGGCCTACACCAAGAGTCAGGCATTGGTTTTTGGTAACTCGACGCGTGAGCGAGGGACCGAGTCGAGATTGATTGTCCCTCGCTTACGCGCTTGTCTTTACCCACAACTACTTGGCCCAAAAGCTCGAAAGCACGTGATTATCCCACAGCGAAGCTGTTTAACAACACAGCCTGTGGTCGCGCAGCGCACCACAGGTCGTTTTTTGACTCAACCAACCCAAACCCTGAAAGGGTTTCACAACAGCGCCGTTTGTCGAACACCTTCGGCGTTCAT
>CAYNNP010000198.1:0-12541 GCA_964398215.1 uncultured Pirellulaceae bacterium | reverse complement strand
TTGCTCGGTCCGGCCTACTCTAAGAGCGCAACTTCAAAAAGCGTGAGCGAGGGACAATCAACCTTGGCTCGGTCCCTCGCTCACGCGTCGGGTTACCAAAATCACCCCGAATCAAAAACCGATTTGCGCTCCTTGATCCGTTGATCCGGCCTACGTTGGCTCGCCAAGCTGCTAATTATCCAGCAGCGGCTTTAGCTCGTCTGGAATGTGGCCTTCATTGACAAGCCAGCGGCGAAGCGTGTAGCTCCTGCCGCCTTCGGCGTGCATTGGATCGGCGTCGGCCAGAGCTCGTGCGGCGGCCTCGGATTCGGCGCGGTAAATCATCATGCCTTCGCCCAGCATGTTTTCGCACGTCTCATCAGATAACGGACCAGCAAACACCAGCGAGTGTTGGTTCTGAAGTTTCAGCTGATACTCCAAATGCCGAGGCAGAATCTCCTTGAGTTTCTCCGGCGGAGCGACTGGCACGCTACGAATCACAAAAAACTCGGCAGCAAGTGAACCGCGCGTTCGCGATTCTTCCACATACTCAGACCACTTTGGCATCTTTTGTTCTCCGTGTTGTTAAGGCGCCGCGCTGACGATGGCATAATATAAACGTGAGCTAGCCGCGGGCCTTGTGGTGATATCGCAAACCTTCGAGGCCCGTGGCTAGCGCCATCGGCTCACAAAAATCATGCCGCGCAAATATAAATCAACAAGCCGTCAACGGCATCTTGACCTGGTGGCTTGCCTTAGTGCTTGTGACCGTGCGCTGCACCATCTTTGTGGTGGTGTTCGTAGTGTTGGCGTAACAGGTCTTTGCCGTAGTCGTTGCCGTTGGGTGTACGGACGACGGTGTGCACATGATTGCGTGTTGGAATCCGCGACCGATTCAGTTCGATCGGACGCTGATGGTCGAATTCGATCATCACAACTGGGCTGTGAATTCGATAGTAAAAAACGCTGTCGGCACTCGTTCCGCCGATCCACGCGAAATAAGTTCTGTCCAGATGCGCTTTGATCTCGTCGATTTTTACCTGCGAATGACCGTCTTTCATATTGCCGACAAATTCGCCCACAACATCGAAAAACAATTTCTGTTGTGCGTCATTGAGCTGATTGACCTTGATTCCAGCGTAGTCCAGAACCACGTTGTCTTTAAAGGATTCGGCAACCGTATTGGTCGGGCCTTTCGTTCCCTGAACAATCGCAAGCTTTTGTTGATCGGCGTCCAGCGATTGGATCAACGCTAGTCCAAGTTTCTGTTCGTCTTGAAGAACAGCCGTGCCCTTGAACTTACCGCTTTCTGCTCGTATCGGTTCCGAGCCCATGAAAACGGGCGTCATCACAACTTGGTCGCCCAGTACAAAGAAATTGATGCACACATGATGGCCGTCCAGTTGCCAACCCCAAGGTTTCGTCTTGGAAGGCTGGCCCATGATCGTGATGAAGTACTTCCATTCACCATACTCTTCAAAGTTGTCAATCATTTCGGCCAGCGTGCCGTTCAGCTTCATGATGTCCTTAGTCTTCTTCAGACCTTTGGCGCTCAAACCCGATTGCAGCAGCGCGAACGCTAGGGCTCTTTGTTTTTCGTCCATGTGTTCAAAGCTGGCGCCTTGGCGAGCATAGAAGTGGCGATTGTCCCACTTGCGCCATTCAGAATCGTCGATCGGAAACACTGTTTTCTTTCGCTGCTCGTCGCTAAGGCCGGCCAGAAATGCGTCGGCGGCCAAGCGTACTGGTTCCGTCGAAACGCCCGTCGACTTGATGGCGAAAAGCCCTGGTTCGACCTTCCCGTCCTTGGTCATCCCCTTGAACTCAGTCGCCAATGCCTCCTGGATCTGACGCTCGAATCGAGCTCGCATCGCCGGAGGCTGAGCCCAAACGTGTTCAAAGCTGATGGTTACGGACAACAACACGCCGAGACAGATAACAATCGAATTCTTCATTGTGGCAATCCTGTCAGACGAACTGACGAAGCAAGAATGATGATTTAAATAGGGGCCGCGGTTCCAGCTTCACAGCAGATCCCACGATTCAAACGAGATTATTGTCGATTTCTTGGTGAAAACAACCGGATAATCGATAATCTGAGGCTCGATTTTATTGTTGCCTGAGCCAAGCGTTGGCATCGAGTTCCGAATTGCGCTTCAGGCGCAAGACTGGGGAATCATTTTTCGATTTCGTCAGCCATGGGCCCAAAACAGTGTTCAGATACTTGGAGGGACAAGAGAGCAGGTCGAGTGTCGATGTTCTACCGTTGCCAAGTACTGCCTGATAGAGAATCAAATGAAAGCCAATTCGATCGATTGCAAAAACAAAAATGAAGTGGGAAAGAAGATGGATTTGATTGGGTCGACTGATGGTTTCCTTCGGCGGTTTAGCAACACACTGCTCCAGGGCACCGTGATGTCTTTGTTGGTGGTCGTTGTCTCGCGTCTGTTCCGCCGTGGACTAGCGATGCGTCATGTTGCATTGGCCGCGTTAGTTGTGACTGCGATACTGGCGGCAGTTGGTTCTGCGATCGCTCAGCAGCCACAGTCGGAAAAGGCGGACCAGCGGACAAGTGATGGTGTTCCGAATTTTCTTGGCGACCTAGATTCGCACCAGGACTGGCTTGGCGACGATTTGCCGAACTACGCTGTGATGCGATTTGGCACCGAGCGGTTTCAACATCCGAATTCAACCAACGATATGCGTTTGTCATCGGATCAGAAGACAATCATTACGCTTTGCAGAAAATTTATGATTGCTTGGGATACGGCCACCGCAAAGGAGATTTGGAGAAAGCCTTGGAGCGATGTAGGAGACCACATCATCGGACCTGCGTATGGGCAACGTTATTTGACTTTCGATGACGACGGGTCGCGATTTTACACGACTGGAAAATCCACCAAGGTTCATGTTTGGGATACTCGAACCGGTACTCACGAAGCGATCGATTTACAGGTTTCGATCATCTTGAAGGCCTTTTCGCCGCAGAACATGTTCACGTCGATCGACGTGAAAGCGGACGGGAGCGAAATATTGGTTGGTGGAAGTACTGGAATTGGGTTGTACCAGCGCGATGGGAAACAAAAATGGTTCCTGATGAACAAGCCAGTGTTGGAGCTGGAAGATAGAAATGATCGTCTTGGGTTTGGTGGTCAATATGCTTCGGCGATCTTTAGTCCCGACCATAGCGCGATTGCAGCGGTACGCAGCGAAAACGAAAAACAACTGATCTTTTTGTCGCCAGACAAGGGCGAAGTCATCGGCACCGTTGACTTGCCGGGCAAGCTGGTTCGCATGTCATTCAGCCCCGATGGAAAAATTGTCTATACCACACAGCGCGATTGTGGTATTCGCGCCTACGACGTGCTCGACCGTAAATTGGTATGGGAACTGAATCTGAAGCCGGATCCAAAGGGCGCGGAAAGTTATGCTTCTGCGGTCGCATGCAGCAACGATGGAAAAGTGGTGGCCGTCGGAACACCCATCGGCCCCAACTACTGGATCCGTTTGCTGGACGCAAAAACTGGCCAGGAAAAATCAATCTTGAAATCGAATATGTGGAAGCCTTGGTCGGTTCAGTTCACCGCCGACAGCAAAACCCTGTACTCCAATGGCTGGGACGGATCGATTCGCCGCTGGGACGTTGCGACTGCAAAGGAACTGCCGCTACCCTTGGGTTTTCGCGCTTCATCGGTCGTCACAATTTCAGATTCCGGCGATCGTATCGCTTTCAAAGACGGTGCGGGCAATCTGCGAATCGTGGACTCCAAGTCCGGTAAACAACTGCGGCGGATTGGCCCCGGCAAGGCACCAGCCGATGTCATCAGTTTTTCTTCTGACGCTGAAGCGTTGCATCTGTGCGGCCACAAACAGGATCAAATCGAATTGGTTACTTATCAGCTTTCCGATGGGACTGCTCAGTATCAACAGCAGTGGCCCATCGGTACCGATCCCCATTCAACTGCAGAAGAAATCGTTTCCAGTAGCGATGGACGTTTCATCGCCGTGCCTGTATTTCGACAACAAAAGGCTTATGTCTTTGATCGGCACACAGGAAAAAAGATCACAGAGCTCCAGCACAAGAGTGTCTATGGGGTCGACTTTTCCGCAGACGGGGAATCAGTTTTGACGGTCGGCTGGGACAAAACTTTGCGGATTTGGGAAACGGCAACTGGCAAGAACTTGAAGACGATTGCTGTCTTGGATCGATTCCTAGACCCGGCGGCGGGCGTTGGTGATATCCGCATGTATGGGTTGCGAGTGTCACCCAACGGGAATCGGTTCGTCATCGCTCACATGACTGGATTCAGTGTCTGGGATGCAACCGAATTCTTGGATCCGAAGCCGCTGTTTTTCAATGGCGGTGCTAACTTTTCTTTTCAGGCGATCGACTATTCCAATGATGGCCAGTGGGTTTGCATTGGCGAACGTGATGGTGACGTGAATTTGCACGATGCCATGACAGGTGATTATATGGTGAAGCTGGGAACTCATCCCAAATACGTTTTCACCGTTCGCTTTGGTGAAAACAACCAACTGGTCACCGGCGGCGGCAACGTAGGATACCTGTGGAATATCGTGCCCGAGCAAGCAGAGCAGGTGGCTTGGAAAACGGCTTGGGATCGCTTGGGTGGTGACGACCCGAACCTCGCGTATCAAGCAATTTGGGCGATCGCAAAGTCAAAAGAGGGGATCGACTACGTCGTTAGGCGAATCGAAAAAATCACAGCGGTCTTAGACGCTGGCAATGCATCGGAAAATCGCCAAGGCCTGATGATCAAGGCGGCCGCCAGAAGTGAAAGTGTCGAACTGAAGGTAGTTGTTCATCGCGCGTTGAAGGCGATGGCGTTATCCGAATTGCCACAAGCAATCGAAAAGTTTCCAACTTATAGAGAGCATCGACTAAAGGCCATCACAGAAATCGCACGCAACTTGAGTGCAGAATAGATCGGCGGATCGTAGTGTCTTTTAGCGCGTTCGCGCCAGTCAGCCACGCGCATTGTTTTGTTATGATGGCTGTCACCCCAATTAACGTCGCCTTTGAAGAGCCCGTTTGATGCACTTTGGTTATCGCTTCCTTGCCGTTGCTCTGATGGTCCTGAGCAGCACTTGTCTATGTCATTCACAAGACAGTCCTTTCGAACTGAAATCTCTACCGAAACCGATCTCGGTTCGGGCTCTTTGCGTCGTAGAATCGAAGAGTGAACAGGATACTGTTTGGGTGAGTGGAACTGAGGCTTCCGTTTTTCGATCAAACGATTCGGGCAACACGTGGCAATCTTGTGGGCCAGCCAAGGGTATTCCCAAAGACGCGGACTTTCGCTCGATCCATGCATTCGACGACCAAAATGCCGTGGTTGCTGTCGCTGGGCAACCTGCTGTCGTGCTACGAACAAACAACGGTGGCAAGTCTTGGACAGAAGTCTTCCGCATCGCTTCGAAAGACGCTTTTATTGATGGAATCGAATTCATCGATCACAAAAACGGAGTCTTGTTTGGTGATCCTGTCGACGGTCGCTGGACAATCGCGACGACCAGAGACGCTGGGGCTACTTGGGAGATGTTGCCCACAGAGCAACTGCCGCCTGCGATGGGCGGCGAAGCTGGTTTTGCTGCAAGTGACACTTCGATGTTGGTAACCAACGAATTCATCATGATCGGAACTGGTGGACGCAAATCAGATCAAAGCACAATTCTTCGCGGGCGACATAACTTGGCCGATCGATCGAAACCAGTTCATGTGACGTGGCAACGGACCGAGTGCCCACTGAAGTCAGCGGATCGCCAAGGAGTCTTTTCGATCGCGGCGCCATCGCTGGCGGCGACGAGACTGATCGCGGTTGGCGGTGACTATCGACCTGAAACTGAAGACGCTTCTACATCAGTTTTCAGCGATGATGCCGGAGTTACTTGGAAGCGGATCGAAACTGGGCCTCGATCGTTTCAGTCGTGTGTCGCGATTGAGAATGCACGGGATGGGCGACTTCACTACGTCAGCACGGGCAATGATACGTCAAAGGAATCCACCATTGATGTTTCGACTGACGGAAAAACATGGCGACGAATCGCGAACCCAAAAGGGATCGTGCATCCAGGGTTCCATGTCATTACGATCGCACGCAAGTTCGTTTACGCGGTCGGAGCCAACGGCCAATTTGCACGCGCCAGCAAGGAAGCGTTGTTTAAGTAGGACGTCATTGCCACATTTCAGAGCCGATTGGCGCAAGCCTCGGGCGCCTTCCCGCCGCGGCCGAAACCGAAGAAATCTCGACCAGAGCCGATTCTGCCAAGTTCTTGGTTTTTATTCCGAAAGCAACGAAGCACTGATTTTTCTTTGATAACGCCGTGTTTTGTGCGTGTTTTTGGTTACTCGAAACAGTGATTTGGTAGCTGATACGGACGGCAGCGGGAGCGGAGTCGTTGCGCGGGTTGGACTTTTTGCGTCTTGGTAATTTGCTGGGCAATCGGTCAATGTTGACGGATAGTTCGACTTGCAAATCAATCTGGTAAAAACGTGCAATGAATGAACCTGATGAACTGAACGACACAGAATCTTACGTAAAGGACTTGCGGATTGCAGATGTCGTGATGCAGTGGATGGAACTTGCTGAATCTGATCGTCCGTCAGCGAAGCAGTGGGCCAGTCGCTTTCCCGATTTGGCTCCTGGTCTGCTTGAATGTCTGGACGGATTGAGCCTGGTTGAGTCAGCGTCGGATAGAACGGCAGGGGACTCAACCAGTCCCGTAGAAAAATCAGTAAGCTTTCCCGAGATTCCCGACTTTGAGATCCTTGGCGAACTTGGTCGTGGCGGAATGGGCGTCGTGTATGAAGCGAGACAGTGCTCGCTTGATCGTGTCGTGGCATTGAAGGTCTTGCCGATCGGCAGTGTTGATCCGCGAGCGGTGGAGCGTTTCACTCGTGAAGCAGAGACCGTTGCTGCGCTGAACCATGTTGGCATCGTGCCGGTCTACGCAGTCGGTGCACACAATGGGCTGCACTGGTATGCGATGCAACGAATTGATGGTGTGCCATTGTCAAACTGGTTTGCTCATCACACAGCCACTTCGCGCACCGAGTTGATGGATGAAATCGTCCGCGTTGGTATCGAAGCTGCGGAGGCATTGGACCACGCACATCGCCAAGGAGTGATTCATCGTGATGTCAAACCTGGCAACTTGTTGGTCGACACACTTGGCAAAGTATGGCTTACGGATTTCGGGTTGGCGCGGCGCGATGTTGATGTGACTGCAACGGCGACGGGTGCGATGCTGGGGACACCGCGATACATGAGCCCAGAGCAAATTGCTGGCTCCAGCAATGGTGTCGATGCCAGAACCGACATCTACTCGCTTGGCGCTACCTTGTACGAATTAGCGACGGGACGACCGCCGTTTTCATCGGAATCGCCGCTGCAATTGTTGACCCAAATTAAGCGTGATGAACCAGTCACGCCGCGGCTATTGGACCCGTCGATTCCGAGGCATTTGGAATTGGTGATCATGAAGTGCCTGGACAAAGAACCGCAACGAAGATACTTGACCACAGCAGCTGTCGCAGCGGACTTGAAAGCCATTCGCGACCATCAGCCTATTTCTGCTCGTGGTCTACCGATCTGGGTAATTGCCAACCGTTTTGCCAAGCGTCATTCACAGCAATTGCGGACAGGGGCGACGGCGATCATCGCAACTGGCCTCACGATCGCAACGCTATTTGCTCTGTGGCAGCAAAGCAAACGTGCAAATCTGGGCAGCGTACTGATCAATTCACCAGCTGGTTTGTGCACAGCAACGATTCACTCGAAACAGACCGGCGCCGCCCAAAATGAACTTCAATACGCTTTGACTGTCACCACGCCCATGCAACAACCGGTCGACTTGCCGGCTGGAGACTACGTCGTGCGAATGGAAGGCGATGGAAAACCATCGCAACTCGTTGAGCTGCAAGTTGAGGGTCAGAAGAGTGTAGAAATGGAGTACGCTGATCGGCGTCAAGATCTTCCACGGATCGACATTCACGACAAACTGGCGATGAACTGCGACAATGGTGGTCTTGCGGTTTTGGGACCAGATTCATTCCAAGTCTTTGACGCAGAGGCTGAACTTCGTTTTACCATCGCGACATCGGACTTGGCTGAGGGGCTAATCGAAGAAAGAACAGACAAGACTGCTTATGAGAACGAAGATGATCCGCCATTGTCATTCGGTTTCGATTCCAATCAATCGTTCCAAGGAGACTTCAATGTCGCCGATAGCTCTTTCGCCCGAAACCAACGACTGAGCGATCAGCAAATCGATTTGGATGGAGACGGTGAACTTGATTTCCTGCTCTCGGCCAGTCGTCACGCTGCGATTGCCGCGGTCGGAAGTGATGGCGGCCTGCTGTGGAAACGACGCCTGCCGATGGCTTTCGAGAAGGCGGTCAACCGTCAAGGCTACCCGTGGCACCGGATGCCGAAGGAGGTGATTGTGGGAATCACGCCGGTGGACGATTTGAACAATGATTCGATAGCGGACCTTGTGATCAACGCGGCGCTGTTCGCGCCCAGTGGTTTTTGTCGCCCGGTGATATTCACGCTGAGTGGTCAGGATGGAAAAGAATTGGCAAAGGCTGCTTTTCCAACCGTTAATATGTCAAAAGTCAAAACTTGGCCTTGGTCAGGACTCCTGCAGCTTCACCGAGGCAGGAATTCGCTTGAGCGACGTAAGCGGACTGTTCATTGGACCTACGAGTATGGTGCGACTCGCAGAGAATCACACGGCCTGGAAAACGACCGATGGTTCCATACACATGGCGGAGACTCGGCCGCCTACGTGCTGCCAGCTCCGGTGTTGCACAAAATGGACGACCAACGGCTGATCGCTGCCACTGCAGTTGGCCAAACGGTGCACTTTGTGGACACACAAGCGGGGCGCGTGCTGGAAAGTTCGGTCACCTTGCCGAATCAAATTTGCCGAGGACCGATCGATGCCAAACTGGCCAACGGTGAATTCGGCGTTATCGTGATGACGGGTTTTGGCGGCAACGCATACTCAGCCTGCAAATTGCACCTTTGCGTCTTGGGCGAATCGAAACCTCGCTGGTCCGTCGATCAGAGCGTGAGTGCACTTGAGTTAGTTTTAGGTGCAACCGATTCTTCCTTTCCCTTCGTAGCAAAATTAGCAGCCGATGGCGAACCGGAATTGATCACAACGACCAACCAATCCATGCCTTTCGTTTGGCCAGTCCTTGAATGCTACGACACATCGACCGGCGAACTGCGTTGGCAATCACAGCCGATCGCGGGCGTCGCTTCAGCCTGCGAACACGCAATTGTGGTGGGAGATGTGGACAACGACGGGTTCGCAGATCTGGCAGTCGTAGGACTTTCCTCGAACACTTTGCATAACGAATCCTCGTCTGCGAAAGGATTGCGGTTGGTTGTCGATTTCATCAGCGGACGCGATGGGAAACGGATTGGATTTCGCCAAGAGCGGATCGATCGATCGATGAAGATGCAGACGCACGTTGAAATCGATTCTGTTGAATTGGATGGACATAAGTTGATATGTGCGATCGCATACGGTTCAACAGAAGAACTGAAGCTTTCGACCGCAACGGTTACTTTTGACATGCGGCAACTTTCCCCAGCGATTATTGCGCGAGGACTCACTCCGCTTCCAGCGACGCAATCGGGGCGGACTTCTGTTGCAAAGAGCCGCGGGAGTTGGTTTCGTCGTCGCAGCGGAGCCTTTGCGGCTGCCTCTGATTCCGCAGTTTGGGTCAAGAACACGCAAGGCAGCAAGCGATTTTCCAATGAAAATCTAGTTGCGTCGTGGCTGTCGCCAAATGGTCAACCACGAGTATTGCTCAGCAACCGAAGCTCGATTGCTCGTTGCGTCAATCCGCTTGATGGAAAAACGCTTTGGTCTAAAGAGAACTTCGGCAATACTGGTGGTAGCATCCGCTGCGTCACAGCAGGCGACGAAACCGTCTTGCTTCGTAGCAGAAGTGATCGCGAGAATGTGCCGCCCGCGTTTTACAACGCTGAAACGGGACAACTGCGATTTCAAATTGATTCGCCAGAAATGGGTGAAATACGCTACATCGACTTGGATAAAAACGATCCACAGCGGTTCGCCTACGCGTTGGCCGATGCCGGTTCACGTGATCCAAAGCAGGACATTTACGATCGCACGGGATTGCTGTTGATGAAGATTGATCGAACGCAAAAACGTGTTGTTTGGTCGATGCCATGCTACGACGCGATTCGCGGAAACAGAAGAAACGAAGAACCTTCGCGGTTGCTTCAATTTGATGTCAATCGCGATGGAGTGACCGATTTGATAACTGGCAATACGAAAGACGGCGACCTGATGATCCAAGCTATCGATGGGATTGATGGGGCACTATTTTGGTCGACTTCGCTGTTCGTTGGGAACGAAGACAGGTGGCCATACGAAACTCGCTGGCCAATGATGCAAATGGTCCAGAGTGGTGCTGCAGACCATTTGATCATTGTCGATGCTGATTCTGCCGACGACCACAAAATGCAAGTCAGATGTTTGACGCCGGATTCCGGAGAAGTCAAATCTCAATTGACGTACAAGCGTCTTCAGAAATTGAGTTTTGTCCAGCGTGAAGATATCGCACTGAGTGTGCTGCATCCCGAACAACGTGATGGCTTGATTGGCTTCAAAGTCACACCTCCTAATTCCAGGTTCTGTAAATGGCAACTTGCTCACGTCGACGAAAATGGAATCTTGCATGAAAAGAATCGTTATGACACAAGCCGCTCGATTCTGCTTACCGCAGACGTTGACGGTGATGGAAAGCTGGACCGCATTGATGTTTCCAATCGCAAAGTCAGAGTGCACCGAGCCGATTCCGATGAACTCCTGGGGGAATTTGACCGGCCTGAGAATGCTTATTCCACTCACTGTCAAACGATAGGAAAGAAAACCTACCTGGCGACCTTTGCGAGAAAGGACAATGAATGTTTGTGGTTTGAACTACCGCATGGTGAGATCAAGCTTCGCGGCGTTTTTCAAGCGTTAACGCTTCCGGGCAAAGTACGGTCGCCTCGTATTTTGGAACTATCGGAACAAGCTTTGCTGATAGGTACGACGCCCGAGGCGGTAGTTTGCAGGCCTGTTGATATTGGGGCTATCAATAATGTTGCAGGACAAGCAAAGCCATCATTTCCCATCGCCGCGCGTTCACCCTCTGTCGACAAGCGATACCAACGTCCCATCACAGCACTCGGAATCTATTGGCATCATTCGATTGACAAAATCTTTTGGCTCACGTTGCGGGCATTCGCAGGGACTCTGTTACCAATCGGGTTTCTGGTTTCCAGCGTTCGACAACGCCAGTTTTCGTTGCGACGATTGCTGATGCTGCCAGCGATTGTTTTGCTTGCCATGCTGGCCTGGCGTGCGCAACTTGAGTCGGCAATCAACCATTTGGTTGGGGAATGGGCCGTGGGGATGGTTACATTGGTTTCCATTTTTTGGCTCATGCATTTGGTACTGCGTGGACGCTGGAAACAACTCGCGATCTGCATGGTTGTCTGCGTTGTCGCTGGTACCTTGCTGATGATGGGCGCTGGGGCGATAATTCCACTTAACTTTCACGGATTGACAGGTTACTGGACGATATACAATTGGTCTGCAGCGGTGCTGGCGATTGCCTTTCAGTTGGTTTTACCTGCCGCCGCCGTGTTTGGATTGATTCTGGCAAACGCGATTCGCCTTTCCAAACTGGGGCGAGCTACAAGGCCGCGACAAATACTTAATCCAGACACGTTCCATCAAGCAGGGAAGGCATGAGCGCTGATCCCGAAAAACAACTGTGTGAAAGTTGGTCGATAGGCCGTTTGCGACCTTGGTTGCAGATGGTTGCGGAACGAGAATTGCCCGCGCGGTTGCGTGGCCGACTAGAGGCATCGGATGTTGTTCAGCAAGCGTTAGTTAAAGCTTGGCAAGGCGAATCCGATTTCGCAGGCAGCACACACGAAGAACGCTTGGCGTGGTTGCGAACGGTCTTAAAGAACACTATTCGTGATCAACAACGACGCTTGCTGGGTACCCAGAAACGCGGCGGCAATCGCGAGTACTTGGCAACTGAATTGGCACAAGATGATGACGTTGGCGTTGAAGCAGTCGCCAATGATCCAACCGTCAGTCACGCACTGATCGCACAAGAAGAATCCAAGCAGCTTTCACAACTGTTGTCGCTTTTGCCAGACGACCAACGCCGCGTTATCCAGCTGCGCCATGTGGATGGACTGTCTCACGATTCAACCGCCCAGCGTTTAGGCAAGAGCTCAGCAGCGGTACGAATGATGTGGGTGCGTGCTCTGCGAAATCTGCGCCGCCTGTCGCTCGAGCAGCGCGGATCTTAGAGTAGCCGGAGTCACCAGACTTCGGGGTGTGGCTTCGAAAGAGCCTGAACCGCAAGCTTTTTATGCAGGGCAAAGCATTGCTTCAACGCTGAGATGCCTGAAGAAATGGTAACCCGACGCGTGATTTTTGGAGTTGCGCTTTTTGATGTGGTGTTTGGTTGTAGGCCGGACCAAGGACG
>CAYNNP010000197.1:0-12644 GCA_964398215.1 uncultured Pirellulaceae bacterium | reverse complement strand
TACCAAAAAAACGCAACTGCAAAACTCACGCCATGGGCTAGGGTTGTGTCGGCCTCCGGCCTAAAAACTCACAGACTCTTCGGCCTTGTATTTGATGCTGCGTTCAAGCGCCGAAGACGCTGCTGTCAACTGTGCCTGTGCTGTCGGCGAAGGAGTCGATATCGATTCCCATTGATCGCAAAATGCTGAGGTAGACGTTTGACAAACGTGTTTCTCCGTCTCGCCAATAGGTTCCGTGTTGCAAACCCATGTTTGCACCGCCAGCGATCATCGTTGGCAAGTTCTTGGAATAGTGCGTTGTGCTGGCGCCACTGCCATACAACACGATGCTATTGTCCAGTACCGTTCCATCGGCGTCTTTGTATTCGTTCATCCGATGTAGAAAATGGGCGATCTGCTCACTTAAAAACAAATCGTACTTGGCAAAGTTCAATTGTCCTTTCTTGTCTTTGGCGTGCGACAACTGATGGTGCGTGCTGCTCAAGCCCAATTTTCGCGGAAACGAATCGCTGATCCCCATGCCGTCTTCGCGATTGAGCATGAACGCAACACTTCGCGTGATATCCGCGTCGAACGCTAAAGCGATCAAGTCGAACATGTTCTGGTAATAATCTTTCGGCTCGCCACTAGGCGTTGCATCTAAATTCAGATGCGAGTGGTCCTGTTTCTTCAGCGGAATATCAATCCATTTTTCCGAAGCAATCAGGCGCGATTCGATCTCGTTCAGCGACGTCAGGTATTGGTCCATTTTGTTACGGTCTGACTGACCCAGACGCTTGTTCAATGTTCGTGTGCTTTGGACAACCGCGTCAACCAATTTGATTCGACGTTGTAACTGCTGACGCTGCTGCTCAAGATTTTGGCGGTCACCGCGAAACAATCGATCAAATACTCGGCGCGGACTATTTTCGGCGGGAATCGGCTTGCCTTCGATGTTGTACGAAATGGTGCCCGTGCGCGAAAGGAAACCTACTCCGGCATCGATCGACAATACCAATGATGGCTGTCGACAATGCTGCTTGGTATTCAAAGCGATCAGTTGATCCAAGCCGACCGTGTTGAACGTGTCCCTGGAACTCTTGTGCAGCGGCGCGCCTGTCAGCCACATGTCGCTGCAAGTATGCGGGTCACCTTTGGGCCCATTGGGATGATACAAACCACCAAGAAAACTCATCTGGCTGCGGAACGGTTTCAGTGGCTCGGTGGACTTGTTGAATTCAAACTTGTCACCTTCCGTTTTAGGAAACCAACTCCAATCATCGATTTGATTGTCTGGCTTCGGCAGCGACATTCCGTTGGCCGTGTAGATCGCGCAGAATCGCCGTGGCAATTGATCGACTACTTCGGCACCCATCGCCTCCAAAACCGGCAACGCAAGTGAGAAACCTGCGACGCCTTTCAGGACAGCGCGGCGGTCAAGTGGGGCAGGAGAGACCATGAATGGCTGAGGGATTGAGGTGGGAATTTAGTGTTCAGCAATTTGAAGCGTATCTGACTAATTGTAAGCCAGACCAAGGGCCAATGCGTGCCGGAACATCGCAAACGCCGATGGTGTCGTAAAGTCTAAGCTACTGATGTCAATTCTATTCACGCCAGAAGTTCCGGCAATCGCAATGTTTGTTCGGCCCGGCCTACGAGGCTGTGATTTTTTCGGAAATGCCTTTTCTGGTGAGCGACAAAGCACTAGCCGTCGGCTAATTTGCGCAGAAGTCAAACGCCAAAAAACGGCGGCTATCGGTTTGCCGCTCACAAAACAAAAAACTCACAGCCTCTCCGAAATAGAGCAACTTCGAAAACTCATGTTCGATTTACCTGCTACTTTTTCATGAACAGGTCACTGTGGACTATGAACCGAACCATTTCACGCATTCGGTACTGTTTGTCTCGCAAGTCTACTGTTTTCTGCCGCAACGACTCAATCTCGTTGTAGCTCAAGTCGCGACCAATGGCGTAAGTCGCCAAATGTTTTAGGACGCTAAAGGCAACTTGATCCAATCGTTTTTCGGCCAAATAGGTTTTCAGTTCGGCCACCCCGGCGACTTCGGTCTTGTCGGGCAACGTCGATTTTGCATCGGCCGGTTTCTTTTTGAACAAGCCAGCGGCGTCGAACTCTTCTAGTGGCACGCCCCACGGATCGATACTCAAGTGACATTTTACACAGCCGTCTTGGTTGCGATGTTTTTCCAAACGCTCGCGCAATGACAGCTTCGTCAAATCTTCTTCGAGTGCCGGAACGTTTGGCGGAGGATCTTCAGGCGGTTCGGCAACAATCTTGCGAGCCAACCACGCACCTCGTTTCACGGGATTCGATTCGCGCCCATCAGATAACCCCGCAAGTACTCCGGCTTGCGACAAAAGCCCACCTAGATTTGGTGATTGATGTGCAACCGGCACAAAATCAAAGCCTGAATCGACCGGTTTCTTGACGCCATAGTATTTCGCAGTGATTTCGTTCACCATCAAATTCTCTGATTGCACCAACTCGCGCGCTGGCAAGTTATTGCGAATCAAGTGCAACAGCAACTCGCCGGGTTCACGTTTCAGCGCAGCGATCACTTCTCGTCGCAGATTGGGGTATCGCCGAATGTCGAATTCAACGCTATCGACTTTGCCAAGCTGTAACCACTGAGTGCTGAATTGGTCAGTAAAGCCTTCGAATCTAGCGTGATCAATCATGCGATCAATTTGACTGTCGATACGATCATGCAGCTTGCCATTTGCGGCCAGATCCAAAAGCGTTTCATCCGGTGGACCGTTCCACAGAAAGTACGAAAGCTTGGACGCAAGTTCATAATCGTCCAACGTTTCGGGCTTGGGCGTTTCGCTTTCTTCGATCAAGTGCAAGAACTGTGGCGAAGTCAGCGTGACTAACAAGGCATCCTTGATGCTCTGGCGAAAATCAGCTGACGCATCAAAACTATCACGCCATACATCCATCAGCGCGTTTTCTTCTGCGGTCCGTAGCGGTCGGCGAAATGCTCTGGTCGCGAATGAGTGAATGATCTCTCGCGCGTAGGTTTGCGGATCGTCTTGGTTTGGTGAATCAAGGAATATGTTTTGATGCGTAGCTGGTGGCCAAGTTTCATACAGCGGGCCTTCGAATTCGACGCTACGAATCAGCAATCTTGGCATGTCGCGTCCGTCGGTGTATTCGCTGTGGACGACAATTTCGCGGACGCCGGCCAGATAGTTGTCATTGTCTTTTTGCACATCGGGACTTGGGTAATCGTTGATCGCGCCTTCGAAGCGGAATTCGGTCAAGTCGGTTGGTTTGACATTCTTTGCTGCATCAATTTGGCGAAAAGTGTGTCCGCAATCGCGACGCAGGCCAAGATGCACTCCCAGACGAGGTATCTGTTTCTCGAAACGAGTGAACTGCTGCGCGGTTGGGTCATCATGCGATAGCGGTGTCAAAACCAGTTTCCCAACCGGCTTTTGGCCTTGGTGTTTCGCGCTGATGTTTGTTTTCCCAACCGGCAAACGAACTGCCAGGAACGGCGAGCGGGAAAGCGTGCCTGTGAAATACCGATCGCCAAGCTCCAAAAGTAGCGGTTGCGGCTTTTCCGGCGTCGGCGGCTGCACGAATCGCCGACCCGGTTCGACCAACGCTTGGATCTCGGCTGGTTCCAGCGCGCGGCGAAACATTCGCACTTCGTCGATTTGGCCATAGAACTGCTTTGAAGCTTGGATTCGGCCGATGTGCAAATCGACGTTGGGATTGTCAAGGTTTGCTGGCCCGACTTCTCCTTTCGCCACCTCGAATCCATTGACATATAGACGCGTTTGCGATTCACCGCGTCGCACCACGGCGGCGACGTGTTGCCACTGTTTGGCGCGAATCACGTTAGGCCGGGACGCTACCGTTCCGTTGGACTGGTTGTTCGGGCCAGCGGTTTCGATACGCAGCACGCCCCGGTCGTTGGGCATGTCAAAGTACCAACCGTGTGTCCAGCTGTATTTACCCAAACACACGATACCGCCTTGAGCCAACTTGTCTGGGTGAATCCAAGCTGCCACGCTAAAGTCGCCTTTGCCGACATCCATCACATCGGTGCGCGGGTACACCGCAGCGTCGTTACCGCCGTTGACGGACAGCGATTTTCCGAAAGGTGAATCGGTCGTTTTCGCGTTGCCCACCAGAGACCCAGCGATCGCAACGTCGTCAGCCGCGACACCATCGACTTGCTGGTCGAATGCCCAGCGGCCGATCAAATCCTGTTGTAACTTGGAATCGTCGGGAGTGTCGCTGGCAGCTGGTAGGTTTTTCAAGTGCACGTCGACTTGATAGATCCCTGATTTTTCGATGTCGATCGATTGCACTGCGTCGGGATCAACCACGATCGCGCCGAGAGCCGATTCGTCTTGTTGCTTGGCCGACCGATCCAGCAAGAGTCCGTCGTCGTATTTCGCTGCATTGACGGTAATCCGAAAATTGCCATGTCGTGGAAGTTCACGCAGTGCGATTTTGAAGTTCGCTTTGGGGCCATACGTACTTTCGATGCCAAACAGTTCGCGACTGGGAATCGCAGGACGCAACACAAGCCCCGCTGGGATGACTTCGTGCGACGATCCTTTGGGATATCCGGTTCCATTTCCTCGCACACAGGCAAAGACTGCGTGATAGATACTGTCGTAGTCTCTCCAGCCTCGGACAGTCGAATTGCCCTGGTAGCCTTCGTGGAACCGATACTTCGTTTGCATCACAAACGGATTGAACTCGAAAGGCTTTTCGGGAGCCAACTCTGTGACAACAAAGTCATCGTTTTGCAGTAGCTTGCTCCCCGCCCCCAGGATCAAATCGCCAACGTACGGTTGCGGGTTGATCGCTTTTCCAAAGTCGACGCGAAAGTTCTGAATCGTCGGCTTTTCATTCGGATCGACGATGCATTGGTCAAGCGCTTTGGCGGCGATGTCAAAATACGATTCAACTTGCAGCGGAGACAGGACCATCGACGATGCGTTGTTGGTGAATCCGTCTCGGGAGACCGCGTCGGGCGGCAAGGTATCGGTCAGGTCTTCTTTGATTCCTAGCAGTCGCTGCAAAGTTTCTCGATACTGCGGAACCGTCAACCGCCGCACGCTACCGTTGTTCTGTGCGACTCGCAACTTGGCGACTTTCAGTTCTTGATCAATCCAAGCAACAATTGCACCACGCTTTGCTTGGGAAGGTTGCGGTTGATCATCAGGCGGCATTGTCTGGTCGGCGAGTTGATCGCGGATATGCGTCCAAAGCCTTAAATGCTTGTCAGCGAATTTGCCAGACAGCACATCCAAACGCACGCCCGACTTTTGCACGTCGGCGTCGTGGCAAGCAAAACAATAAGTCTCGAAAAACGGCCGAACCTGGTCGCTGAATTCGTCTGCCGCGTTTGCATGCCCCGCCAAAAAGCCAGACGCCAACAAGACCAGAACGCTAAGCCGATTCATAATAGCAACGCACCGCAATCCACGAGAATTGATCACAAACAATCAGTGCATTGTAGTTTGCCGCGGCGCGTTACCCAACCGCGATACCGAAACCGAGCAAATCTCGGCCGGGGACGAGCTACTGTCGTCGCGTGAGTAGATGGGCTAGTGCGTCATCGCGTAAGTAACGATGTTGATGCCCAGCGGGTAAGACACTTTCTGTGAGTACTTCATAAAGTACTCTTTGGATTGGCCTTCGCGTTCCCAACCATCGCCGATGTCGTTATTCAGACACACTAACGCCATGATGTGGCCTGTATCGTTCAGGTAGGCCCAAAAATGTGGAGCGGTGTCGCCGCGCATATCGCCGTGCCAGTCTTCGTAAGTCATGCCGCGTTCCCATGCTCGGATACTCGGCACCTGAGGAATGACTTTCAAATGATAGACCATGCTGAACAATGGATGGTCGTAAGGAAGTTCGACAGGCTCGCGATCGGGAAAAACATTTTTCATTTCACTTTGAATATGTTCCCACGCGATCGGTCCCCAAATATCGTCTGCCATGATAAACCCACCATTCAACAGGTAGCTTCGCATCGCGTCTGATTCTGCAGAGGTCAGCCGCATCTGTTGAATGTTGGACATGTACAGAAACGGATAGTCCATCAAGTTGTCGTCGGTCAGTCGAACGACCACTCCATTCGGGTCGACTTCGTACGACGTCAATTCCTTTAGGCGGACAGAGAAGTTCCAATCGCAATCTGGGAAATCATTGCGCCAACCGCCGAAGCGATTACCTGCGTACGAATCGAATTGCACTCGAGCAAACGTAAACACGTCTTTCTGGAATTGTGGATCAAGTTCCCATTGCGGGTACTCGCTACGATCCGGCGTGCTGCGGCGACCCCGCTGTGCAACCGCAAACGTCACAGTGAAAGCGACGATCACAAGGGCTGCAAAGGTGGTTATTGATCGGCGAGTTTTCAATGCCATGGATCCTGGGAATGATGCCGCCGCTCGTGGTTTACCACACAGTACACCGGCGGCGCAAAGTTTTTGTCGTATTGGTGACTTGGATTTTAACCCCATTGACCGGAATTTGTATCGCCGAGAGTCGATGATCACCATTAAATACCCAAGGCGGCTCTGTTACACGGTAATGTTTGGTGGCAGGGTGAATCACTTTTTCAATCTGAGTCATTCTCGCCCGATTCAAAGCGTTCTTAAATCAGTCGGCAGGAATCCCCAACCTGCTTTGAAAGAGTGACTTGCCCTGTGCTTGGCGGCCAATGGCTGTGTTTGTAGTACCACATTCAGGCGGAATGCCCGGCTAAAGTCGGTACTGCAAACTGATCGCACGCCTGCCTTGCTTGGTGAGTATCGCTACGGTAAAGATCGTTTACTCTAGCTCATCTCGCTTTCGAAGAATCGTTGCTGGCTCTTTCAGGTTGGGAGAAAACTCGATTAGCTTTCTGAGAATACGAATCGCTTCGATCTGTTTGGGTGACTCGCGATCCTTGTCGCTTTGGGCCAGCAATGCCTTGGCCAACTCTAGTTGAATCGTGTGGCCATTGACGCCGTTGTAAATGGCATCTCTTAGCAGCGTCTCGCCTTGCTCAGGTTTCTTAAGCGAAAGATAGAAATTGGCCAGCGAAGCTAACGCGTCCGTGTCCCTAGGGTTACGTTTGAGAATTCGCCCGTATGTTTCCTCGGCCAAATCCCATTGTTTCATCGTTCTATAAGCGCTGGCTAATTGCTTCAAGTAAGGCGTATAGTCCGGGGCAAGCTCGACTGCTTTTTTGAGATACTTCAGTGCTTTGTCCGCCTCTTTGCGTTTCCAATAAATCTCGAATAGATGATGATACGCCGTGATGTGTTTTGTGTTTTGAACGGTAGCATTTTGAAACTCGATAATCGCTTCGTCGATCTGCCCTTTCTTTTCATGAATGAGCGCTTTTAAAAGGGTTGCCCAAAAATATTCTTTGGATTCGTCAAGGATCTCGACGCAAGTTTTTAATGCTGGATCCAGCTGACCGTCTTGCCAATAGGCATTTGCCAGATTGTATCGTGCATCCGTAAAGTTCGGAGCAATTTCAACGACTTGTTCGAGCAACTCGATGGCTTGGGCATAGTTCCGTTGCTGAATGTACGTCACACCGAGATTCATCAAGACGCCAGGGTTTTCAGGCTGGAGCGATTGGCAGGCGAGAGCACTTCGCAACGCAAGCTCAGTCTGCTCTTCACTTCCTAGTCCGTGAACAGCTGAAAGTTCCCACTTGGTTTGAAACTCGTTGGGGTAAGCCAGTTGGGCTCGTAGTAGGTAGTCTATTCTTTCATCCGTGTCGTCCATGTACTCAACGAGCGGAGCGCACAACAGGACAGTCGCCAAAGAACCAGTGGCTTCCTTCGTCTGCATCAGTGGTCCAATCTGCTGGTACTCCCTATCCCGGATGGCCTTTCGAATTTTAATGCGAAGTGGATCCGTTTCTGCCTTGGCCAGCAATGAACCGATCCATTCTCGCACGGAATCGTCATTGTCACGCGGACCATACCTTCTGGATTCGCGGGCTACCTCAGCTCCCCAAATCAGCAATCCATGCATCAGGTAGGGATGGTAGCGAGAATTGGAAATTCGGCTAACAACTTCGTCAGAAAGATCCCCCGGTGTAACCCCAATTTCGGCATAGGATTGAGCGAAGTCATCGGTAAGTCGGTCGAGCAGCGCCAATCGCAATTCCGGAGGATAAAGACTTTCGTAGCAGGCCTTCCGAATTTTTTCATGGCTCTTGAATTCTTGTTCTTCTCTTTGTTCGAATTCAAAAAAGACAGAGGATTCATTTTGAATTTGATGGCGAAGTGCTTCAAGTTCTTTGCGTAGTAATTCAGACTCAATGGAAGTCTTGAGAGAGTTCGCTTGCTTGATCTCAAACAAAGCGGATTGCCAATGTTTGGAGGTTACTTTGGAATCGGAAGCCATGGCAAGCTCCCTAAAGGATTTCGCACTGGCAACATTGAGGCGAATTTGATTTTCCGCTTCGTCTCGACGTTTCACCTCCTCAAGTTCAGCCTGGGCTTGTGCAGTTTCTCGACGGTTTTTTTCAGTCAAATACAAATAGCCGGCGAAGACCAATGCGAGTAACACACCAATGATCGCGGTAGAGAACCAAGCGACTTGCCGATTCCTTTTCTGCTGGGCAATCAATCGTTCGGCGGTTCGAGCCTTTTCGAGCTTGGCTGTTTCAAATTCGAGTTCACGATTTTCAAGGTACTGCGCGAACTGATGGCTAACGGCTTGAGCATCAACCGGGCGATCATCGGGATGCGCAGCAAGACATGACTTCACGAGATCGATGAGGCATTCGTCGGCGCCAGATTGATCAAGACGCTTGAATGTCGATAGCAAGTCGCTCGATACTGACTTCTGCAATGCAACGGTCGAGGTGGGGGCATCGAACGGCGGGACCCCAGTAAGAATTTCGCAGAGAATACCTCCCAACCCAAATACATCGGTTCGTTTATCCGCACGATCGCCACGCGCCTGTTCGGGAGGAATGTAGGCCGGCGTGCCAAGCACATCGCCTTGAAGAGTCGCACCGGGCAGAGTGGTTGCTGCGGATTGATCTTGGTGGGAGGATTCTGTTTCTGAGGAAGGCGTGTCCAGGATTCTCGCTAGCCCCCAGTCCAGGACTTGAACCTCTCCGAATGTACCGACCATGATATTTGCAGGTTTCAAATCACGGTGAATGGCGTTTCTTGAGTGAGCAAATGCCATCGTTTGACTGATGCTTCCAAAGACATCCAAGTGTTTCGTCAGGTTGTTTTTGTCAGAACGAATCAGACTTGAAAGAGTTTGACCCTCGATCATTTTCAGCGCAATAAAGAAACGGCCGTCTCTCATTTTCCCTGATTCATAGACCGGAACCACACCAGGGTGTTGAAGCTGCCCAGTGATCCGTGCTTCTCGATAAAACCGACTAGCGACTGCTTCATGGTTGTCGTCTTGCAAGACTTTGATTGCAACTTCGCGTTGAAGTTCTCGGTCGAAGCCTCGATAAACGATGCCAATGCCACCCCGAGCAAGTTCACTTAGAACCATGAATCGGCTGCCCAGAACAAACTCCGGCAGGCTTTTTGCAGTTGTCGATTCCACGGCTGGCCTACTTCGGTCATGCTTGGTTGCAGATAAGGTTCTAAGTCCTAACGAATTAAACGTGTCGTCAATAAGTTCTTCAACGATTAACCTGCATGATTCGCACGTATCAAGGTGGCTTGCAACAAGTTCCTCTTGAGACTGTTGAAGTGAATCGCTAAGGAATGCGCGAAGCGTGTTTCTTTCAGGGTGATCCAAGGTCTATTCCCTACTTTCGATGTTGACCAACGTTGCACGAAGGAATGTCTACCGGTTGTCATTACTTTTGACTACTGGAGAGCTACCAAAAGTCATGACGAGCTTCGCTATTGGAGAACTGAAGAACCACAAATCGGTCGTTTTTATTGGGCGGCGCGCACTTTATAGGATCGTGCGATTGCCCATGCGATTATAAACACCATGCACAACAAACTTGTGGCACAGATTAGTTTGAAAGTGTACTGATTGATTTCGACGCCGCGCGACATGCGGACTGCCAGCAGGATGGCTCGGCCCGATACCAATGTGACTCCTATGATACCGATCGCCAACGCACTGTTCATCGACAGGCGGCAACGATGCGGGTTCAACCCAACGACTCCAAAGAAGAAGATCGGTATCCCTATCATCATGGGGACAAATTGGACAGGCAGTCGGTGCGGTGAGCCACAAATGCCGATGAAAGCCAAGATGCAGAGGAGAGATCCGAAAACGATTCCGACGCGTGCCATTTGTTAGTTCGTAGGCGTCAATGATTGACGCAGTTTGAGATGTGAGTTTTTGCAAGGTTTAAACGGCCAGTATAGATTCGGCGATCACCGATACTAGTACTAGAAATTCACCACGACTTGCAAATCTGTCCCGAAGTCCAGAGGACTTGCGAAAAGAACCTTTACTGCTTTCGAATCGCCCACAAGGATTCAAACGTTCGCAGGTAGAGCGTACCATTAGAAATCACTGGCGATGCCGACATCAGTTCACCAGTATCGTTTTGCGCCACGATCTCAAACTCTCTGCCTGATTTCACAACCGTAATCTTGCCATCCCGAGCCGTAAGATAGATGTGTCCGTCGGCAAAAATGGGCGAAGCACGATGGCGATGCCCATGAGTTCGCTTCATGTAAACTTGTTCGCCAGTTTTGCGATCAAGCACAAGTAGGATTCCATTTTCGCGGCACAGATAAACCAAATCGTCATGGATCAGCGGCGATGGAACATCAGGAGTGTGTTCGTCTCGGACCCAAAGGATCGCGTCTTTGCTGTTGGTCAAGTCGCCAATTTTGTCCGGTCGTATTGCAAACACAGGACCGTTCTTTGCGGTTGGGACAACCACAATCCCCTCTGCGGATGCGGGCGACGAAACGAAACGCAGTGTCGGGTGGTAACTGGCGCCTTGAGGGTTCAGGCCACCGAGTCTCCAGAGTTCTTTGCCATCCTTCAGCGAATATGCGATTGTGAAATCGGCGCCATGGGTGATCAAATAAGTGGTGTCACCAAAATCGTAAATCATCGGCGATGCATAAGAATGCTCGTTCTCTCTGGATGCTCCAGTGACGCGATCAACCTTCCACACGTGATCGCCCGTCGCCGCATCGATGGCAACCACAATCGCTTCTTGCGTCGACGCTTTTCCGTCACCATGAATCAGCTGAACGAACAAGCGATCGTCGTGCAAAACTGGTGTGGCTGACATGCCGAACGCGATTCTAAACTTTCCGTATTCTTTTTGAAGATCCAGATTCCATTTTGGTTTTCCATCGACGGTAAAGCAGGCAAGGTGCCCAGTACCCATGAATGCCCAAACGTGTTCTCCATCGGTGATCGGCGACGGAGAAGCAGAGTTGCCCTCGTCTCCTCGCGCGTTCTTGTTACCTTGAGCGATCTCTTGCCGCCATTGCTCTTTGCCATCTGTCCCAAAGCACAACAGCAAAAGCTTGTCCTTCTCGATCGAAGTTAAAAAGATCCGGTCACCCCAAACAACGGGCGTCGCACCTGCGGGACCTGGCAAACTTACTCGCCAAGCAACATTTTTGTCCTTCGACCACTCAAGCGGAATGTTCTGTTCGACAGAAACACCATTGCTAGTTGGCCCGCGCCACGAACTCCAGTTGTCAGACCAGCCAATATTGGCGCTGACGATCAGCAGCGTGAGACAGATAGCAGTGATGGACTTCATGGTTTGTTCTCAAGTGGGGCGTCGATTGGTCGCTTAGACGAAGTCGCATTATAAACGGACAGCGGCTTTGTGACAGTTGTCTATTAAGCAAAGCCAAGATAGATAAGTGGGATAGGCTTCCAGCCTGTCAAATCAAGACCCTGTCAGGTCGGATCATTGGATATGATAAAGGGAGGACGTAGAAGTTGAAACGTGACAGGAACGAAAAGTGCGGAAGAGTACGGGTACATCAGCGGCGAAGTTCAAGGCAGCAGCGGTCACGTACGGGTTCGCGTGAGTGGCGATTCGGCTCGCGTTGATTATGTCCGTGCGTATTTGCGTGCAGCCGAAGGCGGAAGCAGGCGGAATGGCGATGTAAGTTATTCGTATGCCGTTCAAGGGAAAGAGATCACGCAAAGGCGCCAAGCCGCAAAGGAAAGAGTGCGAAAGTGAAAACGACGCAACCATTCATCGACCGCGAAGCGAATCGCAATATGCAAAACCGCGAAGCGGTTCAACGACAAAGCCCGGGGTCGCGCAGCGCACCCCGGGACACGATCACCAAACACGCAGGAACCCCAACGGGGTTCAACAACATCCCGTGTCGTGCTGCCGAACGATGTGCAACCCCGTTGGGGTTGATTCTACGCGGCGGCTTCATTCCCGGGGTGCGCTGCGCGACCCCGGGCTGTGTTGTAAAACGCCGTTGGCGTTGTGATGCAATCGCGTTCCTAATCGCGGCCTCGATTCGCGTGCATGTTCTCATTGTCGCCTGTTTGCTCACAAACACGGCACACGCAGCAGAGCGTCCGAACATCGTGTTTATGATGTCTGACGATCAGGCATGGAACGGGCTTTCGGTTCCTATGCATCCCGAATTGGAATGGTCAAAGAGCTCCATCGTCGAAACGCCGAACCTTGAAAAACTGGCGTCGCAAGGGATGCGATTTTCGG
>CAYNNP010000196.1:0-12660 GCA_964398215.1 uncultured Pirellulaceae bacterium | reverse complement strand
GGGTGCAAACCCGTGGTTTGAGAGATCGAAACGAACGCGTAGCCCCGAAGGGGTGACATGAATTGGTTGCGTTGGGTCTGCTGTCGTCCCTTCGGGACTAACGTCGTCGTGGCGATTTCGGTTCCATGGGCTCGCGCCCATGGCTACATCATGTCGCCACTTCGTGGCTGCGGACTCTGATCGCGAGCACCTCCTCGGTCCGGCCTACAACCAAACGCCACATGAAAAAATCGCAACTTCAAAAACGCGTGAGTGAGGGACAATCAACCTTAACAATCTTAACAATCTAAACTCGGTCCCTCGCTGACGCTTCGGGTTACCAAAATGACCCAGCACGGTCCGTTGCATTACACTGTCCGAGAAAGTAATGTTGTTGACCACACACAACTGGAATCTCTGCTTTGAACAAACAATCTAAACGGCTTCGCGCCATTACAATTGCTCTCGTGTGCTCGCTTGTCACGCCAGCATTTGCTTCTGCGAGCATTGTATCGATCATTGGTTACGATACGACCAATCCGAATGGGGCTACTGGTGCGCCATCACCGGATTTGGATGCGGCCCAAAATGTTGCTGATGTTGCACCGCTGCAGTTCGCGCGCGGACCTGGCCTGGTCGCCAACCAAGGAATCACGCTCAATTCATCTGGCTGGTCAACAGCATCGACGCTGGATACTTCGCTCGGCGATTTTCTGAGCTGGGGCTGGAATTCGGGCGGCGGTGTGTATGACTTGGAAGACCTAACGATCCAGTACGATCGATCTGGCGCAGGGCCGGAGCAAATTGCCATTTTGCTGTCGATCAATGGAGGTGCTGCACAAACGATTTTTACCGATGGTGCGGTCGACCCGACTGACGAAACTCATACGATCGATTTGACAAATTTTGACAACGTTGTGTCGGCTCGGTTTGAACTTCACGGCTTTGATGCATCGTCGACGGGTGGAACTTTTGACGTCGAGCGGTTCACAACGGACCCGGATCCATCGCTAGGCATCCAGGTCAGAGGAGTTTCCGCTGTACCAGAACCTTCCACCTATCTATTTCTGGCGGCATTGGGGGGTGTTTTTTGGGGATACCGCCGCAAGAAAGTCGCGTGATTCAAACGGCTGATGTCTGCTATTTTTGATCTGCTGGGATGTAAAAGATAGTACTTGTCGGATATCCTGTGCGACTGTGGATCCGACAAGTTCGGGTTTGCCGATTGTTGATGGACAACTTTTCCGCACAAGCTTTTCATATCATTCATGAGCCTTGGTTTATCCGCAACGCTACCCATCGCCGAGCTCGACTCGGAAGGAATCGCAATTGCCGTCTCTGGCATGATGATTGTGTCTTTGGCGTTGGTGATGATTTTCATCTTCATCGCGTGTTTGCCAAAAATCCTAGCGTTGCTTGAAACGGTTTGGCCCGAGTCGGAAGGTCATCACGGCAGTTCCAGTAACGAAAGCGGGCATCCCGAAAGTTTGGTGCCTGATGATGACGCGGTGCTTGCGGCGATCGGGTACGTGCTGCACATGCGGCAAGCCTCCAGCACCAATTCAGATTCTTGATCCTAACTTGCAACGCCCAGTGGAGAGCTGAAGAATCCAGATGAGCACTTTGTTTGAATTCCTCAATAAGTTCCTGGAAACGACGGGTTTTTGGGCCATCACGCCTGAGAACACGATCATGATCCTGGTTGGGATTGTGTTCATCACTTTAGCGATCACCAAAGACTACGAACCCTTGCTGTTGGTTCCGATTGGGATGGGTGCCATCGTTGGCAACATTCCCGTCATCGAAGGCATGTCGCTCAGCGTTTACGACGTTCACCAATGGATCAATACGGCCGATGGTATCGAGTACAAGCCGGGGAGTGTGCTGAGTTATCTGTACATGGGTGTTGGTTACGGCTTGTATCCGCCGCTGATTTTTCTGGGCATTGGCGCGATGACCGATTTTTCAACGATGTTGTCGAACCCGAAGCTGATCTTGCTGGGCGCGGCGGCACAGATTGGCGTGTTCGCCACGTTCCTGGGAGCGTTGGCGCTGGACTTTACACAACAAGAAGCCGGCGCGATCGGGATCATCGGTGGTGCGGACGGGCCTACCGCGATCTTTTTATCATCGAAGCTAGCACCTGAACTTTTGGGCGCAATCGCAATCGCCGCGTATTCGTACATGGCATTGGTGCCGGTGATCCAGCCACCGATCATGAAATTGCTGACCACGCGCGACGAGCGTTTGATTCGTATGAAGCCACCTCGCAAGGTTTCCAAACGTGAAAAGATGATCTTTCCGATCGTTGCGTTTTTGATCTGTGCGTTGATCGCTCCGGGAGCCATCGTGTTGCTGGGAATGCTGTTTTTCGGCAACCTACTGAAAGAAAGTTTGGTGACAGAGCGATTGGCGAACACTGCCCGAACAGCCTTCATCGACATTGTCACTATTTTGCTGGGCTTCAGCGTTGGTGCCAGCACACAAGCGGACCATTTTTTGACACGTCAGAGCTTGGGCATTTTTGGTTTGGGGGCGTTGTCGTTCGCTGTCGCGACTGCTGGCGGCGTGCTGTTCGCCAAATTCATGAACTTGTTTCTGAAAGAAAAGATCAATCCACTTGTTGGCGCTGCTGGCGTATCTGCTGTTCCAGATTCCGCTCGCGTCGTCCAGATGGTCGGCCAAAAGGAAGACCCACAGAACTTTTTGCTGATGCACGCGATGGCACCGAACGTTGCTGGCGTGATCGGTTCGGCGATCGCGGCCGGCGTGCTGTGGTCCGTGCTGACCTAGATAACCTACTAACCTTCAACCGCCTCTACCCCCGAAAGAATCCGTGGCCAAGAAGAAAGTCAAATTCATGTGCACCGCGTTTCGGGACGGATTCCAATCCGTCTTCGGTGCTCGCGTTTTCACCAAGGACTTTTTACCTGCCGTCGAAGCAGCTCGTGATGCAGGTATCAACTGGTTCGAGGCCGGCGGCGGCGCGCGATTCCAATCGTTGTATTTCTACTGCAACGAGGACGCGTTTGACATGATGGATTCCTTTCGGGAAACCGCTGGCCCCGATGCGAATTTGCAAACCCTTGCTCGCGGCGTCAACGTCGTTGGCCTGGATTCGCAGTCCAGTGACATCATCAAGTTGCACGCTGATCTGTTCAAGAAACACGGGATGACAACCATCCGCAACTTTGACGCTTTGAATGACGTCAACAATCTGATCTACAGCGGGCAGTGCATCACCGACGCGGGCCTCAAGCATCAAGTGTGCGTGACTTTGATGGAGCTGCCACCGGGTTGCCAAGGCGCACATGATGCGGAATTCTACACATCAACGCTTCAGCAAATACTCGACGCCGACATTCCATTCGATGCGGTTTGCTTTAAAGATGCGTCTGGTACCGCAGTTCCCAGCAAGGTCTACGAAACGATCGCAGCGGCACGAAAGATATTGCCCAGCGATGCTTTCATCCATTTCCACACTCACGAAACCGCCGGAGTCAGCGTGCTGGCGAACAAGGCGGCGCTGGATGCTGGTGCCGATGCGATCGATCTTTCGATGGCGCCGTGTTCAGGCGGGACTTGCCAGCCGGATGTTTTGGTGATGTGGCATGCCTTGCGTGGCAGCGATTTCGAGCTGGATGTCGATGTCGAAAAAGTTCGTGAAGCCGAAGAGGTCTTCAAGGACTGCATGAGCGACTATTTCTTGCCGCCCGAAGCAACGACTGTTGAACCGCTGATTCCTTGGAGTCCCATGCCCGGTGGCGCGCTGACTGCGAATACGCAGATGCTGCGTGATAACGGGATCATGGAAAAGTACCCTGAAATCATCATGGCGATGAGCGAAGTGGTTCGGCGCGGCGGGTTCGGGACGTCGGTCACCCCAGTGTCCCAGTTTTACTTTCAGCAGGCGTTCAACAATGTGATGTTCGGCCCGTGGAAAAAGATCGCGGAGCCGTACGGACGCATGGTACTGGGATACTTTGGCAAAACCCCTGTCCCGCCAGATCCAGAAATCGTCCAACTTGCCAAGGACCAATTGGAACTTGAACCCACGACCAAGCTGGTCTTGGAGCTGAACGATGCCGATCCAAACAAAGGGATCGAGCCCGCCAAAGCGGCTTTGCAAGAAGCTGGTTTGCCGATCACGGATGAAAATATTTTCATCACTGCGGCGTGCAAGGACAAAGGCATCCGGTTCTTGAAGGGTGAAGCGGAAGTTGGTGTACGCAAGATTGACAAGTCCAAACCGGCCGCCGATTCCGGAGTCGTCGCTACTAGCGGAACGGCGCAATACACCGTGACGGTCAATGGCAAAGACATCTTCATGGCGATCGAACAGGACATGGTGACGGTCGACGGAAAAGTCTATCGTGTCGGTATCAAGGATCAGGGAGAGGGATCGCCGGCTGCCGCATCAACAACGGCATCGGGACCGGCAACCGAAGTGATCGCTCAGATGCCAGGCGCTGTCTACCGGGTTGTGGCAAAGGTCGGAGACAAAGTTGACGAAGGGCAGGCGATTGTTATTTTGGAAGCCATGAAAATGGAAATGGAAGTCCCTGCACCGGCCGGCGGAACGATCCAAGCGATCAATGTAGCGGTCGGCCAGCAGGTCACTACCGGCGAAGTGCTCGCAACGATTCAGTAGTTCGCCTCATGGATGATGAACAAGAAGAATACTCGAGCTATGAAAACGACGGTTCGTATGTTTGCGATTCGTGCGGAGAAGATATTGTGATTCCGCTGGATCCCACCGAAGGTGATCAACAGTCGTACATCGAAGACTGCCCTGTGTGCTGCAACCCAAATACGATTCACGTTCAATGGGACGACCACGTTCCACGAGTATGGTCAACAAAAAGCTAGAGTGTTTCAAGTTCGTAGTCCCGCTTTTAGGCGGTGCCGTTCGGAACGAATGGCTCTTGAGAAAGAACGGATTCCGGCTGAAGCCGGTACTACGAACTGGCTGAAAACTTTATTCCATCTCGGATAGCTGCTGCATCACATCTTGGAATGGGATCTGGTCGCAGACTCCGAAGGAATCGTGACGGGTCAGGCGGGCGCGGACGAATCTGGGCGAAGACAATCCACACAGGAAACGCGCCTTGTCTCGCACCGACACCAAGTGGTCGGGATACTCCGCTGTGACCTCGTCGACGAGCTTCGCGACCGACGTTCCAAGCTTCCGCTCGCGCCGGACGGGCATCTCCATCGGCCCCTCGCCAATACAGAAACTGCACGTTCCGCAGGGCGATTCAAGCTCTTGACCAAAGTGGTTCGACAGCATCGCCGCTTGGCAAACTTCCGCTTTGGCAAGATCAAAGACTTGGTCCATCCGCGCGACCTCTTGGACCTCACGTTTTTCTAACCGAGCGAACAAGTCGTCCGACAACAGCTTGGGTTCATCAAAACGTTTTAGCCATCGGTAGCCGTGGACCAAGTCCGATACTTTGACTTCCATCCACCCTTTTTCGGACATGTATTCGATGGCCTTTACAATTCGTTCGCGAGGCACATCCAATCGCTTTGCCGTCACAGCCATATTCAGCATGAACCATGTCCGGCCTTTGGTAAGCGACCCTAGCACGGCGGCAACAAAGTCGCGGCGTTCGCCATCAAAATGCGACAGGATTTCCTTCGATGAAACGCTGGGCTGGACCTTGTACGAATCGTATCGCGGCGAAGTCCCTTTGATGTAGCCTTCCAATTCCAGGTACGTTAGCAACGTTCGCACAACCAAAATACGAATGTCGGTTTCGTACGAAAGACGATAGTGCGATACATAGAATTCGTCGGGCTGCCCGGCAATCATATCGATGAAGCGACCGATATTGTGCCGCGATGGCGTATCACCGTAGGTAAAGTTCTCCAGCACGATGCGGTCGTCGGGGTTCAGGACCATTTCGCAGATAGCATCGGTGCCATCGCGTCCGGCCCTGCCGATCTCTTGCGCGTATGACTCCAACGACTTTGGCGGGTTGAAGTGATAGACGTACCGAATGTCCGACTTGTCGATCCCCATCCCAAATGCGATCGTTGCCACGACGATCTGATCCGTTTTTTCGATGAAAGCAGTTTGCACGCTATTGCGAACTTCGGAATCCATGCCCGCGTGGTAGGCAACCGCATCAAATCCATCATCCACCAATCGTTCCGCCAGATGCTCTGCTGTCTTTTGACGCGAAACATAAACCAGCGTGGATCCTCGTTTGCGATCCTGTAACCGATGCAGCAACAAATCGTATTGCTCTGCCGGTTCAACAATGTTGCTGCGGAGCGCCAAGTTTGGGCGAAAGAACTGGGTGACGATTGCATCATCCGGTGCGATGTCGAACGCCTGTCGAATGTCTTCCAAAACCCCTGGGGTCGCGGTGGCCGTTAGCGCCAAAATACGTTTTGCCGAAAGCGACTTTGCCAGCTCCGCGAGCTTCAAGTAATCCGGCCGAAAATTGTGACCCCATTGGCTGATGCAGTGAGCTTCGTCGATCGCGAACAACGAAACGTCCAGCTGCCCAATCGAAGCCAAAAACCTTTCGTTAAAAAACCTCTCGGGAGCGACATACAGCAATTTGATCTCGCCGGAGCGGATACCCGATGTCACCCTGCGATATTCTTCACCGGAAAGACTGCTGTCCAGCCGCGCCGCCTTGATTCCTTTTGCGGCCAACGCATCACATTGATCTTTCATCAAAGCAATCAGCGGTGACACAACGACCGTTGTTCCGGAAAACATCTGGCTGGGCAATTGGTAACACAGGCTTTTGCCGCCGCCGGTGGGAAAAACGGCGGCAACGTTCTTGCTTTCCAGAAGCCGATCAATGACGGCCCGCTGGCCTTCACGAAAATCAGGCAGCCCAAAATCCTGGTTCAACACTTCCAAGGCAGATCGCTCTGCAATTCCCGCATCACCCATAAAACTTAATCCTCATCGTAGACTCGCCAGCATCCAGGAATGCGTTCAGCACGCGCAGTCTTTTCCGCGTCAACAGCACCCTTTTCTGACGACTGGAGAACTGCATGGCACTCGCCGCCATTAAAAAAGAGAATGATTGCCCGCTGATTCGATCCAGCTCGACGGCTTTCCGTGATCAGAGAAGACTCGCCAGAATCCCTTAGCTATTTTGCGTGCCCTGCAAATAGTAGAACATATCGCCCGCTTTTGCTCGTTTCAATGGGACGAATTCACACGCTAGTGCCGCTGTCCGCCGTCGCTCTTGATCGAAAGGCCATAGCGAAAGTCGTCAAGACCTTCGTTTTAGGTGGTTTGCCAAAAGTAATGACGACTTTCGCTATGCGTTTTACGAGGCGTTTTTGCGCTGTAAAGCGCGCGAAAATCGGATTGCCGGTCCTCTGCGCCCAGTCGCTTTTTTGCTATCCTCGTCGAAATTTTGCGAGAGCAAGATTTGCACGAAAATGACTGAGCAGCTGCGTCCCGCTGATCATGTGCACGCTAACAAAACAAATTGGCCAATGACGGCCAACGCACCTAGGAACCGAATCTGTGCCACGTCGCGACGACATCCATAAAATCTTGCTGATCGGAAGCGGACCCATTGTGATCGGTCAGGCTTGCGAGTTTGACTATTCCGGCACCCAAGCTTGCAAGGCTCTTCGTGAAGAAGGCTACGAGGTTGTGTTGGTCAATAGTAACCCGGCCACGATCATGACTGATCCAAACATGGCCGACGCAACCTATATCGAGCCGTTGACTTGGCAGATGGTTGAGAAAGTCATTGCTGAGGAAAAACCCGATGTGCTGTTGCCAACGCTTGGTGGGCAGACGGGCCTGAACATCGCCATGGACTTAGAAGCCAACGGTGTGCTGGAAAAACACGGCGTCGAGCTGATTGGTGCGAAGGCGGACGTGATTGCCAAGGCTGAGGAGCGCGACAAGTTCAAGCTTGCGATGGAAAAAATCGGCTTGGATGTCTGCGAGGGATACACGGTTCATACTTTGGAAGAAGCCCGCGCGGCACTCGAAAAAACCGGCTTGCCTGCCGTTGTGCGTCCAAGCTTCACGATGGGTGGCAGCGGTTCGGCGATCGCTTACAACAAAGACGATTTTGATACGCTAGTGCAAAGCGGATTGGATCAGTCGCCGGTCACCGAAGTTTTGATCGAAGAATCCATCATCGGCTGGAAAGAGTACGAGATGGAGGTGATGCGGGACCACGATGACAATGTCGTGATCATTTGTAGCATCGAGAACTTTGATGCGATGGGCGTCCACACGGGCGATTCGATCACCGTCGCGCCCGCACAGACTTTAACTGACAAAGAATACCAACGGATGCGTGATGCGTCGTTGGCAGTGATCCGTGAAATCGGTGTTGAAACTGGCGGCAGTAACATTCAGTTTGCGATCGAGCCCAAGTCGGGACGGATGATCGTGATCGAAATGAACCCGCGTGTCAGCCGCTCCAGCGCCTTGGCCAGTAAAGCGACTGGTTTTCCGATCGCAAAGATCGCTGCGAAACTGGCTGTCGGCTACCGATTGTGGGAACTGCCAAACGATATCACCCAGAAAACCAAGGCATGTTTTGAGCCGACGATTGACTATGTTGTCACCAAAATTCCTCGGTTCGCTTTTGAGAAGTTCCCGGAAGCCGACGCGACACTGACGACGCAAATGAAGAGCGTTGGTGAAACGATGGCGATCGGTAGGACTTTCCGGGAATCGTTCCAAAAGGCCATGCGTGGCTTGGAAGTCGGCGCTTTTGGGCTCGGTTGTGATAACCGCGATCTGTGGGGAACCGAAAACCAGCCCGACAAAGACGAGATACGTGCCAAGCTCAGCACGCCGGGCGCGGAGCGAATTTTCTACATTCGCTATGCAATGAAAAACGGCTCGACGATCAACGAGATCCACGAACTAACGCATATTGATCTCTGGTTCTTGGATCACTTGGCGCAAATCATCGAAGAAGAAGATCGACTGGCCGCGATCGGATCATTGGACGCGATCACTCGCGATGATCTTTGGATCGCAAAACGCCATGGATTTTCCGATCGGCAAATCGCAAATCTGCTTTCCACGATGGAGTCAAAGGTTCGCGCTCGGCGACTGGAACTGGGCGTCAGACCGGTTTTCAAAAGTGTTGATACTTGCGCGGCCGAGTTCGAGGCCTACACGCCGTATTACTACAGCACTTATGAAATCGAGGACGAGTTGCCTGCCAAGGGTGACAAGAAACGAGTCGTGATTTTGGGCGGCGGCCCGAATCGAATCGGCCAAGGAATCGAGTTCGATTATTGTTGCTGTCACGCCAGTTTCGCTCTGCGTGAAATGGGCATCGAAAGTGTGATGGTCAACAGTAACCCCGAGACGGTCAGTACGGATTACGACACTTCGGATATTCTGTTTTTCGAGCCACTGACGATCGAAGACGTTTTGAACATTTGCGACGCGATTCAGCCGGATGGCGTGATCGTTCAGTTCGGCGGACAAACCCCGCTCAATCTTGCACGCGGCCTAAAGGAAGCAGGCGTTCCGATCATCGGTACGAGTGTCGAAACGATCGAGGCCGCTGAGGACCGCGAACTGTTCCAAAAACTGATCGACGAACTGGAGCTTCGCCAGCCGCCCAGTGGGATCGCTCGTAACATGGACGAGGCTCGGGGCGAAGCAAAACGCATCGGTTACCCTTCTCTGGTCCGTCCCAGTTTTGTACTGGGTGGCCGAGCGATGGAAATCTGCTACGACCAAACGCAATTCGAACGGTATGTCGCCGAAGCGTTTATCGTTGCTGATGGCCAGCCTGTTTTGATCGACCGGTTCCTCGAAGACGCCACCGAAGTCGATGTCGATGCGGTCTCCGATGGCAACGAATGTGTCATCATGGGAATCATGGAACACATCGAAGAAGCCGGCGTGCACTCGGGCGATTCGGCATGTGCGATTCCACCTTTCAGTTTGACACAACCGATCTTGGCTGAAATTCGCGAAGCAACCAAGAAGTTAGCAAAGCGTCTGGACGTGATCGGTTTGATGAACATCCAGTTTGCGATCAAGATCGAGGACAGCAAACCCACTTTGTATATTCTGGAAGTCAATCCACGGGCAAGCCGGACGGTCCCGTTTGTTGCCAAGGCGACGGGAACTCCCGTGGCAAATATCGCGACGAAAGTCATGGCGGGCATGTCGCTCAAGGAATTGGGTGTGTCAAAGGAACCGATTCCGCGACATGTTTCGATCAAAGAAAGTGTGTTTCCTTTCAGAAAGTTTGCGGGCGTCGACATTGTGCTTGGCCCCGAAATGCGGAGCACCGGCGAAGTCATGGGCGTCAGCGAAAAGTTCTCGCTCGCGTTCGCAAAAAGCCAACTTGCCGCCGGTACACTGCTGCCAACGTCCGGAAAGATTTTCATGAGTCTTTCTGCCCGTCACAAAGACCACGCGGTCGAACTGGGCAAAGCACTTTTGGAATTGGGCCACGAGCTGCTGGCGACGGCTGGCACAGCGGCGCGGATGCAAGAGGGCGGTGTGGAGGTTCAAGCGATCAAGAAAGTTGCCGAGGGCCATCCGAACCTGATCGATTTTCTAAAGAACGATGATGTTTCGTTGATCCTGAATACGCCAAATGGAAAAGGTGCCAGGACCGACGAAGGCAAGATCCGGGCTGCCGCTGTTCAGGCTGGTGTGCCTTGCATTACTACAATCCATGCCGCCGATGCTGCGGTACGAGCCATGAAAGCAACCAAAGAGGGACCACTCAAGGTGATGTCGTTGCAAAAGCGGTACGCGGAATCGGAGTAACGACTCGGCGCCGTAAACATTTCCAATTTTGCTCTGGTCAAACGACGTGATTCGAGCAGCGCATAAAAATAGCCCCTGCGGATGGGGCAGCTAACCGCAGGAGCTATTAAGTGGCAAAGTCTTTGGGGCGAAAGACTTTGCTAACGCGTTTTAGATTGGAGACGTTTTGGCTAGATCTGCAATCACGCGTTGTTGAGGGTAACCTTCGCGGGTTTTCCCTCACTGGCTATAACAGACTCTTCGGTTGAGATCCCGTTGTACTTTGAGTGTGGATGTCAGTTTTTGGTATTTTTTGTTAGTACATTTGTTCAGCTGCGAAACTTTGCATGACGAAACTTGAACCAATTGAAAACGACCCTAGTGATTATTCACCCGAAAGCTTGCGAGTGCTGGTCGTCGATAACGAAGCCGCGCTCGCCAGAGCAACAACGGAGAGTTTGGAGAAGGTCGGCTATCAAGTCACGACCGCAACCAGCGGCCCGGAAGCGGCTGAATTGATTCAACGCGAAACCTTCGACGTGATCATTACCGATATGGTGATGAACGATGTCGATGGAATGAAAGTCTTGGCGATGGCTCGCCAGCGGTTGCCAGATTGCGAAGTCGTGATGTTGACCGGCCACGCGACTGTGCCACGAGCCGTCGAAGCGATGCAACTGGGCGCTTTTAACTTTCTGGAAAAACCAGTAACACCCAAACGCTTGCGAGCGATTGCAGAAAAAGCGGGTGGCGCAGTTTGGCTGCGGAAACAGAATACAGAGCTGCGGCAACGGTTGGATGAAAAGTTCGGCTTTGAAGGGATCATCTGTACCAGCAAGGAAATGCAGGCAGTGATTGATCGCGTACGCCGTATCGCGGCGACTGACGCAACTGTCCTGGTCACCGGCGAGAACGGTACGGGCAAAGAAGTCATTGCTCAAGCGATCCACCAAAACAGTTCACGGCGCAACAAACGCATCGTGGCAATCAACACAGGTGCTATCGCAGAGAACTTGGTTGAAAGCGAGTTGTTCGGGCACGTGAAAGGTTCGTTTACCGGGGCGGTGGCGGATCGCGAAGGCGCGTTTCAGTATGCCAACGGTGGGACTTTGTTTCTGGATGAAGTCGGCGACATGCCAGCTGCGACTCAAATCAAACTCTTGCGTGTCTTGGAAGAGAGTAAAGTCACGCGTGTTGGCGGCAATAAATCGCAAAAGGTGAACGTGCGTCTGGTGTCCGCAACGAATCAGCCACTGGAAGACATGATCCAAGCCGGCAACTTTCGCGAAGACCTCTACCACCGGTTGAAAGTTGTCACCATCGAACTGCCGCCACTTCGCGCCCGCAAAGACGACATCGTTCCACTGATGGATCACTTTCGCCGCATGTTTTTGCGCCGCTATGAGAAGAAGGCCGCGCACTTCACTCCGGCGGCCACGAAAAGGTTCTTTGCCTACGATTGGCCAGGCAACGTTCGTCAACTCCGCAACTTTGTTGAAACCATGATCGTCTTGGATACTGACGGGACTCTTGACCTAGACGATCTGCCACCAGAGCTTGCCAGCGATTCCGATCCGCAACCGGCAAGTGTTGGTGTAAAACCAAATCCGCCAAGTAGCTCTGAATCGTCAGACGAAAACGCTGCGTCGCCGACGTCTTCCGGACCGTCGGATCTAATCGGCCAAGAGATGGCGGTCATTGAGCGTTGGGCGATCGAAGAAACGCTAAAGCTGACCAGCAACAACCGAGAAGAAGCCGCCAAAGTTCTAGGCATCGCCCCAAGAACAATCTACCGAAGGCTCGATAAGTACAAAAAAGACGACGACGGCGAGTAAGCAGGCTGTGTTAGTGTGCATACGCCCCCATGGCGTGAGTTTTGCAGTCGCGTTTCTTTGGTAACCCGAAGCGTGAGCGAGGGACCGAGTCAAGATTGATTGTCCCTCGCT
>CAYNNP010000195.1:3467-12704 GCA_964398215.1 uncultured Pirellulaceae bacterium | reverse complement strand
GCTCGAAACCGGGGCTATCGCCCTGCGGCTCAAAGGTTTCTGAGTCTGGTTAAAGCGCTAGTGACGATATAGCCATTGCGCCGCCACTTCGTCTTCGCTGATGACTTTGTCGCGGTTGCTGTCGAAGTATCCGAACATCTTGACGGACTTGGGCAATTCGTGATCCGAGAGTTGGTTGTCGCCATTCTTGTCCAAGCGTTTGATGTAAGCCTTGGCGAATTCTCGAGCTTGATTTCGTTTTTGTTCAACGGCTGTTTCTACTGCCTTGCGAATTTCATCCGAGCTGACCGACGACAAGTTTTGTTGTTTGGGCTGCGCAAGTGGTCGTGCGACGGTAAAAAAGATCACGGCCATCTCTTGCCAGGTTTGGTCACCCCATGTGACATATTCATTGGGCTCAGGGTTGGTGGGATTGTCGCTGGAGTTATCAAACGTTGCCTCGAACTGAACTCCCTTCAACGAATTCAATTTGATCGGTGATTTGAGATCGTAGTTATGTTGCCAGTTGAAATCGTAGTGGGGTACGTCCAGGATGACTTCGTCTTTGGAATCACGCTGAGCGATCACACGGAACGACTTGCCTCGCAAATGCATATGGGGTGCCATCGACAACAGTTCGCCATCTGCAGGCCGCCAACCCAGATCACCTTTCACCGTATAGCCGTCGCGGTTTGGCGGTATCTCAAAATTCTGTTCGATCCCCACCAACGCCATCACTTCATGGGTAACGGATTCTTTGTCGGCAAAGACCAGTCCAATTTTTGTGCGGTCGGCTTCCGCTTTGCCGGTGGGCGTGTAATGCATCTGGAATACGATTTTTGCGCCGGCAGGAATTCGTCGTGCATAACCAGCAGGTAACTCGGTTCCTACTTGACCCGGAACGTAACCTGCAAGGACCCCAAAGTCGCGAAAGTCGGCACCATCCGGTGGACGAATGAAGGCAATGCAGTGATGAACGACAGCGGCATTGCCAGGAATGACCTGTGCAGCGGAAACCCATTGGTCTTCTGTGAACTTGGGATCAACAACGAAATATTGATATTCGACAATCCCGTCAGCAGGAACCTTGAAGCCTTCCTGGTTCATTTCAATGATGGCGTCCGGTTCACTGGGCAGTCGCCAGCCCGATTGAAAGTGGATCGGCTTTGGCAACGCGCTAGCGTCACCAAACGGTGCGCCTTGATCAACCCAATCGCGAATCAGCTGCTTGTCCGTTTCCGGCATTTGTCTTGCATTGACGAATTCACCGTGCTCAGAACTTGCGTGCCACGGTGGCATTCGATTCTGGTCAATGACTTCGACCATCATGTCGGCCCATCCGACTACTTCGTCGTAATCATCAAGGGCAAACGGACCGATTTCGCCGCTGCGATGGCATTCGATGCAGTGCTTCTGCAGAACTCGGCTGACTTGAGCGCAGTAGGTCACGGTGGGTGAATCGGTCACGTTCTTTTTGGGCATTGCAATCAAGCATCCAGCTGGTTGCGTGACCGGCGTCGAAACCGTTTTATTGGAAGTCAATTGTTGAAGTGCGTCGTACAGTTCTCGCCGAGTGGGTTTTGCACGCACGATTCCAGGTTGATACTGATCGTCGATGCGACCGCGGTAGCAAATCTTCTTGTCCTGGTCGATGACGATCACTTCTGGTGTGCGTGTCGCTTTCATATTCAGCGCGACTAGCCGATCGTAGTCTTTGACGATTGGAAACTGGATTTTGTGTATTTCAGCGTACGACTTGATATCGTCCATCGAGTCTTGCACGTTGCTGTTGACTCCAACAAAGCGAACACGTTTGCCAAACCGATCTGCCATTTCTTGCAGACGAGGTCCGTAGATTTTAGCCAGAGGACATTCGGTCCCCAAGAAACAGACGACTTGAAATTCAGTTTGATCGTCAAGCAAACGAATCGTTGTGCCATCAGCCGAGGGTAACGAGAAATCCTTGACCGCGATGGGATCGCCGACGGTGTCTTGAGCTAGAAGTTCGGCGGCAAAAGTGAATGTCAGCAACGCAATAGCGCAGAAGCGATAAATCATTGTGGTTCCCTGGCACGAAACGTGGCTTTTTATCAACCATGTTAAACCCGTTCATGTTGCAAAATGTCAACAGTCCGCTGCAAGAAGCCGGCTTCACAAACCTAAAAACACCTCAATTGACGTGATTTAGGCCTTCAGCCATGGATTTTCGCCGCAAGTGGACCGGCAACTGCATTGCGTCACGTTATGGATTTTAGTGTACGCAAAAAGACAATTCTGGCGATCTGGGTTTTCGGATTCTGCTGGACGCCGATGATCGCTGGCGCCATCGATCCGCTGACCCCGCTGCCGGGACCGCCGCCGCAGGCGATGGAACCGAGTTCCGCGCTTGCTTCGAATGCGGTGATTCCCCAAGGCTGGCGGCTGACACCGTACGGCTGGGAAGACGCATCTGCCTGGGCACAGCCGATCGTGCAGCCCGATATCAACGCACTCATCGACCAACAGCGCAGCCTGCAACCGGCATGGATCCGAGTCAGCTTTGAAAGGATCAGTGGGGTGCCGCCCCTGATGATTGCGTTACTACAAATCATTGCGGTGGCAATCATCATCAACTTATCGAATCGATCGAAAAGCGTGCGTGCATTAGCGAAGCAAAAATCAGAGTCTGATGACTTGCTGTTCTTGGCTTGAGTTGGCCTGCGGCTCGCAGATTGAATTGATCGTCATCTGTGCTGCCCAACGTCCCTCTGCATCGCCTCGAACCAGCCAATGAGGTTGAACGCAAACGCTTTGATGAACCAGTTCAAATCCGCCTTCACTTTGGCTGACCGTTTCAATTGGAAACGCCCAGATCCCGCTTGGCTGATCAATGTTCAGGCTGACATCGATTCCCAGCCAACGATCTGAGAGGCTCAAGCCAGTTGCATCTTGAAGATCCAGCTGCTCGCCCAATTGACCGAGTCGGTTGCCATCGGAATCGCTAAAGTACCGATCGTCCGCGCCGGATGGTAGTCCAGCGAAATTGAATTCAACCGCGAAGTGCAGCGGTTGTCCTGGCGGCAAATCTTCCAGCATGTAAGTGATTTCGATTTGGTTGCTACCTGCATGCAAGGTGATCGCTTTGGTCAATGTGACGGGGATTCCCCATGCATTTCCATCGCGTTTCATTTGTACTTGGACCTTGCCAGCACCGCGGCGCAGCTTGGTCTCGAATGGCAGATCAACGAAGTCACCGCGTTCTTCGGCGTGGCCCTTGGCGACAGCGTCAAGGGTTGTGCTTTCATCGTAAAAATGGTCCATCAAACTTTTACGAGGAAACTTATCGTAGTGCAGTCGTTGATCCAGGTCGGCTTGCTTGAATACAACACGGTCATGAATGCTGGCTACGTCATCACCATCGGGGCTAGGACCCGAAAGAACTTTACGATGGTAACTTTCAGGGCGGCGCTGTAGCGTCGCCAGCAAGTTGTGGCTAATATCGCGGACATCCATTTCATAGATCCGACCACCTTTGCCTGGTGAAACCCAGACACAAAGTTTGTCATTGCTGAGCCGGACTTCTTGTTGACCGTCAAAGTTGTAATCGTCCGCTGATGCTTGCACTGTGTCGGCACTGATACCATTGACTTTGTCTAGCAACGTGTCGGCTTTGATCAGTTCATGAAAGACAGCGTTGCGGAGGTGTGGCAAATAGATCCCTCCGAATGCACCGTGCCAGTACGGGCAATTGCACTGTCCGCGATACAGATGATCACGAATGACATTCAATTCGCTGGGATCGATACCGGACGTTTCGGCTTCAGCGAGTCGGCGGCTGACGTGCATCATCCGAGCGTACATCTCGTTGGTTTCGTCATACTTCGTTTTGAAGTTTCGCCAGTAGCCACCGCGCACAAATGACTTTAGGTCTGCCCACCGCTGATGGTCTTCCATTTCGTGGACGACTTCGTCGAAAGATTCTTGGGCTTTCGTTGGCAATGCCCACTCAGTCATCTCTCGGTAACTGCAATCGGGCAAGTAAACTTTGCCGGCAGGCTCCGTCAGTCTGACGGCTTCGGCTAGTGACAGCGTGTGCAACCACTCGCGGTTTTCAGTCAGTGCGTCAAAGAAATTGCGCAGCCACCCATTTTCGTAAACATGGGCTTTGGTATCGGGCCAAGTTCCGAATTTTTCGCCGTCGTCTCCGAATGTCAAAACCGCGCCAGGCGAACGCTGGGCAACTTCTCGACAGTGATCGATCGTTGCTTCGGGCGACTGGAAAGGAATCGTGTAGCGAAGTTGCTCCGAACCAGGAAAGATCCGTAGCATTCGTCCGTCATCTTCGGTCAAGAAATATCCCGTCAATTCCTCGTTAGACAAACCGGCAGCACGAAAGTGAAAGTCATCCAGGACGGTGTACTGAATTCCGGCGTCCGAGATGTCGCTGGTTAGCGATGACTCCCAAACTCGTTCAGGAGTCCACATGCCGGCAGGTGTGACACCAAGTGTTTGATTCAACCATTGTCCGTAAGTCTTGATTTGCCCGACGCGGTCACGTCGTGGCAGCATGACCATGATCGGTTCGTATTGCGGACCGCCAATGATTTCGATGCGATCAGCTTCGACCAATGCGCGCAGGCGATCAATGTATTCAGGATGCCTTTCGGCTAACCACATCATCAATGGGCCAGATGTGTGTAGCGAAATCTGCAAGTGCTGATAAGGCTCAAACACATCCAGGAACGGCATGTAGCTATCCTGGTAGGCTTGTTCAAAGACACCATCAAAGTTGCCGATGGGCTGATGATTATGCAAGACCAAGCAAAGTTTGACGTGCGGGTCCATGATAAAGTCTTGGGTGTGTGACGCTATGGATGGGACAAGCGAGGGTTTTGCAATATTCGAGTGTAACCGTTTTATTCGGGAGAGTTGGTTACAACCGTCAGGATCAAAACTTACCGCTCAGTGGATGATATGAACTAGTCCAACTTTCATCCACGGCCAAAATATCGGCGCACGGGAGCGTTAAAGTTCACCCGTTTTGCTTTGACGAGTCCTGTCTCCAGTCATTATCGGATTGGTGAAACCACTTTGCGCGGTGATTCCGCGTCGCTGCATCCCCGATAAAGCTTCGCGGCCTTTTCTGGCAGCAGCGGATTGATAACGCAATCGCTACTGAACTCAAAACCCGCCAAACTTGTCAGACGGGGTACGAATTCCAGATTCCAGTGAAATGAGTCCTCGCTACCTTCCGCTGCGGGCGGCTGCGTATGAAGCAAGACATTGTGTGCGGTGCCTGGACACAGTTGGTCAATCCAGCAACTAATGCGAGACACCAGACGCGCCAATTCCTCGACCGTTTTGTTGCTTGCTTCGCTAAATCGACTTTGATGAGCAATTGGTACGATGCGAATCATCAACGGACTGCTGCACGCGAAGGGACAATAGGCAACCAAGTGTTCGGTTTTTGCAACTATTCTGGTCGATTCAGCCAATTCGGCTCGAAGCAGGTCACAATGCAAACAGCAACCCGTTTTCGCACGATGGTGATTCATGCGTTCGATTTGGTTGGCAACTCCTGGTGGCAAAAAATCCGTCGCGATCAACTGGCTGTGGGTGTGAACCAACGACGCGCCCGCTGCGGCACCCGAGTTTTTGAATGCACTGATGTATTTGATTTGCGGATGGTCATACCAATTGGCGATTCGATCCCGAAATGCATGGTAGGTAAGTGTCGCTTCGGCCAAGTCCAGTTGTTTTGACTCGGAAACATGCCGAGGCGATTCGATCACCACTTCATGCGCACCAAAAGCTTCCGCAGATTGAAAAAGAGAATCAGACTTGCAGTTTTTCTTGCTGTGATTGTTAGTCGTTTCGCCCAAATTCACGGCAGGATATTTGTTTGGGACAACGCGAACCAACCAGTCGGGAATCGAATTCGCCAACTCGCCTTGCGCTGTTTCGAAATCCAATTCGCCTCGAGTCGCTGAAGAGGAGACCTTGCCAGCCCAAACAGTTTTCGGAGTTTGACTCTCGGCGCCACGGCAAAATGGGCAAGCAGTATCGGGCGGTACTTCGTTTGGGCGACAGGATTCCGTAAATTGATTCGGTCGATCACCGCGCGATGGAGCAAACAAAATCGCTTTGCCGGTCAGCACATCCATCCGACGATGTACTTTGACGTTTGTCTCAGCATGATGTGAGTTTCCAGTCACCAATTCGGTTTCAATGCGATTCGATTTCGTAGCGTCAAGCATGAAGGTTAGCTCCGAGGCATCCGACGTTATTGCTGATGACGGCACGGCAGTTCTACAACTAACGATTGCTCACAAGATGTCGTTCTACCGTCCTGGCGAGGCTCTAGTTTTAACGCCGTTTCGTTTTATTTGCGCGTGGTTTTTCGATTCGCTTCATTAAGGGAAAGCGTTTTCTCGTAAAGCTGAGAGTACTGGATCGCACTTTTCCTCCATGACCAATCTTGATGCATGCCGGTGCATACAAGCTGCTGCCAATGATCAGGATCGTGGTAGCGAATTTCCAGAGCGCGGCCGATCGCAGCATCCAAAGCGTCTACGGATCGGCCCTTCATCAGAAACCCGGTTGCTGTTTTATCGCTAAGAGTTGATTCGGAACAATCGATCACCGTATTCGCGAGGCCACCAGTGTCAGCGACGACAGGAACGGTTCCATATCGCAAGCTGTACAGTTGATTAAGCCCACACGGTTCGTATCGACTGGGCATGACAAAAACATCCGACGCTGCTTCGATTTGATGCGCGAGTTTGTCACTAAAGCCAACATACAGTGCAAAGCGATTTGGAAAGGCATTCGCAAGTCTTTCCAACTCACGTTCATAATTCCGATCGCCGCTGCCAAGCACAACCCATTGGGTTGGCCGCTTTTGTTCAAGATGCCTTTCCAGAACTGGCAAAATCAAATCCCATCCTTTTTGTTCCGCCAACCGCCCTACCAATCCAATCAGTGGCACCGCGTCGTCGCCCACAACACCGAATTCGCTTAAAAGCGCCTTCTTGTTTTCCAGCTTGCCGGCTTTCCAGTCGTCAACGCTGTAATTCTTGGGCAGCATAGGATCGCTTGCCGGATCCCAGACTTGCGGATCAATACCGTTGATAATGCCAACAACATGCTGTCCACGCGCGGACAGAACAGTATCCAACTCGCATCCGTGTTCAGGAGTACGAATTTCTTGTGCGTATCGCGGACTGACCGTCGTGACCATGTCGGCCGTGATGATTCCGGTTTTTAGATAATTCAGATACCCATAGAACTCAAACGACTCGGGCTTGAAGTGGTCCCAGTCCAGCCCCATCCACTTGAAGTCTTCGGATGGAAATCTTCCTTGATAGGCTAGATTGTGAATCGTCAGGACGCTCGCAGCACGTGAGATCCAGTCGTGCTTGGTCGGTTCTGCACGCATCAGCGCTGGCACGAGTGCGGATTGCCAATCGTTGCAGTGCACAATGTCGACTGCCATTGAGATGCGTTCGATTACATGCATCGCAGCGCGAGCAAAGAATGCGAATCTTTCCGCATTGTCTGGATAATCACCGCCGCCATCGCCATACAGAGATTCACGAGCAAAGTATTGAGGTTGATCGATGAACCAGACCGTAACGTTGCTTTCAGGCAGCTTGCCTTTTAAAAGACGTGCACCGACAAGCTTGTCACCAATCGGTATCGCAAAACTGATGTCGGTTGTTTCAATCGAAAGTCCCGCGTTGTGGATGCAACTGAATGCGGGCATGATCACCGCACATTGATGCCCGAGAGATTCGATTTTGGCGGGCAGCGCTCCACATACATCCGCCAGCCCGCCCGTTTTTGCATACGGTACCGCCTCGGTGGTCAGAAAGACGATGTTCAACTTGCTGGACTCGGGTGTGCAGTGCTAGGATGCGAAAGACGTGTTGTTTCACTACCACAGTGGGATTTTGACGGATAAGTCTAGCTTTGCTTTCCGGGGACTTCTACACGACTCTCGAAAATGACAACCAAGTGGGATTAACAATCAACGAATCATGGAATTGGCCACGTTATCGGGGTTCAAGGTGCCCTTGGTGGATCTCGAAACTTGAATTGCCGAGATGGAGATAACTGGCATATCGATTATGCTGTGTGTAAATGGTTTCCCCGTATTTTTCACCGCCCCGGATTCCTAGGGTTCAATGTCAATCGGCCTAAGTGAATTCTGGACCAGACTTGTACAGAGCGGCGCCGCCCAGGCAGCCGACTGTAAACAATTGGCAAACGAGTATGCCAACGAGACTGGCTCCCCAGCGTCGGACGCATCCCAACTTGCCCAATGGTTGGTAGAGCGTGATTTCTTGACGGAGTTTCAGTCTGAATATGTACTCACTCCGGGTGCCGCTGATATTCGGCACGGTGACTTTATTCAGACATCAGGTCAGGTCGCGGTCCCTTTAAGCTACTGGATGCCTGCCCAAAAAATCCAAGACCGCGAGCGCGGGTACCTGATCCGCGCTGCAGCAAACCAAGTCACCGCCGCACAATTTTCTTTGTTGCAATCTCACTGCGCCGTCAGCGCAGACTCGCTTCAGGGTTTTCAGGTTACTGGTTCTCGTGCAGCGGGAATCGAATTGTTTTCGCCACTGCCAGCTGGCAACTGCCTCAGCGAACTGACCAGCAAGAAAAAGAAAGTTGATCGGCGGCAAGCACTCACGATCGCAAATGAAGTCGCCGCCGCGCTGCTGGCAATGCACTCCATGAACCTAGTCCATGGTAGCGTGCGAGCCGACCGAATATGGATTACCAAAGCGGGCAAAACGATCTTGCTGCGAGACCCTTCGCAACCACCAGCCGTACCGAGGCAAGATCAGTCGGCGGCATGGCTTGATGTAAAAGAAACACCAGGCTGGTACGCAGCGCCTGAGTTTGCCAACCCTAACACCGCTTGCACCGCTTCAACGGATGTTTATGCGCTGGGATGTTTGGTATTTCGGATGGTTGTTGGCCGCATGCCATTCGATGGACCAACAATCGATCAACAAATTTCAGCTCACGTGTCCGAAGTCCCACAAGAGCTTGCAGCCGCGATTGAGCAAGGTGAAGCAGGCGACCCAATTCTGAGAGTCATTGCTTACGCTATGGCCAAGAGCCCGGCGGCGCGATTCGCGGATGTTGGCCAACTCTCAGGCGCGCTCAGTGCGGTCGTGAATATCGTTGACTCACAAGCCGCCAGTACCTCAAAAGTTTCTACTCCGCTCAGTTCCGGTCGCAAGAAAACTTCGTCTAGCAAGA
>CAYNNP010000195.1:0-3367 GCA_964398215.1 uncultured Pirellulaceae bacterium | reverse complement strand
TGAAACTCCCCAACCGATTGCTGACACCTCGCCACCAGTAACGACGCCAAAGCAAGACGTCGATGCGCCCCCAAAACCTCCGGTAGCGCCGCCAGAGACCCCGGCCGTTGACCAGCCGAGCGACGCCCCCAAGCCGGAATCAAAAACAAAGCGGCGCAGGCGCCGAAAGAAAAGTTACGCTCCGTTGGTCTTGGGTGCACTTTGTGTCCCAATTTTGATGTTGATCATCGCTCTGATCGTTCAAGGTTTTCGCGATCCCACCGAAGAAAAGAAACCGCGGATACGTCCGGACCTTACCGCTGTAATCCCGCCTGTCCGAAACAAGAAGCCGAAAAAGACCAGTGGCACAGAGTCCATTGATCAATCTGACGCACCAAAAGGTTACCAGTTGGTCGCTGACGAAACGGCACTCTGGGTTCCGCCGTTCGCAGCCGAAACGCCACCGGTTTCTTTGAAGTTACTGCCGCCAGGTCCAGGGATGATCGTTTCGACGCGACTAGCCGATCTGAGTTCGGACCCAAACAACCAACGGCTCGTCAGTGCGCTTTCTCCTGAAATCACAGCACTGATCCAGTTGGCAATATCACGAGCCAAAGTGCCACTTGAGTCGATTGAGCGTTGCACCATCGCGTTTCATACAGGTTCATCGGGAACTCCCACGACTTCGCTTGTGATTGATCTGACAGAGCCGATGCCTTTGGAAACGCTAGCCAAAAAATGGAACTCGCGGTCGTTCTTGACCAAAGACGGTGCAACAATTTATGCCAGCGATGATCCGGATGCCGACGTTTTTTACCTAGGTGATTCGGACAAGGGCAAGCTACCAAGCACGGCGAGCGTCAAGAGTTTTGCAGTTGGTTCGGTGAAGCTGATCACGGAAGTTGCTGTCAACGAAGGCGGTCCAATTCCACTGCCGCGATTTGCAGAAAACCTGTGGAAGGAATCCAGCACCAGTTCAGACTTGGTTGTCTTGGCGTTGCCAAACTTCTTGTTCGCGGACGCAAGGAACTTGTTGCTGAAAGGAGCTCCCGAACTGGAGGCACCGCTCAAACAGACGTTGCAGGGTAGCGTGGCAGCAATCATGTTGTCAGCAGAATCGGCAGACGATTTGGTTTACGCGGAGATGCGAGCCATCCCCAGCGGGAACATTACGGTTCCTCAATTGTTGAACACGTTGCGCCAGAGCATTCAGGCTTGGCCAAGTTGGGCTGAACTGTTCAATGCCGACTATTCGCCAGATCCATCATGGAAACTCTTGGCCGGTCGTTTGCCTAGCATGTTTCGTTTTCTGATCAACCATACTCGGTTTGGCGCAACCAGTGATGCTGTGATTGCAAACGCATACGTTCCCGGTAACGCTGCCACACAGATATCCTTGGGGACCTTGCTGGCGATGAACACCAAGCCTGGCGCGGGAGGTGCGGTCACGAGTTCTGCGGGCGCATCCAAACCGTTGACGATAGAACAGATTTTGAATCAAAAGATTTCCATCGAATTTGGCAAGGAGACCCTAGAAGATACGATCGCTTTGATCTCGGATGAGCTGAAAAATGGGTTGCCTGCCAATACAAAATCGCCGCCGATCCGCTTGGTGCTAAGTGAAATGCGGAAAGACGGTATCACACAAAATCAATCGATCGTTGATTTCAAGAAGTCAGGCATCCCGATCCGGCAGGTACTGACTGATGTTGTCCGAGCGGTGAATCCTGATCCTGAAGCCACCGGCTCCAATGACCCACGCCAAGTGCTAATATGGATCATTGGCAAAACCGCCTCTGGCGAAACCGAAATCCAAGTGACTACTCGTGGGGGAGCAGCCGGCAAGGAGCTTCCGACCGAATTCAAGCTCGCCGAATAGACCCGGCTTGGTCATTGCAATCCGCAGAATCGGAAGATTACGGCGGAGAAAGTGCCTTCCTGCCGCACGGTTTGCGGCATGCATTCGGATCCTGCTTGGGTTCAATTAGCCTGGGATACTCAAACGTATAAAAACTCTGTTCTTTCCGAGTGTTCGATGAAAGTTATTGTTACCGGTTCAAGTGGTTTGATTGGCTCCGCAGCGGTGCGGCACTGGGACGCGCTGGGCGACGAAGTCATTGGGATCGACAACGACATGCGCGCCACGTTCTTTGGGCCAGATGGCAGCACACGTTGGAACCAAGAGCGACTAGAACAAGAAACCAGCAACTTTCGCACCGTTGGCTTGGACATTCGCGATCGTGATGGCGTGCTCGATTTGTACAAGAACGAGAAACCGGATCTTACGATTCACTGCGCCGCACAGCCTTCGCACGACAAGGCTGCTGCGATCCCGTTTTTGGATTTTGAAGTCAATGCAAACGGTACATTGAATTTGTTGGAAGGGATGCGACAGCATGCACCCGATTCAGTTTTCTGCCACATGAGCACCAACAAGGTTTACGGTGACGCGCCCAATGAACTTCCGCTAGAAGAATTGGACACGCGCTGGGAGTACTCACGCAAGGAAGATTACAACGGGATCGATGAATCTTGCCGAATCGATCAAACGATGCATTCCCTGTTCGGCGCATCGAAAACAGCTGCCGACGTTTTGGCTCAAGAGTACGGCAAGTACTTTGACCTAAAGACTGGTATCTTCCGCGGCGGTTGTTTGACCGGCGCCAGCCATAGTGGCGTGGAGCTTCATGGATTCCTAAGCTATCTGGTTCATGTTGCTGTAACCGGCAAGCCGTACACGATCTATGGATACAAAGGCAAACAGGTTCGCGACCAAATCGAATGCAGTGATGTTGTCAAAGCGTTTGAGGCATTTTCAAAGAACCCGCGTCCAGGCGAGGTTTACAACATTGGTGGCGGACGAGACAACGCAGCAAGCGTACTAGAATGCATCACCATGATCGAAGAAATCGGTGGTCATCGTGTCAAGTATTCTCTGGGTGACGAAAATCGCAAAGGCGATCATATCTGTTACATCAGTGACCTCAGCAAACTGCGTCGCGACTATCCCGATTGGGACATCCGAGTCTCGCTAAAGGATATCCTTCAGCAAATGATTCAAGCTGAAGAGAAAAAGCACTCTGCGGTTTAAACGAAACCGCCAAGCCATTTCGAACGCTTCATAACATAAAATTCGGGGTTCAGTTTTTATGCCGGAGCCCGACACAACTCTTATTCGTTAAACCACAAGAAAGTTATGGTAGTGCGTTATGTGGTTTGCCGAAAGTTTTGAGGGCTTGTGATTTATTAGCGCGGCATATTTCTGTGAGCCGATGGGCGATAGCCCCGGTTATTGACGGTCTGGTTGTGCTCCAAACCGGGGCTATCGCCCTGCGGCTCAAAGGTTTCTGAATCATGAGTGCACCTGCTGCATCGCCAAAAGTCTTGA
>CAYNNP010000194.1:3058-12801 GCA_964398215.1 uncultured Pirellulaceae bacterium | reverse complement strand
GCAGAGATTACGCTATCAACGACGTTTCTACTTGCGTCCGAAGTTCCGGCAATTGCAGCGTTTGCTCGGTCCGGCCTACCCAAAAAGCGCAACTTTAAAACTCACGCTTCGGGTTACCATTCTATTTGTTTCCGCCCAGCATACGTTTCGCATCCAGAAACAGTACGAATACAACGGGCACTAGCACCAAGGTGAAACACGTGGAAATCACCATGCCGCCCAGGAACACGACTCCCAGTCCTCGATAAAGCTCACTTCCTGCACCGGGAAAGACTACCAATGGCAATAGTCCCAGAACTGTCGTCAGCGTTGTGATACAAATCGGGCGAATTCGTGTGCGAACACTCAATGGTACCGCGTCGATCGGCAACATTCCTTCGCGAATATGCGCCAACGATTGATGAACAATCAAGATCGCATTGTTAACGACCGTGCCTATCAAGATGATGAATCCCAGCATCGTCAACACGTCCAACGACTGTGGCACAAAGAAATTCAGCAGCCATAGCCCGACAATTCCACCCACGGCGCCCAACGGTACGCTGAAGATCACGACCAGTGGATAGAGCCACGATTCAAACAACGCTGCCATCAATAGGTAAGTGATCAGCAGAGCCAACAAAAAGTTGTACTGCAACGCGCTCCATGCCTGCCTGAGTTTGTCGGCGGTACCAGAAAGCGAAACAAAGTACTCGTTACCAATAACTCCCTTATCAGTTAGCGGCTGAATGATCTCGTTTGTGACAGCATCCATCGCAGCTTCCAGTGGCAACTCTGCGGGCGGGCTGACCTCGACGGTAATCGCCCTCAGCCTTTCTCGTCGCAAGATCTGTTCGGGACCGCTGCCGTATTGCATTTCTGCGACCGCCGAGAGCGGAACCACTTCGCCAGAACTGGTCACCAGAGGCTTAGAAAGCAGATTTTGCGGATCATCGCCGACGTCCTTCGAGCCGCGAATTGTCATGTCAATTTTGTCGCCGCCGATGTAATAGTCTCCCGCATAAGCACCGTCCACCCAAGCGTCCAAGATATAGCCCATGTCTTGCGTGTTGATTCCCATCTCTGCCGCGGCAACCAATTTAGGCGCGAAGTGAATCTCTGGACTCGATAACTCCAAGCTCGGCGAGGCTGAGGCTTGCGCGTCGGGCATCACTCGTTCGACTTCGTCGATAACATTCGCAGCGATCTCAACGATGCGTTCCAAATCCGGTCCTGAAATCTCAATATCAATCGATCTTCCGCCACTCGTTCCGCGCCCAAACAAACTTGACTGCGATGCGAAGACACGCACGCCCGAAAGCCCTTCGCCAGCTTTACGTACAACCGGAATCAGATCCGCAGCACGTTCGTCATCTTTCGCTCGGAACCCCATGAACAGGCTGCGTTCGCGGATCGAACAAAAATAGTAGTCCAGCACCGGCGAGTCGGATCCATCGGTCGCCAAACCGTCCTCGTCCACATCCCAGTAAGGACGCATCCGTTCTTCGACCGTCGCTCCAATGCGTGATAGCTCATCCAAGTTATAGCCCGGCGGCAATGAAAATCGGGCAAACACAAAGTTGCGATTTCCAGTCGGCAGGTACTCCACTTTCGGCCACAGCAGATAACTGATTCCCAGCGATGCAACGGTCATCGCGACAACAATCAAAATGGACCTGAAACGCGATCGCAATATCCAGCTATTGAATCCAACAATCATCGATACCAGCACGTTGGCCAATCGTTCGACCAGTCCCAGACGCTCACGTTGCTTGGGCGCCTGCTTTTTGAACAGCCGAGCCGAAGCCGTTGGAATCACGGTGAAAGAAACCAACATTGAAAACGCGATTCCGCAGCTGATCGCCAACGCAATGTCTCGAAACAGCTGCCCCGCTGTCGCTTGAACGAAAATGATTGGTAAAAAGACTGCGATCGTCGTCAAAGTCGAAGCCACAATCGCACCAGCGACTTCGCTGACACCGCGCGTTGCAGCAACATCCGCCGACTCGCCCAGTTGACGGCGCCTGGTCACGTTCTCAAGAACCACCACGGCATTGTCGACCAACATTCCCACAGCAAACGCCATTCCCGCCAGCGAGATCACATTCAGTGATCGGCCCAACAGCGACATGCACAAAAACGCGCCCATGATGCTGATCGGAATCGCAATCGTCGCCACCAACGCGCCGCGGGCGACCAACAAACCTGCCAACAAAATCAACGCTAATGTTGCTAGATAGATCCAGGGCGAAACGTAAACCGATGCAATCGCGGTGGCGCCAATCGCGATGCTGAACAAGACCGTGCCGACGCCAAAGTGCAGGAACAGCATCAATACGATCGCGGTCGCTGCACTTCCGATCAGCATGTTTTGCAAAACCAGATCAATGGCCGACTGAATGTACTCGGTTTCATCGTAGTACTGGAATAGCTCCAAGTCTTCGCGTACCAAGTATCCTTCGTTCAGCTCTTTTTCTGCGGCCCGCAAACCCTCCATCACCTCCATCACGTTTGCACCAGAGACCCGCTGAATCCCAATCCCAATGTTCTCCGTTCCATATCGCCGCGATAGGCTTTCGCGTTTTTTGTAACCAAGTTTGACTTCGGCAACATCGCCAACGTACACGCGCGTGTTGCCTTCGCTGACCAACAATTGTTTGGCAACATGCTCTGGTTGTCGAAATTGCCCCAGCGTCCGGATAACCCAAGCACGTTTGCCTTGAGAGACATCGCCAGCGGTCGTGTCACTGTTCTGCCGATTCAAAGCGTCGCGAACTTGCGATAGCGTTATTTGTCGCGATGCTAATAAATTGGGATCAACGATTACTTGTAATTCTTCCTCGCGGCCACCGTTGATATAACTGTCAGCGACACCTGGCACGCGCTCCAGTCGCGGCTGCACGAAATCCTCTGCAAACTTTCTCAGCCGCTCCAAGTCGATTGGGTCCGGACGAAGCTCTTCCAGTACAGGATGTGTTTCGGCGTGTTCATTCAGGCAATTCGTCAGCCGAAAAACTCGCAACGCTGAATTGCCTGCCTTGCGAACGGGTTCAAGTATCTCTCGCACTTCCGGATGCAAATCTTGAAACGCTGCCAACTCGTCGGCGCTGGGCGGGCGAGGCGTTAAAGCGAACCGAGCCACCGCTCGATCGCTATTATTGGACGCTTCAATGACCGGCTCTTGCGAATCGATCGGGTACTCACGAACTTGCTGCAACCGCGTATTGACTCGCGACATTGCATCGCTGATCTCTGTCCCGACCGCGAACTCAAGCGTCACTTCCGCAGACGAAACACGGCACTCGGAAGTCAGTTTGACCAGCCCTTCAACACCTTGCAGTTGTTCTTCTTGCTCGAGAACGATCTCACGTTCGATCTCTTCGGGACTTGCCCCTGGCCAGCGCGTGCTGATAGAAATCACTGGGTTCTGGACGTCGGGAACCAGCTGCTTTGGGATCAAACCGATCGACAAACCGCCAAACAAGGCGGCCAGGATTGCGCCCACGTAAACCTTGACCGGGTTACGAATTAAGATGCCAAAGAAATTCAACTTCAGGACTCATCAGCCGGTGGGATTTGCAGCTTGGCAGTCTTGTCGACAACCACTTGAACGGTAGCACCATCCGATAGCCTCTCGTTCCCCCGCGTGACAACCAACTCGTCTCCTCTGAGACTCTTTGCATTGATCGCGATCCAGCCATTCTTGGCAGCGCCCAATTCCACATCGACTCGTCGAACCTTTGCCGGTTTGCCCAACTGAAAATCGGTGACCACAAAAACGGACTTGCCTTGTTTGTCCAAAACGATCGCATCGGTCGGCACCAAGGTGGCGTCGGTCGAAGGCCCTGTTGGCAAATCCACGTGAACGAGCATTCCTGCCATGAGAACAGGAACGTCTTTTTTGATCTGATTATCAAATCGAACTAGAACTGGAAATGTCCTTGCTCGAGTGTCGGCGGACGGCACAATCCGGTCAACTTTGCCAACCAACAGCAGATCGGGACGCTCCGGACACTCGCAACGAATCGCTTGCCCCGGTGTCAGATGAACAACTTGGCGCGCTGACGCAGCGACTTCAACCAAGACAGTTTTCAGTTCTATCAAATCGATGATCGGGCCACCGGATGCGACCCAAGAACCAGCTTCGGTTGCTTCACTAATAACGTAACCATCAAAGGGAGCCTTGAGCGTATGTTTTTTGAGTTGATCTTCTAGCAGCTTGACCTGCTCGGCCTGCAAATCGACACGCGCTTTTGACTGTGCAATCTTTTCCGGTCGTGTGCCCGCGATCAATCGATCATGAACGATTCTTGCCGCGTTATACAACTGCCTGCTCGACTGCTCATCGGCTGCTGCGACATCCAGTTCATCTGGCGAGGCAGCGTTGGATCGCATCATGCGTTTGATTCGTGACAACTGACTTGCGGCGCGTGTCGCGCTAGCTTTTGCCGCCTGCATTTTCGCGTTGGCCTCGGCAATGTCTTCTTCGCGAGCTCCCGCGTTCATCTCGGCCAGCTCTTGATCAAACAATCTTAAATTCGCCTTTGCAGCTGCCAGCTCGATCAAAACCACATCCGTTTGAAACTCCGCCAGCGTGTCTTCCGCCTTGACGGCCTGACCTCGTCGAACGTGAAGCTTCTTTAGTCGCCCGGCAATCGATGAACCAATGGTGACGGTGCGCGCTGGTGCAACGGTACCTAGCAGTCGACTGGATGCCTTGATGGGGCACCGTGCAATCGCAACGGCGGTCACATTGGGAGCCGGGCGCGGCCCTGGCGGTTGCCCTTGAAGCTCTCCTGTTGGCGATAGCCAAACAAGCAGACATACAACAACGGCACTCAGAAAAGCAGATCGGCTACGGTCTGGCATTGGGATTGAAAAGACTTGAGACAACCGCTTGGGGGGCACCAGCCGGTCGAGGAGGGAAATCGCAGGTTCTTAATCTAGTCACGCATCCAAGAACTGGCAAACTAATGCTCACTGTTCATGGCGGATTGGCTAAGAATCGCCCGTGTAGTGTAAGGCGAAGTCAAGCTGGCAGCGCGATCGCAGGCGGTGGCAATCTGACTGCAAGTGCTTTAACCAGATTTAGAATTGGGTTTCAGGCCGTAGCCGGAGTCGCCAGACTTCGGTTTTCACCAACCGGCCTGAATTCTGGTGAATCCAGCTACCCGAAGGATGATACCGGTCTTCGCTTTTGGATCCAGAGCTACGACGGCTGTTCAACGGTTGTGGAGTGAAGTGTTTCGCCATGGAGCTGGTAGTTTTTACCAGCTGGTGAAGCTAGGTGCTGGAGGTGTGGTCGCCGGAGCATTTGCAAACATGATCTGGCCGCAGATTGTGAATCGTGCTCGGGCAAGTCAGCTTCGGTGGCATTTGTTCCCCAAGCTTTTATGCGGCGCATCAGTGGTTTTGACGCTGGCCTCGGTGTGCTTTCGGCGCGAGCGGCCACGACCGAATCATCGTCTTCGCTCATCCGCCACAGTCGCTTTAGGTCTGGGATCCGAACGGGCGTGTTGGTTTCTTGGATGAAAACCAAATCGCCGGTGGAGCGTTCCAGGCCAGTCTGCCCTGCCGCTTCCATTCCTCGGGGGCGAGTGTGGCACGCCAAACGTACTTGCAAGAATCGACGTTCTAGATCATCCAGCACCTCTCGCGTCCCGTCCGCGCTGCCATCGTCAACCACAACGATCTCGAACGGATTCTCCGTTACTTCGATCAGCGTATCCAAAACCTCTTCGACTCGCTGGGCGATAGCGTCTTTGTCGTCTCTAACGGGAATGACGATCGAGAGTTTTGTGCTGGCGGTCATGGTACTGGTCAGATCAAAGGCATTTCAAAAAATCGGCTCTATTGTGGAACAGTCTTAAGCATCGGCATTCTGGTCAGGATCAAACCAGCGACGTTTAAAAACCACCTTCTGGGACAGTCATGCCGTTGATTCGGATTTGAGACACGGGCAATAGCAAAGACTGGCCGCTGTTGGCCACTCCAACGATTGCGTAAAGTAGTGGATATGGAAATCGAATCTCAATTCCCCGATAATATTCTCCAGCGCATTCAGCGTTGCGGTGTGATTGCCGTTCTCGTGATCGATGAAGTCGAAAATGCGGTCCCAGTCGCGAAAGCACTTCTGGATGGCGGAGTTGATTGCATGGAGCTCACGCTACGGACACCTGTGGCACTTCAGGCGTTGCGGGAAGTACGCGATCATGTGCCGAACATGTTGGCTGGAATCGGAACGATACTTACACCAACCCAGGTCAACCAGGTGGTCGATGCGGGCGCGGCGTTCGGCGTTGCACCGGGGCTGCAACCTGCTGTGGTCCGTCAAGCACAAGAGTGCGGATTGCCTTTTGCGCCGGGAGTGGTCACCCCATCCGATATCGAAGCCGCCATCGCGTTGGGATGTCGCGAACAAAAGTTCTTTCCAGCTGAGCCATCAGGCGGTGTGAAGTACCTTCGTAGTATGAACGCACCGTACGGGCATCTTGGTCTGAACTTCATTCCGTTGGGCGGAGTGAACGTTGAAAGCATGATTGGCTACTTGCAAGAACCAATCGTGCCGGCCGTTGGCGGTTCCTGGTTGGCGCCGCGAAATCTGATTCAAACTCAATCCTGGGCATCGATCACTGCCAACGCAGGTGCAGCGCGGGCTGCGATCGATAAGCTTGGTCAATAACTTTAGAACTTCGGAAAAAAAGAGACATGATGCGAGTCGTTACATTTGGTGAAGTCATGGGACGAATGACGCCAGCAGGACATTCGCGACTGCGCCAATCCATGCCCGGTTCTCTTGATGTTAGTTTTGCGGGTGCAGAGGCAAACGTTGCAGCATCGTTGGCCATGTTGGGAGCTGACGCGCTTTTTGTGACTGCCCTGCCCAACAATGAACTATCCGACGCTTGCATCGCTTTTTTACAATCCACAGGGTTGGCGTCCCACATCATCCGAACGGAGTTTGGCCGACTGGGTCTGTATTTTTTGGAAACCGGCGCCAACCAACGACCAAGCCGAGTGATCTATGATCGTGATCAGTCTGCGATCAGTCTCGTTGATCCCAAGGCATACGATTGGCCGGGTATCTGTGCTGGCGCGAACTGGCTTCATGTGACAGGAATCACGCCGGCCCTTTCGCAGTCTGCAGCTCACGCAACGATGGATGCGATTCAAGATGCTCGCGCGGCCGGATTGAACGTGTCTTGCGATTTGAATTTTCGTAGCAAGCTATGGAATTGGGACGACTCTTGCACGAAACATGAATTGGCGAATCGTACGATGCGAGACATTTTGCCGTTCGTTGATGTCTTGATTGCCAACGAGGAAGATTGTGGTGATGTACTGGGCATTCGGGCGGGCAATTCAAATGTTGAAGCCGGAGAGTTGGACATTGAACGTTATCCAGACGTGGCTCGCAAAGTTGTCGACCAGTTTCCGCAAATCAGTTATGTAGCAACGACGCTCCGCGAAAGTGTCAGTGCATCGCATAACAACTGGGGCGCGATGCTTTACGAAACGGACTCCGATACGGCTCAGTTCGCGCCGACATCTGCTAGCGGATTCGCACCGTACCAAGTCAGGAACATTGTTGATCGCGTTGGCGGAGGAGATGCGTTTGCCGCTGGACTGATCTTTGCCATGAATCATGAAGACTATGACGGAAACCAAGCGGTTTTGGACTTTGCCGTCGCGGCTTCGTGCCTTGCTCATTCGGTTCCCGGTGATTTTAACTACAGCACGCGATCCGAAATTGATGCTTTGGTAAAAGGCTCAACATCCGGCCGCGTCGTTAGATAAACTGGTCTCAAAGACAGCAAGCGAACCACACGGACTTTCCAAGTTTGCTGGTTCATAGCAATGAGTCCCTGACCAGTTGGCACGTGTTGATCAAACCAAACACCCTGATCTTGATCTCGGCGATCGCAGCTATCGGTGCTGTCCTGTGCCTGCCGATGTGGTTTGGCGGCGACCCCGCCAAAGCCGCTGAACCCGACAAGGTTTCCGGCGAACCGGCCAAGGGGGTCGAGGGTTACAAACGTGTTGTCGGGCCGTTCTTTCAACAGCACTGCGTGCGCTGCCACGGCCCCACGAAGGCCAAGGGCAAGATCACATTGCACTCGTTGAGCGGCGACCTCTCCCTGGGGCAAGAGCTGGAGAAGTGGGAGTCGATTCTGGAGATGTTGGAGTACGGCGAGATGCCGCCGGCCGATCAGCCACAGCCCGATGCCGCCGAGTCGAAGGCGGTGATGCAGTGGATCGAGTCGGGGATGCGCGACTACGTGAAGCAGGCGACTGCAGTGCACGCCGAACCTGCAACGCGCCGGCTGACGAATGTCGAATACGAACATACGCTGGCTGACTTGCTTGGGTTTCAGTTGGATGTGATCCAGGACCTGCCAAAGGACCCAGTCAAGCCGTATGAGTTCAACAATACTGCCGAGTTGATGCGGATGGGGCCTGAGCAGATCGATCGGTATCTGGAGGTGGCTCGGCGGGCGCTCGCCAGTGCGATTGTCGATCCGGATCAGCCAAAGGTACACCGGACTCTCAGGACGTGGGACACTCTTGGCGTCGAACGTGGCATGGCACGCGATGAGGTTGGCGTGTTTGGCAACCGCCGACACTCGGCTTCTTACGGGATGGGGCTCAAGAGCTTTCCAAAGACCGGTGACTTTCGTATCCGTGTCAAAGCATCAGCGATCCTACCCAAGGGATACAAGCAGGTTCCGCTGCGTCTGATCATGGGCAATAGCATCAACATCAACAGCTCGACGCGCGAGGTCCGAGAGGTTGGTGTCGTCAACTTGCACAATAACCCTGACAACCCGCAGGTCTTCGAGTTTACCGGGCGGATCGAGAACTTTCCCGCCCTGCCCGGCAGGATGGTCAAGGGCAAGAAGCAGCCGGACACGATGTCGATCACGCCGCAGAATATCTACGACGACGGCTCGCTCAACGATCGGTACAGCTACGGCACGCTACGAAACATCGCACTGCCGCGCGTCGTGGTCCATTCGATCGAGTTTGAATCGCCAGTGACTGACGTCTGGCCGCCGGCGCACCACACGGCGATCCTGTTTGATTCGCCTTTACGTGAAAGCGACCCAGACGCGTACGTTCGCGCGGTGCTCAAGCGGTTCATGGCCCGCGCTTACCGACGACCGGTCAGCAGTGACGAGGTCGAGCTCTTCGCTCGGATCTATGCCATGGTCAAGCCAGACCTAAAGACGATGGAAGCGGCGATGCGCGAGACGCTGGCGATGACGCTCATCTCGCCCCAGTTTCTGTACCACACCGAGGCGGATTCAGCGACGGACTCGCACTACGCGATGGCCGCGCGACTGTCATACTTTCTGTGGGCAAGTATGCCCGACGAACAGCTCGTAGAACTCGCTGCGAACAAGCGGTTAGACGACCCAGCGGTGATTGAGCAGCAAGTCTTGCGAATGCTGGCCGATTCGCGATCGCATGGTTTTGTCGAAAACTTCACGACTCAGTGGCTGAGCCTCGAAAAGATGAAGACCGTGCCAATCAATCGTGACCTGTTCCCCCGGTTCTTGTACTACGTCCCGGCTGGCGAGCGTGCGGGAACCGAGATGCCATACCTGCCAACGATTCGCGACTACATGATCCAGGAGACGATCGGATTCGTGGGCGAACTGATCCGCCGAAATGCAAGCGCGTCGCATGTGATTGATTCGGACTTCGCGATGCTTAACCAACGGCTGGCGGCGCACTACGGCGTCCAAGGTGTACACGGCGTC
>CAYNNP010000194.1:0-2958 GCA_964398215.1 uncultured Pirellulaceae bacterium | reverse complement strand
ACGGCGTCCAAGGTGTACACGGCGTCAACCTGCGCCCTGTCCCAATCAAGCCTGAACACCGGCTGGGCGGCCTGTTGACCCAAGGCTCGATACTGATCGGCAACGGCACGGGCACCGCGCCGCACCCGATCTACCGCGCCGTCTGGCTGCGCGAAGCGATCCTAGGTGATACGGTCAAGCCGCCACCTGCCGAGGTACCTGCCCTGACCGATTCTGCCGGTGAGTCCGCAGAACAATCGCTATCGATCGCCGAACTACTGGCCAAGCATCGTACGGTTGAAAGCTGCAACGACTGCCACTTTCGGCTGGACCCTTGGGGCATCCCGTTCGAACACTACAACGCGATCGGTCGGTTCCAGCCAAAGGTGCCCAAGGCTGGCACACGAGTCAGTGTGTTTCAAAAGAAAGATCATGGCGATATGACGGGCTACGCAGAGTACCTTGCATCGCTCAATACCGTTGCGATCCCCGCCCAAGCACACGTCCCACACGGACCGGAGCTTGACGGACTGCAAGACCTTAAGGCTTACCTGCTTAAAAACCGCAAGGGCGATATCGTCGAGAATGTGGTCAAGCGGCTATTGAGCTATTCGATTGGACGGCAGCTAAACTATCGCGATCGCTTTGCCGTGGAGACGCTGATCAAGCAGACCAAGGCGAGCGATCATGGCATGCGGGATATCATTGTTTCAATCTGTCAGAGCGATGTATTCAAGGGCGATCACCCAGAAGGCAAATAATCATGACACAGAAATCATGGCAACTGAATCGGCGTGCTCTCATCAAAGGAGCGGGGGTCGCTTTGGCACTGCCTTACCTGGAGGCAATGAGTACAACCAGCGCGCTTGCTGCCACAGTGACGAAGGAAATTCCCAAACGCATGATGGTTGGCTACTTTGCATACGGCGCCTACATGCCCGGCGGAACCAGTGGTATCCCAAGTTCGGGCAGTGCCGCCAAACCACACGACGACTGGAGTTGGTGGCCTTGCAAGGAAGCCGGCAAGCTGACGTTCAATAAGTCCGCCAAGCCTTTCCAGGAGCTCAACGACTATGTGACATACTTGCGCGGCCTGGACCACAAGGGCGGTTGGAAGATGGGCGGCCACAGTTCCGGCGACGTGTTCGCAACCGGCGCGGACATGACCGAGACTCAAAAGACCAACAGCATTTCGATTGATCAGGTCGCCGCGAACATGCACGGCCACAAAACCCGTTACAGTTCGCTGGTGCTGGGCACCGAGGGCGGCACCGGTTCATACGGGTCCAGCAAAACGCTCTCGCACCGTGGCCCCGGCCGACCGATCCCGTCGATGAACAAACCCCAAGAGATCTTTAACCGGATGTTCAATCCCTACGCGGGCAAGGGTGTCGAGCAAGTCCGCGCGGGTCTGAAACGTGAGGCCAGTATCCTTGACCTGATGATGGACCACAGCAAGAGCATGAACGCTCGGTTGGGCAAACAAGATCAGCAAAAGATGGACGAGTATCTTGAGTCGGTCCGCGCGATCGAGCAGCGGGTTGAACGCACCAGCCAGTGGACGCACCAGCCGCTGCCGGACGTTGATACCAAGGGCCTGAATCTTGACGTCGCCTACAATCAAGCAGAAGAGTACATCCGCTGCATGTACGACCTGGTCTATCTCGCCTTCGTGACCGACTCGACACGCTACGCGACACTGATGTTAGAAAGTGAACAGTCCTCGACTTCCGAGATGTGGAACTACGCGACCTACGTGCTGGGCTACAAAGGTGCGACCCACGACATCGCACATAAACGACCAGCCGATTATTCCGGCCAGTGGGATCGCTGGCGGGCCCAGCAGCACGCGTACTTTCTCAAACGCCTGCGCGACACGCCCGAAGGCAATGGCAACATGCTCGACAACACCCTCGTGCTCTGGGGCTCGGCGCACCCGCACGCCTCCCACAGTACCAAGAACTACCCGATCCACCTGGCCGGCGGAAATAACCTTGGGTTCAAGCATGGTAAGCTTCATGAGTTCATTGGCGACAAGAAAGTACCGCTGGCCAACCTCTTCGTCACGATGCTAAACGCCATCGAAGTGCCAGTCGAAAAGTTCGCTGACAGCACGGGTAATCTTTCACAACTGATGAGCTGATAAATGCGATATCTTTGTGCCGTTTGTACTGTCATCCTGTTGTTCTCTGCCGCGCTACCTATCGCGGTGCAGGCGCAGGACGAAAAACCGCTCCCGCGCGTGCTGATCATTGGCGACGCGGTGTATGACCACAATCTAAAGGTCGGCCTCACTGCTGACATCAAGGACAGGGCGGAGGTCGTTGTTGCCCGCTACCCCGCCGGCATCGTGCTCAATTCGTCCACCGCGATCGAGCATCTTGATCAACTACTCGGACGCATCGACCGAAACAGCAAGGCAGTGGCTCAAGAAAAGTGGCCCAAGTGGGACTTGATCCTTTTCAATGTTGGTTTGGGCGACCTGATCCACAGCGTACCAGAACTCAAGTCACTGCGTGTCCTGCCGATCCACGCTGGCGGGACGAAAGTGACCAGTGCGAAAGAATACGCAAAGAACCTTGACACACTAGTCCGGCAACTCAAGGCCAGCGTCAAAGGAACCAAGCTCGTCTGGGCCAGCACCACGCCGATCCGAGCCTCATCCTCGAACGTCTTTGAGAAAGGTTCGGAGATCGCCTACAACGAGATCGCGGCAGCGGTAATTGCTAAGCATGGCGTGCCGACCTGCGACATGCACAGCTACGTGAAGTGCCTGATCAATATGGACAAGCCCGCGGGTCATGGCGCCGATCCATTTCATTTTGACAAGCTCCCGATTCACATGCCGATCGTGCGAGCGATCGAGACAGCATTCGGTTTCACTCCAATGCCCGAGACCAAAGAAGAAAAAACAGTCAAGCAAATCGCTGGCAAAAAAGCAGACGCCAACCCAGGACCCTGAGCCGAAAGGCGATAGCC
>CAYNNP010000193.1:0-12913 GCA_964398215.1 uncultured Pirellulaceae bacterium | reverse complement strand
CGCGTAAGCGAGGGACAATCAATCTTGACTCGGTCCCTCGCTCGCGCGTTTTGGAATTGCGTTTTTTTGGTAACCCAGAGTCAAAAACTGATTTGCCCTGCGCTTTTCCGCCCTTCATTGACCAATCGCAGGTCAAGCAGTCTACTTGTGACTACTCGAACATGAAGGAATTTTGGAATGCCTAAAGTCAAAGTCAGTGGTGTTGGTGAATTCGATGTGCCTGCCGGAAAGCGGCTTGTGAACGCATTGGTCGACGAAGCCGGAACGGATCAGTTGCACGCTTGCGGCGGTGCGTCCAAGTGTACGACGTGCCGAGTCAAGTTTGTCGATGGCGAACCTGAAAAGATCACCGAAGCTGAGAAAGAGACTTTGCGAGTTCGCGAAGTGACAGAACCGGGCGTTCGGCTAAGCTGCCAGATCGCTTGCGACTCAGACATGGAAGTTGAACTGTTGAGCCGGTTAGAAGGCAGTGGGCGAAGCGACCAAGGTGGCACACCAAGCGAGGAAATCCAACCAGAACCGGTTTGGACAACCAAGTAACAGGCAGATATCGCCTGCAAAATAGTAGCTCGACTCTCCGAGTCGAGAACCCACGGCTCGAAGAGCCGTGCGGCTGAACTAAGGTTAGATGTAGGTTGGACATTCCTGTCCGACAGTGTGAACGGACAGGAATGTCCATTCTACGAAATCGCGTCAATTTCGCCGCTCACAAAACAAAAACTCACAGCGTCTCTGATCGTTACTTAACGGATGTTTCGTATTCATTTACTTAACACGATTGAGACTCTCCGTGATTTTTTCGGCGGCCTCTGCATGGTGTTTCGCCAAATCGTCTTTGCCAAGCGATTTGTAGCACTCCGATAGCGATTGATGAGCTTTGGGCGCGAGCGACTTGAGCTTCAGTGCGCGTGTTAGATCTGGAATCGCTTTCAAATACTGTTTGTCCATGTACAAAATCTGACCGCGCGTTTCATAGAAGTGCGGTGTGATTGTCGGAGTCATTGCGATCGCTTGATTCGATACTTTGAGCGCTTTTTCCAGATCGGGTTCTTCGCGTGAGGCTAATGCGACCGCTAGGTTATTCAGGATCGCATTGCTTTTCGGCATCAATTCCGAAGCGATCGTCAAATGCAAAATCGCATCGTCCATTTTGTCGTTCATCAGCGCTGATGTACCTTCGACGAAATGCTGAATTCCAGGTGCGGATCCTGCGATCAACAATTCTCGTCGCTTGGTGACTTCGAGGTCATCATCGCGAAGCGTTGCAAGAACCTGATCCGCCACCATCGTCAATACTCGAGGATTCGTCGGCGCGGTTTTTAGTGCGAACTCAAGCATCTTCATGATTCTGACTCGCTGGACTTTTGTGTCCGTAGATACATCTTTGATGTTGGCTACCCATGCGACCAGAGTTTCGGCGATCGCCTGATTCAATCGAGCTGCTTCCTCTTTGGTCTTCACCGCCTCCAGAGTACGCTTCAACGTTTCAAAAGCGTTCTCGTATTCTTTCAGGAACAATTGGTTCTGAGCAACCGTCATTGCGATGCCAGCGTTGGATGGATCCTCTGCCAAAATCGCCTGGACAGTTTCAAGTGATTTTTTTGCGAACTGATTTGCGGTTGAGTGGTTTCCCAAACGACGGGAGATTGCAGCGGCTTGAAACCCACGCAAAGGTTGGTATTGCGAGAGCTTGTCCAGGATCGGAATGGCTTCTCGGTACTTCTTTCTCGCGACCAAGTAGTCGCCGTACAGGGCTTCGTATTTTAGATACTTCAGGTCCGTCTTGTGTGTGACGATCAATCGGAGCAGGGCGCCAAACTCGTCTTGTTCTTCCGGCGAGAGGTCGCCCAGCATCATGTTCTTGTAATGCTTTTCGACCAGCCAGATCGCGGCATTTGGGTATTGTTTTCGATTCGCTAGCCGCTTCATCAATACAACAGCTTCGTCCTTCCGTCCCTGGTCATACATGGTGGTGCCAAGCCGGTATGCAATCGTGGCGTCGTGCGGCGCACCAGACAATTGGCGGCGCACCACGAGCTCCGCAGTGTCATAGTCTTCCTGAATTTTGGCAGCATTGAGTTGCTTGTTCAGCAAACGGTTGCGCCATCCGCCTTCGGCCAGCGCAGCGATTCCGGCCGCAAATAACACGACTAGCAAAATGATCGCAGGAATCGCCTTGGGGGCATCACGCCAGGGGATCGATAGCACCCACGAGTAGATAAACTCGCCGAACCACCGAAACCACGACAGCGGGTTGAAGTATGTCAGCATGCCTAATACCTAGTCTTGTTCGCGAAAAGCGTTATGTGCAATGAAATCCCGAGTGCCGGAATCACCCAAAACCGTGACATCAGTTCCTGTGCTTTGGCGTTTTACTTCTGATGCAACGGCAGTACGAGCACTCTTGAAGTCATCTTCCAACAGCGTCAGTGTTTCGGGACTTAGTTTCGTTGGCGATGTCACCCACAGTTGCAACATGATGACTTCGTTTTGCTCCCACACTCCTGACGTGTCAATGCGATTCCAAACTCGGTGAATGAACGCGGTCAGGCTCGCGGGTGCGGGAACCAATTCACCATTGCTGCCGATGCCCGCAAAGAACAGATAGCCGAATTGCGATCCACGTTTAAAGCGAGCCAAAACGTGCGCGGGATCTTGGTCTTCGATCTTGACGGTTGTGTCGCGTGTTATCTTGCGATGAACGAGCGTCCAATCCAATCGTTCATAGCAATCACACAGTTCGTGCCAGCCCGTGTGCGGTTGGCTTAGAACAAACTGAACGTCGATTTCGGAATCCGCTTTGTCACCCTGCACTGCGCATCGCCAAACGTCGGAGTTTGCACCCAGTCGAGGATTCGCGAACCCCCGTGTTCCTTGGTGGTCAAGCACGTTCAGGTTGGCAACGTTATCACTGACCAGTTGTGGTGTGGGGTGAAAGACAACCTGTTTGGAACTCGTGACGAAAGACTCAGGTTTCTTTGAACGCCAGATCTGTATTGATGAAAACAACATGATGGTTGCCGCGACACCAATGACTCCGTAACTCAGTAGACCCGAGAACCGTTTATTCACTGGCGAAACGGGTTGCGAAACGTTATCGCTACCCGACTCAATTTCCTGGCCTTCTTCGTCACGCAAAGCAAGGAAGTTCCAGGCCGTGATGAATGGATTGTTCTCACTCGTCATCGCTACACCATGCAGCGTGGTGACCATCAGTTGGTCGAATGACAAGAGGAACAAGACGGCAATTGTAAGTGCAAAGTACCCGATGACTTCGTGTTGCCATCCCGATGCCAAATCAATCTCAAGGTAGACTTCGCCCAACGCGACCATTGAGACGCGAATTACATTCGCAGCAACGGCCAGAAAGAGCGACATTAGCAAATAGAATCCTACCAACCAAACTCGCCGCCGATTGATCGCGATCAGCAAGCATGCAATGAATGCGAGCGTAAAAACCGACTGGATGCCACTGCAGGCTTCGGCAACAAACAGCTCACGATTGGAAAGTTGAATTACGTTGCCAGCAATCGCGTTTGGGGCGTGGCAGATATCCAGCACAACACTGGACAGCCAAGTTGTGATTTCTTGCAGTTTGTTGACGAGTTTACTGTCGTAGGGAAAAGGCAGCCGAATCAACATCATCAATGGCACCGCCAGTACGATCAAGCTGGAATCACGCGGGCCACGCATTGATGCAAGAAAAGCGGTACCGACCATGAACAGGCCAAGCGATGCGAACCAAGTTTGTTGTAGCAACGCTGAAACACAGACCATCAACAACCCGGCGACGACCAATCCCCACTGAAACTTTGACCGAGGTGGATAGAACCGGTGATCGGATCGCGCATAGGTGAAACCGGCGATCGCAATGATTGCGAAAGGAAAATACCGATACCAATCTTTGACCCACATGTCTAAGAAGTACGGGATCAGCATTGGTACCGTAGCAGCAAGTACTAGCAGCCAAAACATCCCCCAGGTCAACGAATTGCTTTTCAATTCACTGGGAGAATCGCTCGCAATGGAAGCCATCAAATCCGACTATTGGTTGAGTAGTTTGTTGATCAAATATTCTCGTTGGGCGTACGTCCTGACCCTGTCAACAGCTCCATCGATTTGCCCGAATCGCCGATCGAACCACCGCGTCCAGAAACAATCACTGGACTGCTATCGGTAGCGTTTGTGCGACCATTTCCACCAGGTCCGCCACGGTAATATCGTGTCGTGTGGCGTGCGTATTTGTAATATCCATAGCCGCGATAGCCATCGCTACTGCCGGCTTCGTCTGAGTTGTTGATTACGACCCCAAGCACATGTGCGCCAACTGCTCGCAGGATGCCCATTGATTCCTTGGCGTTCGGTTTGCTCTTGCGACGAACGCGAACCGTCAGCACAACTCCATCGACCATGCTGGCAGTGATGCTTGGGTCAGTCACAACCAGTAGTGGCGGCGTGTCCAGGATGATGTAGTCAAACTTATCGCGAAGCACATCCAGCAGTTGTCGCATTTCTGGCAACGTCAGTGCTTCGGCAGGGTTCGCTGGGATTGATCCGCTGGGCATGATCGATAAATTTGGGATCGGCGATTGATGAATCGCTTCATGGATTTCGTCATCACCATTCAGGACAGCTGTTAGTCCCGATTTAGTGCTCATTGCAAAGTTGTCGGTCAATTGTGGGCGTCTCAAATCGCAGTCGATCGCCAAAACCCGCTTGCCACTTTGGGCGATCGAACAAGCCAAGTTACTGGCAATCGTACTTTTTCCGTCACCGGGTAGCGGGCTTGTGATTTGGATGATCTTGCCACCCTGTCCTGCCGTTTCAAAGAAGACCTGCGTTCGGAAGGACCGAATTGCTTCGGCGGCAATCGACGACGGTTGATGGATGACGCACAAATGGCTGTCCAGGTCCTTGTACGGATCCAACTCGCCTTTCTTGCGTCGTTTCTTTGGGATGCCTCGGAAGAACGGCACGTGTGTCAAAATCGGAGCACCCAATACGTCGGCTATCTCTTCTGGGTCGCGGAACGTATTAGCATTCTTTTCTAGCAGCACAGCCAAACCGCCTCCCAGCAGCAGTCCCATGAAGATACCGATCCCCATGTTCTTCCAGATGATTGGGCTCACGAGTCCGGCATCCGATGGAGCCGCCAATGACGTGACCAAGGTTCCGCTTTCCTCCTCGGTTAGCTTGACGCGAGCCATGTTTTCCTGCAGCTTCGTCATGAATCCACGTTTGATTTCAATATCCCGCCTCAGCGAATCGTTCTCTTGTTCATACCAAGAAATCTTGATCGCCTCAGCTTTCTCTTCCGCGATCTGTTCGTCTTTCTGAGCAATCTGCGTTGTCAGCAACTGGACTTCTGCTTTGGTTGCAGTGAGCACCGCTTCGACAATTTTCTGAGCCCGTATAGCTGGGTCCTGATATTCGCCCGCGTTCTTTTCTGCCAGCTCCTTGATCCGGTCAGCGTGGTCTTTGACTAACTTGCGAAACGTCGTGCGACGCAGCTCCAGTTCTTTGTCCAGCGTCTTGACGGTCGGGTGATTGGCACCCAGCTCTTGTGCGTACGAATCTCGTTCCACGATCAAGCTGAACAGTTTTTGGTCCAGTTCGAGGTTAGCGATTTCCGCATCACCAATCCGTGCATCAGGAGTAGGCTTGCGTGCGTCGTTAGGGATATCGATCGACGTCCCCAGCAGAGTACTCATGATGTTCAAAGCGATCATCGGATCATTGGATTTTTCTGCGACGCTTTTTAGTTGAGCAAGCGCGATCATCTTCGCGCGAAGTTCTTCGACAATAACACTCTTGTTTTTCACCAAGAACAATTGGCGTTCTCGGTGGGGATTGATTGCAACGCCATCGGGGCCCCAGAACAGTGGAGCATCGCTTCGGAATTTTGCGTAGTCATCTTCCGCTTTTTCCATTTGCGGAATCAACTGGTCTTGCGCAACGCGGATCATACGCATCAGTTCTTCGCGCGACCCTTTGTGTTTCTCGTTGTAGAAGGATTGTAGCGCGTCGCTAAAAGCGGTCACGGCCGCTTTGCATTGTTCGCGGTCGGGGTGGTCGAAGTGCAATAGCATCACAGTCGCTTGGACTGACGTTGTACTATCAACTTCGGGAACCAACTTCATCTGGTCGCGAACCGTTTCGTTGAAATCCTTGAAGCTCTTGTACTCACCTTCTGGGTTCGTGTTTTCGTCGTACCGATAAGGCTCCATATCCGTACTGTGAAACGCTCGCGCGACCACTGCGTCGCTGAATAGCTGAGCTTCAACAATCTCGACTGTAGGAACGCCACCGAAACGTTCTCCCGACAGACTGTCCAAGACGACAGGGTTGTCCGATTCAACCATCAATTTGGTTGTACTGCGGTAGGTTTCTTCGGTTGTGGTAAAAACAATGAAACCCAGCAGCCCCCCCAGAATCGCAGGAATCATCATCGCCCAGCGATAACGCCACAGCGCACCAGGAATGTCAATCGACTCTTGTTTAGCGGGTCGCGATACGACTGGTGGCGTCTGAGGGCGGTAAATTGGCCCTGTTTCAGTGAGATTGGTTGTCATCTGGCTGGGTAGCCCGCAAGTCAAAGGAGGTAAAGCCACGAGTGCCATCCAGTTTATCCCTGGTACACCCCGAAGAATAGTTATTGGTTGTCCATCTCTTGGCAAAACTCTTCGCAGATCCAAACAATCCCATCCATTCGTACAATCCGAGGGTAATGATTAAGACGTGCGGAGGTTGGTTGAAGTTCCTGTGAGACTGCCTTGTGGTGAATGTGTCGTCATAACTTCTACAATCGGAAGAGTCTGACCGGTCGGCAAGTGGCATTGTCGTGACCAAAACCAATTTCCTATGCCATAAACTGAACGATTTATTACAAAAACGAGCAAATGCAATGCAGCTTCCAAACGACGTAAAAGATCTGGCTGGTCAACTGTGTTTGGTGACAGGTGGATCGGGGTTCATCGGATCTCATTTAACCGATGCTTTGCTGGAGCAAGGTGCCCATGTTCGGGTCCTGGACAATTTGAGTACCGGATTTCGCCGCAACCTCGATCATCTGAATGAGTGCCCGGAGTTTGAGTTTGTTGAAGGCGACGCAGCGGATTCGCAAATCGTCAAACAGGCCACCGCCGGAGCCAAGTACATCTTTCATTTGGCAGCCATGGCAAGTGTTCCTCGAAGCATGCGAGAACCAGCACTCTGTCACGCTTGGTGTACAACCAGTACCGTCGAGCTGTTGAATGCAGCAGTTGCCGGCGGGGCCAAGCGTTTGGTGCTGGCATCAACCAGCGCGGCTTATGGAGATTCACCGTTTGTCTCCAAGCGAGAGTGTGATCCTGTTGGTCCGTTGTCGCCGTATGCGGCCGCTAAACTGGCAGCCGAATCGTACCTGCGTGCTTTTCAACACGGTTTCAGCATCGAAACCGCCATCCTGCGATATTTCAACGTGTTCGGACCACGACAGGATCCAGCCAGTGAGTACAGCGCTGTCATTCCAAAGTTTGTTTCGATGATTTTGGATGGCGAGCGGCCAATCATTTACGGTGACGGTGAACAGTCACGCGATTTTGTCTACGTGAAAGACGTTGCACGTGCGAATTTGTTGGCAGCAACCGTCCCTGGCGCGTCTGGCAAGACCTTCAATATTGGTCGCGGTGAACGTACAACGTTGCTGCAATTGCTGACGTCGTTGCGCGAAATTTTGGGTGAAGACATCGAGCCGATTCACGAACCGCCTCGCGCCGGAGATGTTCGCGACTCGCTGGCCGATATCAACGAGGCTCGCAAGCACTTGAAGTTCGATCCTTCGGTATCGATTCACGAAGGTCTACGAATGAGCATCGAGTACTATCGCAGTATCGTCGAACCGGTCGCTTGATCCGATTGAATTAACCTTTTGAATAGATACCGAGCGCTCCGCCCATCCAGCCGAGCCCGGTAACGATCAGGCCGATACCAATTCCAATGGGTGACCTTCGGCGAAAACGCACGCCGTCTTCGTCTTCGCTATCGGCAGCAAAACCCACGTACCAGATAATCAATCCGGCTCCGCCTGCGACGAAAATAAATCCGCCCAGGAATCCGATTAATTTTTTGGCAAACGCGCCGTCCGAATCAACTTTGCTGGGCTCTTCGCTGTGAGCATCCAGCGAGTGAGCTGAATGGCCTCCGGAGGATCCTGGCGCTGCATGCCCAGGCGCGGACACCGCTTTTACGCCACTAAGGTCATTGTGGGTGATTTCGCCAAAGATATCGTCGCTGCCAAAATCCGATGGCTGTACCTCTGGCGGCGGCAAATAGGACGGTAATTGCTGCTTAGGTTTAGTCGTTTGACCAGAATTCGTGGGAGCGGGCTGAATCGGCGCTTGCTGGACAGGTGCCTGCGGCTGGGGGGGTGGTGCCTGTTGGACAGGAGCCTGCTGGGCAGGGGGTTGCGGCTTTGCAGCGCCACCCGGAGCTCGTAATTGCTTGCTGCAAGACGGGCATTTCACGACTTTCCCGGCGGCGGATTCGGGGATCGCAAGCACAGTACTGCAACCGGGGCACTTGATTTTCATGACGACAAAGTCACTTTGAGCACAAGGGTTTCTTTCGCAAATTCAATTTTGCAATCATAATCAACTGATCGGCAATCGGCAGCGCCAACCGCATCGGCCTTATGTAAACCTTATCCAGCAGTGTCTTTCAACCGGCAAAATCTACGTTTTCGACATATCTACGTCCGTGCGACACTAGTTTCAGTGATCCGTTCTTGGACAGCGGCGATTGTAGTAGACCCTGAATACCAGCATCTGTAACTTAACGACAACTTCCTACAGAGACTTCACCTTTGGCAGCGGCCGATTCTGATCCTATGACAACACCTTTCTTAGAGCGACGAAGTCCGCTGAAGGTGAGTTATGCGCTTTTGATCCTGTTTGCGTTCTTCTTCTTTCTGCCATCGGCCTTTCGGGCGGCCCGGCTGAGCCTTGGGCAAAAAGAGAATGACGTCAAAGACTGGCTGCCCAGCGATTTCCCAGAAACAGCAGAGCTGAGCTGGTTTGCCAAGCATTTTATTGGTGAGAGTTTTGTCATCGCAACTTGGCCCAAGTGCAATGGCGAAGACCAGCGTCTGAAGATGCTGGAGAAAAAGCTGATTCGTGAGTCGTCGGAATATGACCCGACCAGCGAAATGTCACCGGCGATGGTCAAGTCGTACGAGAAAGCCAAGGCGTTTGGGATCAAGCACCAAATGTTCTACGCCGGCGATGCGATGGACGATTGGGGCGGCGAGGAAGAGAAGTGGCTTTCGACGCCAAACGGTGTTTGGTTCTACATCACACGCGATGGTCGTGTTTACCGCTGGGAAGGCAAGGCGAATGTGATCGCCGCCGCCAAACGAGCGTACAAGAAATATTCCGGTGAAAGTCCACTCAAAGGCACCTTGGTCACTGCGTTTGGCGACGACGACGGCAACGTGAATCCGTTTTACAACGATCCGTCTTTGTTTTGTGCTCCACTGATCCATTCAGTGCAAACTGGCGAATCGATTGCTCGCGAACTTTCGCGCGAAGGCGGTTCGCTTTGGCCAATCGATTTGACGGACGAAAAACGACGCCCTGTTGTCGCAATGCGACGCGCAATGAGCCGATTGACTGGGACGCTTTTTGCACCAGCGGTTCCCAACGATTTTGACTGGTCAGCAAAAGCCTTCCGGGCCGAGCTGGGTGAAAAGGCGGCTAAGGATTTGCCAGCTGAGTTTGATTTCAAAGTCGCTAAAACGGTGCAGGCAATCGTCGATGAAAAGTACGATGGCTCGATTCAAGGTCTTGGCACTGCGACGGTCAAGCAGCAAGAAGACGCTTGGTACGCGGTGTTCGATGCCGCGAAAGTCGAACCACCACCACGAACGACTTGCCTACTGATCACACTCACAAAACTGGGCAAAGATAACCTGGCCAACATTCTTGGCCGTGGAGTACTGGGTGGGCCACGAGGTCGATTGCTGCAGTTGGCTTCCGAATCGGGAGTTCGACCAGCGAGTCCACCGTCATTGGCGCCGCCACCATTTGATACCGAAGACCCAATCACGTTGGCTGGCATGCCGCCGCTTCGATTGGGCGGACCACCCGTCGATAACGTCGCCATCGATGAAGAAGGCACGGTGACGCTGATCCGATTGGTCGGCTACAGCGTTTTTGTTGGCGTGATTCTCTCCTACCTGTGCTTCCGAAGCTTTCTGATCACAATGATGGTCTTTGTTGTCGGCGGGAGCTCGGCTGTGCTGAGCATGGCGTTTGTCTGGTGGACGGGTGGCCATGTCGATGCGATCCTGATGAGCATGCCTTCGCTGGTCTATGTGCTGGGGCTTTCGGGGGCAATTCATGTTGTCAATTACTATCGCGACGAAGTCCGTGAACGCGGCCAAAGTGGCGCGGCCGGACGCGCGATAAAACACGCTCTATTCCCTTGTTCACTTGCTGCATTGACCACTGCGATTGGGTTGATTTCACTCTACTCCAGTAACCTTGCTCCGATCCGAAACTTTGGGCTCTATGCGGCGATTGGTGTCGTTGCAACGCTAACCATCCTGTTCACGTACTTGCCGGCGTCACTGCAAGCTTTCACGCCGTCGATTTTCCGAAGCGACAAGAAAAATGAGGCAAAGGAGCCGGAGCCGATCCCTGAGTCTTGGCTTTCTGATGCTTGGGCAGCGATTGGAAAATGGATTACCCGGCGACACGCGTTTGTTACGATTTCTTGCCTGCTGCTGCTAGTTGGCGGGGCAATCGGACTGACAAAGATCAAGACGAGCGTCCAACTCCTAAAGCTATTCGATCCTGACTCCAGAATCATTGATGATTACGCCTGGGTCGAAGACAACTTTGGCAAACTCGTGCCGATGGAAGTCGTCGTCCGAATGCCAGCGAATATGCAAGAGGAATCATTTGGTTCTGCGAAAGGCCAGGACGAAAACGCCGCCGACAAAGAACCTGTTGATCCTTCGCAGCGTCTGGTGGCCCTGCCGATGCTGGACCGAGTCCGCCTCGTTTCACGCGTACGCAAAGTCGTCTATCGAGCCTTGGGTGAAACCGGATTAGATGTCGTTGGCCAAGCCACAAGTGCGGACACGTTTTTGCCACCACTGCCGTACGTCAGCAACAACTACACTCCGATTCATTCTCAGTTCAATCGCAAGTTGCTGGAAGGCCGCGATGAATTGCTAGAAAGCGATTATCTGCGTATCGAAGAAGATGGGCCCTACGAAGGCAGCGAACTCTGGCGCGTCAGTCTGCGTGTTGGAGCGTTGTCGGATGTTCCTTACGGTGAATTCATCAAGACTCTTCGTACGACAGTCGAACCTGTCATGCGTGCGTACGATACTCGCGAAAAGCTGATTCGTGGGCTGTTAGCGAATCAAGATGGCAATGGCGCGAAAGTCAAACTCAGTGGCAAAGATCGCGTGGTCGTCATTGGCAAGCGAAAACCCAAGTCGCTCGATGAAGTCGCGTTGCTGAGAAATATCGTTGGCGGCGACCCAACTGCCATGGCGACTCAGGAAGACTTGATCGACACCGAAGCAATTTATCTTTCAGCTCTGCACGAGATCCTTGGTGGCGTAAGCATTAAAACGCCCGTCTGGATCGACCCAACGCAACCCGACACGCCTCTCGAAGTTGGATCAGAGAAATGGGACCGTGTGATTAGCGGTGTTGATGCAGTCGTTTGGGTCGGTGGTGATGGGCTTACCCGAGAAGATTTTGCAAGTGCCAAGACTCTGGTCGACGCACAGTCGATTTTCAATCAACAAGCCACAGCGGTTGTCGCCGAAGGCAATATCCCCAAAGTAGTCGGCACTGACGGCAGCTTGTCGGTTGTCTACACCGGACTTGTTCCTGTTGTCTACAAAGCGCAGCGAACGCTGCTGGCCAGTCTTGTTCGATCCATCGGGATGGCGTTTGTGCTGATCGCGTTGGTGATGATTGTTCTTTTGAATCCTGGACGATTCCCAGCCAGCTTCTTTCTGCCATCACAAGCCGGCAACGGTTTCGCCGCCGGTGCCATTTCGATGATCCCCAATGTCTTTCCAGTCTTGTTTGTCTTTGGTGTCATGGGCCACTTTGGCCGCCTGATTGACATTGGGACGATGATGACTGCGTCGGTCGCAATGGGCGTTGCAGTCGACGATACGATTCACTTCCTGAGTTGGTTTCGTTCGTATTTGGACAAGGGATTCAGCCGAGTCGATGCGGTTATCGAAACGTATCGACGCGTAGGCCCCGCGATGACTCAAACAACCATCGTCGGTGGACTTGGCCTATTCGTATTCGCGCTGTCGACGTTCACACCGACCCAGCGCTTCGGTACTCTGATGTTGGTGCTGTTGGCAGCCGCCCTGTTTGGTGATTTGGTGCTCCTGCCAGCACTGCTTGCCGGACCAGCCGGTCGATTTTTCAAGCGACGTGAAGGATCAGAAGAACGCGAAAAGACTGTCGACCTACCGTCTAAGTCCGACGCTTCTGTTGCGCTCGACGAGCCGACAGAATCCACGATTGATGACGACGAACAGCTCGTCGCTAGCGACGAGTCCGCCGCCGACGATTCTTCTGATACTAATTTGACGATCGACAAAGAATCTTTGCCGCATCTTAAGGTTCACTTCCCAAACACCAAAACTGAAGGATCACGTCGCATCAAACGACGTTAGCATCCCAGTTCCGATACGTCAGTCATTGTTTTTTGGTAACCCGAAGCGTGAGTTTTGTAGTTGCGCTTTTCAAAATTTATCGAGATTCGTTTGATCGATCGTGTTCAACAACCAGGAAACCAGCTGCGAAGCAGCGACAGCATATAGCCCCATGCGTTAGCCTTGTCTTTACCCACAACTGCTTCGCCCAAAAGCTCGAAAACACGGGATTAC
>CAYNNP010000192.1:0-12924 GCA_964398215.1 uncultured Pirellulaceae bacterium | reverse complement strand
AGTTTTGCAGTTGCGTTTTTTTGGTAACCCGAAGCGTTAGCGAGGGACAATCAATATTGACTCGGTCCCTCGCTCACGCTTCGGGTTACCAAAAACCAATGCCTGGCGTAAAAGCGCAACTCCAAACGGCGTGAGCCATGGGGACGTAAACACAACAAGCCTAGAAAGGCTGGAGGCTGACACAATTCTGGTTCGTTAAACTTATGAGCCACAGGGCGATAGCACCGGTTTCGAGCACAACCAGACTGTCAATAACCGGGGCTATTGCCCATCGGCTCATGAAAATATGCCGCGCCAATAGATCAAAAAACCGTTGACGACTTTCGCTACTTTTCCAGTGGATGATTTGCGCAGCTAGGACCGATTTTTAATCGACCTTGGTCCGGCCTACATTAGCGAGCGAACGCCTTCGCATGGTGTTCGTATCTTCAGCTGTCATTGCCAGATTGGAGCTTGTGCTGGATTCGCTAACTTTCTTTGATTAACAATGAGTGCAAATGGTTCCTTGCAAACCCGCTGTTTTTACGTAAAAAGACGGCGGATTCTTTGGGTTATGGCGCTGGTGGCTGTCGTGACGGTTAAGTCGACTGTTGATGGAGAAATTTGTGGGTTTTGAGCGGACTTATACGCTAAAAAACCATCTAACCAGGGCGTGTTCCCCTTTGGTTAAGCGATAAAGATTTTGCACCCGATTTCAAATCCGTGATTTGATGAATGCGAACCTAGATTTGCGTGTTCGCTAAATACTATTTTCAGAGCGTCTTATGAAAGCCCGTCGAAACCTACGTCTAAGTAGAAAACTTCGCTCAAAAAGCAAGCTCGCCGCAAAGAAGTCTTCGAGTCGTGAGCTCTCTCGTCCAAAACGCGGGCTTCTGATTCAATCGCTAGAAATGCGGAATCTGTTGGCTGCGGATTGCTTGTTGGATAATGGTGTTATGGATCCGCTTCCCGCCGATTCCAATGCGGCCGATGAAGTCCGTGCGGTCCAAACAGATTCGGAGCAGTCGTCGCCGCTGACGTTTTCCGCAACCGCCGAAGGTGAGAGTGTTGAATTCATTACCTCGAATCCTCCGACTGTAAACGAAGACGCCGGACCTCAAACTGTTAACGGCTTTGCAAGAGTATCCGGAGCGGAGTCTCAGGACTCAGTTATCCATGATGAGGGCGCTGGCGGCACGACCAATCCTCTGTCGACCAATAACCTCAGTCCAACCAACTTGGGCGTGCTTGCCAGCGGATCGAATATCGTACGAGGACACATCGATTCGGCACTCTCAGTGGGCGACGTGGATATATTCTCGTTCACGGTTGCGCCTGGTTCACAGCTTGACGGATTGTTCGTCGAAGAATTTGGGCCAGCTGGTTCTGCCAGCGATACAACAGGCTTTCTTGGGATCAACGACTCTGGCACTTTTCCTCTGTCCACTAGCCAATTGAACAGCCCGAACGCTGACACGAATCAGTTCATTGGTGGCACCACGTTCGGCGTGAACGATGTGGGCGGTGGAGACATTCTTGGAAGGGCAGGCTCGTTTGCTGGCAGTGGATTCACTGGTCCGCTGGGACCGGGCACTTACACGGTCTACGTTCAGCAGACGGGGCCAGCTACTGAGTATTCACTGAGCTTCAATGTCAGCGGTGATCCAGTCATCCATGATGAGGGCAGCGGCGGTACAGCCAACCCACTGTCGACGAATAATCTTAACCCAACCAACCTAGGCGCGCTTGGGGACGGATCGAATATCGTTCGCGGACACATCGATTCGGCACTCTCAGTGGGCGATGTGGATATATTTTCGTTCACGGTTTCGCCTGGTTCGCAGCTTGATGGATTGTTCGTCGAAGAATTTGGGCCAGCTGGTTCTGCCAGCGATACAGCAGGCTTTCTTGCGATCAACGACTCTGGCACTTTCCCTCTCAGCACCAGCGAATTGAACAGCCCGAACGCTGACACCAGCCAGTTCATCGGTGGCACCACGTTCGGTTTGAACGATTTGGGCGGTGGAGACATTCTTGGTAGGGCAGGCTCGTTTGCTGGCAGCGGATTCACTGGTCCGCTGGGGCCGGGAACCTACACTGTCTACGTCCAGCAGACTGGGCCAGCCACCGAGTATTCACTGAACTTCAATGTCAGTGGTGATGGGTCCGGTGGCGGTGATGGATCCGGTAGCGGCGGCGAGCAGGTTTTTGTCGTTGATCAAATCAGCAACCCAACCTTGTTTTCGGTACCGCCCACAATCGACATCAATGGCAATCTGACTTACACCCCAGCGCCGAACGCATTCGGCACGTCAACTTTCCAGGTAGCGGCACAAGTCCCCAATGGCGGGACAACCGTGTTGTCGGAATTCAACGAGGCCACGATTACAGTCAATCCGGTCAATGATCCACCGACGATTACCACACGCGGTAACGTCAGCGTCTTGGAGGATTCGGGGACACGTACCATCGATGATTTTGTCACGTCATTTGATGCGGGCCCGTTAGAGTCTTCTAATCCCAATCAAACTCGTGTCGCGTTTGACGAAGGTGACTTTGGCGTCAGCAATCCAATCTCGATTGACAATTTGAATCCAACTCAGCTGGGTACTCTTTCAGCTGGCTCGAATCTGATCAGCGGATTTTTGGAAACCGCGTTTATAACTGGTCGTGTGGATGTGGTTACTTTCACCATCCCGGCAGGCCATGAGTGGACGGGTCTGTTTGTCGAAGAGTTTGAGTATCTTTCGCCGCCGGGGAACGACCGTGCAGGATTTCTGGGGATCAACAATGCGGACTTCTTTCCCTTTGACACCGATGACTTGAACATCAACATCAGTCCTCCTGTAGATCAAAACCTGTTTTTAGCTGGCACGACGTTTGGGATTGACGACTTGCCCGAACTCAATGGTGGAAACATCTTGCCTCGCTCGGGACAGTTCGCTGGTCGTGGATTCTCAGGAGACAGCTTGCCTGCTGGCACCTACACGATTTACACGCAGCAGAACGGTCCTCAAAACCGATACACAATCGACGTGCAAGTCACGGCGTTGGAGTCACAGTCGGTAGTCGACGTAGCGATCGAAAATGTTAGCAACCCTGAACTTTTCTCGATGCCACCAACGCTTGATTCGCAAGGCGCCCTTTCGTTCACTCCCGCCGAGAACGCGTTTGGCGTCAGTACGTTTGAGGTGATTGCTCGCGACGACGGTGGCGTTGCCAATGGTGGCCAGGATCAGTCAGTGCCTACGACGATCACAGTCAACATCGGTGGGATCAATGATGCTCCTAGTTTTGTTGCCAGCAATCCTCCCGCTGTTGCCTTGGGCACAATTGGGAACCAAGTCGTTCCAGGATTCAGTCAATTCATTCCGGGCCCTGAAAACGAATCGGGCCAGTCCGCGTTTAACTACTCTGTCACCAATGTGAGCGATCCTTCTGCGTTCGAGGTGCTGCCGGCGATTTCGGAATCGGGCAGTCTCTCCTACACTTTGGTGCCAGATGCGGAGGGTGTGATAAATTTTGATGTTACCCTTCAAGACGACGGTGGGACGGTGCAGGGAGGAATCGATACTTCGGCGACGCAAACCTTTACCTTGGTTGTTGAAGATCTATCGGCCCCCAGAGACTTTGGCGACGCACCGTCAACCTTTCCCGTATCGTTGACCGACAATGGTGCTCGGCACGTCATTTCGACATTGTTTTTGGGCAGCGGAGTCAGCGCGGATACAACGTCGCTAGCGAGTGCATTGGCTGATGGCGATGATGACGACGGTGTCGTTCAGATGATTTCGCCGTTCGCTTCTGCAACTAGCGATACGACGGCCAGACTTCAAATCAACGTGTCCGAGGCGGGGTTGCTGAACGCTTGGATCGATTTCAACCAGGACGGTGATTGGGACGATGCGGGAGAGCAGATTGCGACCAATCTTTCTGTTGTCGCTGGCACTCAGTTTGTCACCTATACGTTACCGGGAGGCGCTGCGACTGGGTCGACCGTGGGGCGATTCCGTGTCAGCACGCAAGCGAATTTAGATTCCACTGGTGCGGCCATCGATGGCGAAGTGGAAGACCATCTGATCGACGTGCGAGACCCTGCGATTCCGTCTGATATTTCATTGGTGCTTTCTGGTACGACTCTATCGGTATCACCAGCGAGCGATCAATTCGTCATCGGTGATTCGGGCGGTGCGTTCTGGTCGGCTCCGATCACGGCAGCGCGATCAATCGATCTGCAAGGCAATGCGACCGATGACGTTGTCGCAATCGAACAGTCAGTGAGTGATTCGGATGCCCTTCCGCCACTGAGCTTTGATGGCATGGATGGTTTTGATCAGCTGCAAATCCGTGGTTATGACGAACCCATCGACGTTACCGCCTTTGGGAATGCTCAGCTAGAGAACTTGGAGCAAATCGATACCAACGACGGCATCACGACGGTGCTTCGTGTGGATGCCGCATCGGTAGCTGCGTTGAACACAGAACAAACGTTGCTGGTGAAAGCGAACACAGGCGACTCGATTGAATTTTTGGATTCCGAGGTGTGGCGATTGGGAGCAACTGGGTTCGTCGATGGTGTGTTTACCCGCGACGTGGTTTCGTTGGATTCGACCGCCACGATTCGAACGGACCTCGACACTTACTGGCAAAATGTCATCGATCCGAACGATGTCAATAACGATGGTAACGTCGGCGCTCGGGACGCGTTGGTGATCATCAACGAACTGGCGCGAAACTCTGTTTCGAACGATGTAAGCGGTCTGTTGGCGGCTCCAGAGGATCTTCCCGTTTGGCCTGGTGTCTACTACGACCAAGACGGTAACGGAAACATTTCTGCGGTCGACGTGACGAGGTTGTTTGACGAACTCCCAAGCACAGATGATCTCGCCAGTGCAAGTGCTAGTTCACTGAGTACTGCTGGTTCGCTGGACGCCGCCGAGGGAGAGCTGATCTCGACCGAGATCGTTGTTGATCAACTTGCACCATTGGCCGGGCAGATTGATTTGACGCCAGCAGATACCGGTATCGCCGAAGCGCTTCCTCAGTCGTTTTCAAATGAAGAAACTGAGAATCCGTTGTCCGCCGAATTTGATCAGCCCGAGGGCGAAGTAGTCGTCTTTCAAGCAACATCCGCGCAACCGGAAGACCAGTATTCGTCCGAATCGCTGGTGGACGACGCTCTTACTGGCGAGCTGGATTGGCGATTAGATCTTGAATAAGCGATCTCGAACAAGTTCGCTTGAATCAATCCATGCATGAATCTTTACTGCGAATCTCGCGTTCGCAGTAGAAGGCCGGATCGGTCTGACTTTCAAAACCTTCGGTGGGTTTTCTGCGGTCCGGTAACGGAGATCACAAGAATACGCATGTTTTAAACATGACGATGACTTGTGTAGACGCCAACATCGGGTTACCAATAGTTAGCACAGCCAAGCAGTGCGTTTTGGTAAACGGAAATGTGTTGCGGCGCATTTTGGCTTAGCATCGAAGGTGCATTTCTTTCGAATTCTGTTTGGTCACGAACTCCTTTCATCGAGCAACTGATGGTTAAAGACGCTGATTCGGGTACGGGCAAGGCGTTTCGTTGGAAGCGTTGGTTGCTGATCTGTGTTGTCGTTTTGCTTGGCGTCGTGTTGCTGTTGCCATGGATTGTTTCGGCGACAATGGCGGGCCGCATTTCAAGCAGGCTTTCCGACGAAACCGGATTGGATGTGTCGGTCGCATCACTGAACGCGGGTTGGTTCTCGCCGGTTAGCGCTGGCGACATCGTGGTCAAAGTATCCGGTGGCGACGAAGTCCTACGCGTCAAGAGTGTCCGAACTGGCAAGAGTCTGTGGGGATTGATGACTCGTGATAAGGTTGTCGGCGATGTCTTCATTGACGAACTGAAAACGCAGGTTCCGCTGTCCGGGGCGATCGCACAAGAGTTGAAAACGGCGCTCCAGCAAATTGATCCGACCGAAGGATTGATTGGCGTGGTTGCTAACCCGAATGTGGATGCTCATGTTGAATTCCATTTCACGAATGCCTCCGTTTCGTTGCAAACGGATCCAGAAAGTGATTGGCAAACGGTCGCGGAGGAATTGAATGTTGATTTGACGTTGGACCGCGAGGGTGACCACGTTGAGCTTGATGGCCAGGTCGCGGATTCGTCCTTGGTGCTTTCGCCTCTGCTTTGTGATCACGGATTGCAGTTCATTGCACCGGTTTTAGCGGGCGCATTGGATTTGCATGGTCAATGCACTTTGAACGTCCAGGAATTTCATCTTGAACCTCCAAATTGGAATGTTGCAACAATCGACGGGGCGTTGGTTTTGAACGCGGTCAATGCAGAAGTGAATGGACCGATGATCAAGGGCGTGGCAAATTCAATTTCCCAGTTGTCGGACGGCGGTGGCAATGTTCCGCTGATCATCCAGATTGCTGATCAAAGCAGCGTTAGTTTTTCGCTTGCCGACGGTGCCGTTTACCATGACGGGCTTTCGTTTGGATTGCCAAAAGTTTTGCCGAGCCTAGTTTTGACATCAAGTGGGAAAGTGGGACTGGATCAGACCTTGAATTTCCAGGTGCAAACGTCGATTCCGTTCGAGACAATGGGCGAAGATCCCCTGCTGCAGAAACTGGGGTCACCAAAATTGACGGTGCCAGTGAACGGGACTTTTGCCGAGCCGAAAATTGAGATTGGCGAGGGAAAGATGCTTGGTGGACTGGTTCGCGACGCTGTCAAAGGCCTGACAAACGATAACGTTGACGCGGGCCCACTACTGGAGAAAATCGCAGAATCAGAATTGTTGTCGGGATTAAAACAACGGCTTGATCGCAACAAAGATTCAGATGGGGAGCTTTCGCCCGACGGAGAACCGACTGACGACGATGGGATTTTGGCGCGAATCTTGCGCATGCGAGAAGAGAAAAAACGTCAGCAGGAATCAGACGCAACAGGCGAACCCGGCACGGATCTCAATGGTGACGACAAAGGGCTGCTGGAACGTATCCGGCAAAGACGCGAAGAACGCAGACGTAATGGTACGCAAGGTTAACCGGATCGCCGCGAAGTAGATCTCGCAGGCAGAGAGATTTTGAGTTCATAGATTCTCTCTCGCCATCGATGACGGCGAGAGAGATTCATTGCGGGGAATTTGCGACCGCGCGGTTGACTGAGCTACTTCAGCGACTTGATGCGAACGTTTTTGAACGCGACCGCATCGCCATGTCCAGCGAAGCCAAAGAATCCTGATTTGCGATCTTTGCCTGGGTGCGGACGGTTGCCCATGTATTCAGTGACCTTTGAAACGTCCGAGTCCAAAATCACAGTGCCGTTCAGTTCGACCTTGATCGTGCTACCTTTTACGGTGACCTGTTGATAATTCCATTGGCCGGGTTCACGCAAGTAACCTCGTGTGGCGGCGGCGATTCCGTAGGCTGAACCGTGGTACTGTCGCTTGTCTAATTTGGCGTACTTTTTCGCTTCCGAATCCAGGACTTGCAGTTCGCACATTGCTTGGTACGCAGGGTCACCGCTTCCACTGGATCGAATCGCCAAGCCGTTGTTGCCTCCGGGCGGAACTTTGAATTCAAGCCGCACAACAAAATCCGAGTACTCTTTTTCGGTCAGCAGCATGCCGCCCTTTCCTTTCTTGCATTGGATTGCACCATCGACGACTTCGTAGTTGTCGGTCGCGCCTTGCCAGCCATTGAGCGTCTCGCCATCAAAAACAGCTTTGAAGTCCGTATCGGAACCAGCCAGTGCAGCGGCCGACTGGCGGGGCGACAATTCGCGAATGTAAATATTACGCCAGCGAATTTCGCCGCCGTGCGTTTGCAATTGGATCGGGCCGGTATTGAAGAGAGGCAATTTTCGGTTCCAGTAGTTTTCCATGATCGCATTGTCGACAACAAGCTTGCCATTGAGTTTGACAGTGGTTCTGGCACCAACTTGACGAATATAGAAACTGTTCCACTCGCCAAACGGTTTGTCTGCCAACGCCAGAGGATCCTTTCCTTTCGCTCCCTTGCTGTTGTTCCAGAGACCGCCACTTCCAAGGTCGGCTCCAATCTTGAACTTTGCTTCTTCGGTTGAATCCCAAATTTGAACCTGAGGTGACGCTTTCAAGTAAATGCCACTGTCCGCTTTGGCAACCGTTTTGTATTCAATCATGAACTCGAAATCACGATAATCCTTGAGAGTCGTCAAGTACGCACCGTGTCCATCATTGACGAGTTCACCATTTTCGACCGTCCAATGTTTCTTGGCATCAGCAAACCATTCATCATGCTTTGCCTTACGCTCGTCTTCCGACATCGCGTCCATTTTGATCGGACTAAAGTGCGGGCGAGCTGTCCAGCCCTCAAGGTCTTGGCCGTTAAAGAGTGCAACAAATCCATCGGGTGGCGTGTCAGCACTGGCAGTTGAAATGAATGAGAGCGCGATGAGTGCGATGAAACCAGGAGTCAGTTTTTGGATCATGATCAGTTTGCTTGGGGAGGGATAAAGGACAGGGCGAGGGGAAATGATGTGCTTAGCCTAATTTGTTTTCGCCAGCGTTTTCTTTCTGATGAATCACGACAGGCCAACCGGGGAATTGATTGGATTGCTTGCCGTCGGTTGGGTCGACCAAGAAACGGAAGCAATCGATCGCGTACGTTTTGGCCGTTGTGTCGATCGTAACCAAACCAAAACCGCTGCCCTTTTGGTGTGCGCGATCGTAGCGGTTTTTTTCGGTTCCGACTTCGGGATTTCCGACCGCGTAAACGTAGGCCTTGTTTCCGAATCCATCCAAGTACTCGCCGGTGTTGGGCAAATCATGGCTTGGTCGATTCTGATGCGGCATCTTCACTTCATCGGGACGCCACCAACGCGGATATCCCGCCGCGATTGCGGGCGTGCAAAACGACCAGCAACCGTCACGTTGTTTGTCGACGCCGTACTGCACCAAACTGGTCAAGTGTTGATCGCCGTTGATATGCAGCGGCATGCCTTTGGTGATGATCCGGACAGCTCGATTACGAGGCGTCTGCGGCCATCCTCCTGAATCCAAATCGGCCTTTAAGTAACCGTTGAAGTTTCCGTGGTGAGTCGCGACGCCAGCAAAAACGGTTTGGCTAAGCAGCACTTTCATTTCATGTCCGCGCCAATCGTCCACCCAATGTTCAAGGAATTTTTCTTGCCGCTCGCCCAACAGGATCAAACCTGGTTTGTCCAAGAACGCGGTGTCAACATTTTGGTCTTTTACGTGGTCCGCGCGACCGCTGCCTGTTTCCACATTCTGGGGGCCGCTTTTGAATTGCCGGTCGCCCAAGATCGCGAAGCTGACGTTACCGTAAACCAAGTCACCGTAGTAGACACTGATATCCTGCTTTGATGGCGTGGGATCGTAAAAATCTGGATGGTGGGCACAATTCGTTTTATGAACCGCGTTCACCATCCGAGCTGGCTCGCGATAGCCGCCGTTGGATGACGCGCCGTGGGCAGCAACGTCCATCGCCGCGCCGCCTTCGCCCCAGATGTTTCCTTGAAAGACATCATGATCATCGGGCAGGCAAACTGTCGGCGCGTTACGCATGGCTTCGCGGAACGACCAACCGAACTGATAGTACTTTCGCAGATAGTTCAGGATCGCAGGTTCAGCAGGCTCGCGGATGATTCCGTAACCACCATGGTTTTCGTACAGTTGGTCACCCGAAAAATACAACATGTCGGGATCAAGCTTCACGATATTGTCGGCAACGGGCGCATAAGGAAATGCGTAATCGTTTTGGCAAGTCAGCGCGCCAAGTCGCAGTGGGCGGCCAGTGGGATTCGCTTTGATCGTTCCTGTCCAAGTCGATTCTGTTTCGCTACCGCTCCTGTTTTTGTGCCGATAGACCAGCATGTATGGAGTGGCAGTCGTTTCGTCCCAGTTCGGAATGCGGAAGGTTGCCGTCCAAGCGTCTGTGTCCAACGGAGCCGTGCCGAGCGATTTCCATTCTTTGTTTTTTTGCACAAAGAGTTCGACATCTTGGTTGTCCGATTCGCCCAGAGGCCCGGTCAGTGCACTCATCTTCATGACGAATCCTTCGTCACCGCGCGAATCGCTCAGCGTGTACATCGACCATAGGATCGGCCCAAATTCGTTGGCCGGCGTGACCTTGAATGCTTTGCCCGAAACATGCCAATCGCGAAATTGGTACCGAGCCCCGCTGGGGGTTCCGGCACCTCGTCCAGGTTTGACATTGAAGTTATTCGAGACACAGACGTTGCCCAAAACGGCTTCGGTTGGAAAGCTGCCTTTGATGCGGCCAAGTTCTTTACCACTGGAATCGGTTGCCAACAAAGTCAACGCGTACTGCCCGCCTTCGTTTTTACCAGTCAGCAAAAGTGTCACGTCTTGTGGTTTGGCTAACCCGTCGACTGAAACTTCCTTGCGGCCTAGCAGTAATTTTCCGTCGTAGGCGCCCGCACGAATTCCGGATTTGGCGAACACGTTGCTGCGGAACTCGTTCAGATCACTTTTGACGCCGACCTTGAAACCAGCACCGTTGTCAGTTTTTGCGACCGACAATTGCGTGATGCGAACCGACATCCGCAAATTGCCTTTGGGGTCCGTCAGCTGGTGCGTCAGCAAGTGGATGTTTCGATCAGGACCAGCCGACGTGCATTCCGCTGCACCATCAACAAGCTTCCAGTTTTCCATCGGGTTGGCCCAGCATTCAGCGCCCAGCCAAACGCGATCGTGACAATTGGCCCAGCCCACAGTCGGGTCGTCGGTTGCTTTGGCTTTGGCTTCTTGACCAACGGCGCGTTTGCCGGCTCCGGCCAATGCAGTGCCTAAACCAAGTAGTTTGAGTGAGAGTCGTCGAGTCAACGATGACATGCGGGAGCTCCAAGAGTGCAGGACACGGCGTTTTCTGAGCCGACATTGTAGCTGGAACAGCCATGGGTTTCAGCAGGGCATCTGCGGTGCTAGGCATTCATATTGCGCGCTGCCAGGGCTCTATTGCTTTGTCGTAGTGATTTACCGCGCTGAATAATCCTGACCCATCGGGGGATAGCCTTGTTTTCGAGACACGAATCGAAGGCAAACGCCCTGCTGTAATTCACAATACGACAGACGATACAAACTCGCGAATTTGGGACTAACGTCGTCGTTGGGATTTCGGTTCCATGGGCTCGCGCCCATGGCTACATCATGTCGCCACTTCGTGGCTGCGGAGTCAGGTCGCGAGCATGTTAGTCCCGAAGGACTCTGATCGCCATCACGTTAGTCTCGAAGGGACGGCATGCTGTAGCCACGGGTGCAAACCCGTGGTTTGAGCGATCGAAATGAACGCGTAGCCCCGAAGGGGTGACATGAATTGTGTGCGCTGGGTCTCCTGTCGTCCCTTCGGGATAGATGCTGCGTCAATCCAAGGAAACGTGATTTGCAAATTGAAAACAGTGGGATTACAAAGAATTCCTGGACCTCGGTTCCGCAATTGTTACAAGGCACAATAACTGTTGCGTGTCAGCGTTAATGTGTCTCAGGCGTTGATCAAATCTTCGTTTTCTTTGATTTCGCCGTTTTGTGACATAGGTTCAGGTAGTGGACGGACTGTCCTGTTCGTACATGTGATTTCTATTCAACTAAATCTCAACTTGAGCTCACTAACATGAAAAATTTTACAAATAGTATCGTTGCGTTTTTGAAAGAAGAAGATGGACCAACGGCTGTTGAATACGCCGTTATGCTGGCTCTTATCGTTGTTGTTTGCTTGGCTGCCGTCGGTACGATCGGAACCGAAGCGAATGCAAAGTTCACAGAAGTCGGTGCTGGAATCGCTGGCAACTAGTCCAGTGTGATTTTGTAGCTCGCAAAGAGTTTACAAAATCAACCGTTGATCGAATGCCGGTGCCTGATGGCACCGGCAGGACCGTCGGGAGTTTCTCTGCCGACGGATGATGGGCTGGCAGATGGGCGCGCCGCCAGTGGTATGCAAAGTTGACCACAAATTCTAAATTGTTGGGTGACCGTACGCATCAGAGATGGCGTAAACACTTTTGACCCCGACCCTTGAACCGTTGTCGTTTTTTTCGATCGACAACTGGGTAATCCGAACCGACATCCGCAGATTGACTTTGGGGTGCGTCAGTTGGTGGGGATAGCCCCCGAGACAGCAGCCAGTCGAATTGCTCGCGAATTTGAGACAAATGCTGCGTCAATCCAAGGAATCGCGTTTTGCAAATTAAAGACAGTGGGATTGCAAAGGATTGCTGGGCCCCGGCTCCACAATCGTTGCAAGGCACACAGCTGTTGCGTGCCAGCGTTAATGTGTCTCAGGGGGACGCTAAATTTTCGTTTCCTTTGATTTTATCGTTCTGTGACATAGGGTCAGGTAGTGGACGAACTGTTCTGTTCGTACACGTGATTTCTATTTAACTAAATCCAAACTTGAGCTCACTAATATGAAAAATTTCACAACAAGTATCATCAATTTCCTGAAAGAAGAAGACGGACCAACAGCTGTTGAATACGCCGTTATGCTTGCTCTTATCGTCGTTGTTTGCTTGGCTGCTGTCGGTACGATCGGAACCGAAGCGAATGCAAAGTTCACAGAAGTTGGTGCTGGAATCGCTGGCAACTAGTCCAGTGTGATTTTGTAGCTCGTAAAGAGTCTACAGAATCAGAATCAACCGTTAATCGACTGTCGGTGCCTGACGGCACCGGCAGGCCGACGGTTGGTGGGCTGGCAGCATATGCTGTGGCCGCTTCACAGTTGGCTTGATGAGGTCCAACATCAGTTTCTAAACGGACGTTCTTTTTACGATCTCGCCGCAATGTAGTGTTGACCGATTCACACGCTGTCCGCGAGCCTCTATGCGTAAAGCCATTTCGGCAGTTAGTTCATCGGCATCGCTTCTCGATGAACTCAAAAAACGCTGCAATACCAGACAGTCTTTTCAAAGTGGCCGTCGATCTCCGAGCGACG
>CAYNNP010000191.1:0-13014 GCA_964398215.1 uncultured Pirellulaceae bacterium | reverse complement strand
TTGCGTCCGAAGTTCCGGCAATTGCAGCGTTTGCTCGGTCCGGCCTACCTCAAAAACGCAACTTCAAAAAGCGTCCGCGATGGACAATCTTGATTCGGTCCCTCGCTGACGCTTCGGGTTACCAAAAACCAAATGCATGACGTGAATTGCGTTGCTACTTGGCGATGTCGACGCTTAGCTCGTAAAAGATTTGGTTATCAAATCCTTTCATCGCTCCAGGCGATTTGTTCAGTGTGAACTGACCAGCTAGCTTCTTTTTTCCCCATCCACCGGTGACGGCTACATCACCATGCGTGTTGACGTCAATCATGTCGCTGCTGCGCGGTTGTCCACCAAAGCAACAGGTGCCGAGATCGGGAACCAAGATGAATCGCTTTAAGATTCCGCCGCCCGACGATGGATGCACGTAGCCCTTGATGAAAACGTCTTTGCCATCCACTTCAACGGAATAGGGCGTTGGCCTGTCCGGAAGGTTTTCATTCGTCTGCTGGAGTTTCGCAAAATCCACTCTTTCATAACCGTCGGGGACTTCCGTGAAATAGATGTAGGTGTGCATTGCGATGCCACCGCCAAAAACTACCAGTGACCCGACAAGGCCCAGCATTGCCAATTCACGGCCACCGTACTCGTTGGGAAATCGCTTGATCGTACTCAAGGCAACAAACCCCGCGACAATCCCAAGTATTCCCAAAACTAATACCACTTCGAGTCCTGGAAAGAACCCTATTGCTCCGGCGAGAGCAAACAATACCGACGCAATCGCAGCACGGCTGATCGCTCGGTACGGAAAATCAAGATCATCACTAGTGGAAAACTGAGGATGGGCAGACATCGTTTTTGTTTTCGGCGGGTCTCGGAAACGGACGTTCGCTAGAAGCGTCCGCTGATGGCAGGTGAGCGTGATATTTTAGCTAACACGCGACAATCGGGGTAGCTACCGCACTGAGCACAAGCTCTCAAGCGGATTCGGTCACGACTGCTTTCTTGTAGGAGCCGCCAGTAATCAGCAACACCTGAGCAATCACGATCGTCGCAATCCCAAGCACCAATACGTAAACCATTCGCCAAGGGTTCATTGTTTTGTTGGCCGAATTGATTGGTTCGCCAAAAACTGCGGCAGACGCTGTCAGGTCGCCAGCTTTGCCAATCGTCCCGGCTGCCGCGACATCCGTATGATCCGACGATGGCAATGCCGATGTGCTGCTGTCAGTTTCCTTGGCTGGAACCGGTATCGAAAAGAACGTATTGGCGCGACGAACACTTTCGGGATCAATCTTCTCTAGCTTCTCAAGTGCTTCTTTCGCTTTTGGCAACGGGCAGGCTCGAAGATAGTTGACCACCGGAACACGTACCCAGTTGTTGTCCGCTTCGGCATCCGCAAATAGCTTGACCAGCCGATCGATCTGGCTCCAATCCTTCCAACGGGCCAAGTCGGGAATAACCAGGTCGGCCAAGTCGGGTCGATCGAGCACGTAGTGCAGGGATTCAACTAACGCGCTACGTGGAATCACATCGCCTTCGGTACCATGGAATCGAATCGCCATGATCCCCGCATAGGTTTCCGCATACGGTGCTTTCTTGTTTTCCAAGAACAGTTCATCGATCACCTTCAACCCTGGATCTTTGGCAAGCGTCAGATAGCAAGCGATCAAAGCGTCCAATCCGCCGCGAGTACTTTTCTTTGTACTCCGCAGCATCGACTCCAGCATTTTCAAATCGCTGTCTTTGCCACACACGCCTAGCATTGTGAGGTACAAGCGTTTTCGGTCGGTTGACATTTCTGGATCTGAAATCCACTTGACCAATTGGTCGTGGTCCATTTCTGGCCCAAGCTTTTGCACGGCGTCGTAGGGTGCTACTGCGAATTCATCGTATGCGTCACGGGCCAGCATTGATTCGCTGTCTTGCAAATAGTCTTGGTAAAAGCGGAGACGCTCGAGCGGATCGTCGGCAACTTTCGTGAGATCCGAAACGTATTTCTGAGCACGCTTTGAAAGTGGCAAGCACGACCACTGCAACTTTGGCGGATCGACACCTTGCAGCAAAAATACTCGGCCAGCTTTGACTTCGCCGTAATAAACAGCGATGACTTTTTGGTCCACCGAAACGTAGTCGCCACCTTTCAGTACTTGCTGTACTTTCATGGCCACTTCGCCGGTCTCTTTGTTTCTGGTTGCATCACTTTCCAGGGCCACGGCAATGACAACCGCATCCATGGCGGACATTTCTTGACGCAATGTTTGCGCGACAGCATTACAAAATGGGCACGCAAGCAATTGTGATGGTACACCGACAGCTAGCAGAGCTGCCAAAAGCAGGAATCTGTTCAACATGTTTGGGGTGGTGATTGGGGGATTTCTGGGGTTTAGATATCTCTAATCATAGGTGCCAAGCGGCCTCGGTGAGAAGTCGCTTCTTGGACTAAGTGACAGCAACTGCGGTTTTCTCCAATAAATCCGTTCCTGAACGACTCAACCAATCGTCCCGAATATGCCGATACTGCTGGTAGATTGGACAACAAACGCGATTTTGCTGGCATGCAGGGGATCGCGAATCCGCAAAATTTGGCTCCGATCCGTTAAATCACGCCCGTGCCAGCGACCCACGTTACGGATGCTTTTCTTAGGGGGGAAGCGAATTATGTTGCGTCACTTACTCATTGCAGCCGTTCTTGTGTGCGGATTTGCCGTTGCCGATACAGCGTCCGCCGACCAGCGGGCGTATGGACAAACGTGGGGTGGCCAAGCCAGCACCCGCGATTGGAATCGATTCTACCATTATCCGTATGTGTACTATCCTCAGAATTTTTGGGGACAAGAGTACTTCAAGAGCTCGGATAGCCTGTACCATCGTTACCCATCGGAAATGCGAATTCCGGTCTACAACAAGCGTTGGTACAACCCGTACCCAACTGGTCGCCGTTATCACAAAGGCCACCATTTCATGCTGGACGTGTTCTAGGATCTTCTAGTTGTGATTTGGCGGGCAACTTACCTATCTATCACAACAATGAACTGCAGTGACAATGTTCACTGCCCTAAAAAACCCACATGGCATCTGGAACAAAAATACGAACTCTGGCGCGTCTTTTAGATGCGTCAGAGTCTGCTGTTTGGGTGATCAGTCCTCAAGGAAAACTGATCTACTTGTCAGCTGCCGTTTCGCGCTGGTTGGGCATCGAAGCAGAACAATTGGTCAACCGCCGCAGCGTCGCGGGTGCGCCGATATCAGACGACCCATTGGACTTTGTCGCAGCTTCGCTTTCGCCACCGCCAGGTTTTACCGAACGTGGCACGGCTCGATTGCGCGTCCAGCCTCCACCGATTGATGGCCGGAAGATCTTGACGCAAGATGTTCGGTTCGTTCGTGTAGGAAAGACACCAAACGCTGCGACGTTCGCTTTTGCTGGCGACTTTGACGACCAGCAAATCGAATCTGTAATCACAACTGCTCAAGCGATCCGGCAACAGTTGGACGGTTGGCGAAGTCGACATGCTGCCGTTGCAACGATTGCGACCGCAGGATCGTCTCGTGACGCTAGGCGTCTAAGATCACGATTGCACGTTGCCGCCTCGACGCGCACGCACATTGGATTCTTTGGTCCCGAAGGTTGTGGATCGGAATCGATCGCGCGGCAGATTCACGCGCGTTCCGCACCGGATGAACCGCTTTCGGTCGTAGAAGGTCCTTTGATGGACGCGGAGCTTTTGGATGCAACCATGGCAGCTTCCGTCAACCACTTGGCCACAGCGCAGACGGCTCGCGCAACGGTGCTTGTGCGAGGCCTTGATGAGATGCCTGTCGAAGCCGGTCAACGCTTGGCCGAATTGCTTACAACGTTTTCCGGACGATTGCGGATGCTGGGACTGTGCGGCCCGAGTCCCGTCGAGTTGGATGAATCGCTAGAGAGTGACAGTCCGGACGCGATGGGGCCAATCGACCAGCAGCGTTCGAGTTTGCTACCGCGATTGGTCGATTTCCTAAGTGCTTTCACGGTGCAGATCGCGCCGCTCAGTACGCGAGTAGTCGACATACCAGTTCTGGCGGCTGCCATGGTCGATTCAAGGCACGCGGCAGGCGAAGGACCCGCAGAGCGAATTAGCCGCGCGGCGTTGGACGCCATGATCGTTTATCCATGGCCCCGAAATTTTGAAGAATTGGACGAAGCCATGCGTCACGCGGTCGGTGCGGCCCGAACCCCATCGATCAGCAAGGAAAATTTGCCGCTCGCGATTCGTTCGTACCACGTTGTCGACCCCAGCAAGAGCACTGAGCTGAGTGTCTCATTGGACCAGGCGACCAAACAGTATGAAATGAGCTTGATCAACAAAGCGCTCGAAGCAACAGACGGCAATCGCGCCGAAGCCGCCAGGCGTCTGGGTATCAGTCGAGCACGCTTGCTGCGAAAGCTAGATGACGGCTCAGAAGGCGCGAGCGAATGAACCAAGCATGCCTTCACTGGATCGTATCGGGAACAAGTAAACGCTGGATCCCAATCGTTAAATGTTTCGCTCCGGCGTCTTGCCCAGCCCCATTTGCCCTCGACCTGACGTTTCCCGAACCCGCGCAAGTAAAAAGACAACTCTTGCCTGCGGAACCAACTGTCATTTTATGGGCTTTTGAATCCAACGAGTTTGACGACTGTTTACGATTGGTGATTTCCGCCAAACGGACGTCGCCACTTGCTCTGCAGTTCGTCGCTATCCAAGATCTATCGCTTGTGAATCAACTCGCGCTGATGGAATTGGGCATCACCAGCTACCTTAGCCAACCTCATGAATTACCAATGTGGTCGAACTGCGTGCAACGCAACTGCAATCGGTTCGTCCAATAGGGAAAGGGACAGGAAAAACGCGAAAGACCACACGCGCGCCCGCACGACGACTTTAAAAAGAGCAACCCATGAAACTTAAATCAGCAATCGTCGGCACAGGCTTCATGGGCTGGGTGCACCTAGAAGGTCTTCGACGGATCGGTGTCGAGGTTGTTGGTGCGCTCGGATCGTCGCCAGAAAAATCAAAAGCTTGGGCAAGTGAAAACGGAGTGCCGCAAGCCTACCAAGACTACGAATCTGTCTTGCAAGATCCATCGGTCGATGTGGTTCATATCCTGACACCAAACAAAACCCACTTCGCAATGGCTCGCGATGCGATCCGAACGGGGAAACATGTGCTGTGTGAAAAACCACTTGCAATGAATTCTTCCCAGTCGGCAGAACTAGTTCAGTTGGCTGCCCAGCACCCCGGTGTCGTGACTGCCGTCAACTACAACATTCGATTTTACCCGCTGTGTATCGAAGCCAAGCACCGCGTTGGTTCTGGACAAATGGGAGACGTGTTCCATGTGCACGGGAGCTACACGCAAGACTGGTTGTTGCATGACACGGACTACAACTGGCGATTGGATGCCAGGGAAGGCGGTGAACTACGGGCGGTCGCCGATATCGGAACGCACTGGCTGGACTTGATCAGTTTTGTGACTGCGAAAAAAGTCAAAGCCGTTTGCGCTGACCTGTCGATCGTCCATCCCGTTCGCAAGAAACCCTCCGGTGAACGCCAGACGTTCAATCGCAAGGACGACTCGACCGCGCAGACACAACCCTTCAACGTCACTACCGAGGACAGTGCAAATATTCTTTTAAAATTTGATGACAATACTCGCGGCAGCTTGGTGGTTTCGCAAGTTTCAGCTGGACGCAAAAACTGCCTGCAGTTTGAAATCGCTGGTTCAAAACAGGCGTTAGCGTGGAACAGTGAACGCCCAAACGAACTGTGGGTCGGGCATCGCGAGCAAGCTAACGAGATTTTGACTCGTGATCCAGCGTTGCTTTCAGATAGTGCCAACAGCGCGACCAGTTATCCAGGTGGCCACAACGAAGGCTACGACGATTCTTTCAAGCATTCGTTTCAAGCTTTTTATCAATACATCGATGCTGGCGATCATCAGGCTCCGGCGTCGTTCGCATCGTTCGAAGACGGCCACCACGAAATTCTTGTCTGCGAAGCGATCCTGAAAAGTCATCGCCAGCAACGCTGGATCGACATCGAGGAAACCAATGCCTGAACCAGATTCTTTCATCGTTGGAGTCGACCTTGGCGGAACAAACACACAGCTCGCATTGGCTGACGCTGAAGCGAACGTTTTAAACCAACGCGAGTTCCCTACGAATTCACACGAAGGCCCCACTGCTGTTCTTGACAGAATAGCCGAAAGCATTGAAACACTGGTGGGCTCCAATGCCACGATCTGGGCTGTCGGGATCGGCGTTCCAGGACAAGTCGATTTGGCAAACGGAACGACCAAGTTTTTGCCAAATTTCCCAACCCACTGGCGTGACATTCCCGTCGTCGCTCAGCTGCAAACCAGACTTGGCTGTCCAGTCGCGATGCTGAATGATGCAAGGTGCGCGACCTTGGGTGAAATGCGATTTGGGCACGGCAAAGATCGAGACATTACCCTGGCGCTGCTGACGCTTGGTACAGGCGTGGGCGGAGGCATCGCGATCGACGGGCGATTGCGGCTTGGTCCCATTGGTTCGGCTGGCGAACTGGGGCACCAAACTATTTTGCCAAACGGACCGAAATGTGGATGCGGAAATCGTGGCTGCCTGGAAACACTTGCCAGCGGCCCCGCGATTGCTGCACACGGCATCCGGCTGATGCGATCCGGACGTGCGCCACAGTTGCATGAACTTGTAGGTGGCGACATCGCAAAGGTCACCACACGTGAAATGAAACGCGCCGCCGAGGCTGGCGATACAGCCGTCCGCGACACCATCATTGACGCCGCAAATTACATTGGAATCGGCGTTGCAAACATCGTTACGATCTTGCATCCAGACATGGTCGTCCTTGGTGGTGGAGTGGCGGAAATCGGTGACTTGCTGATCGACCATGTTCGCGATATCGTGCGGGAGCGGATCGGAATGTTTCCTGTCAACGATCTGCAAATCGAAAAGTCATTGTTGGGCCCAAATGCCGGAGTCATGGGAGCCGTCGCGCTGGCGCAAGACACGGCGAACCGTTCGACTGCAAATTCTCAATCAACGAATCCTCAAAAAGACAAATGATGGACTATAGCTACCAAGATATCTCCAAGATGATCGACCACTCACTGCTACAGCCAATCATCACTCAATCGGAGTTAGAGGCGGGCTGTGAATTGGCTGTCGCCTACGACGTTGGCAGTGTTTGCATCATGCCTTTCGCCATGAAGCAGTGTGCCGAAATGCTTAGCGGTTCCACTGTCCAGGCAAGCACGACGGTTGGGTTTCCTCATGGTGTGCATACGACTGAAATCAAGCAACTGGAGGCCAAGCGAGCGATCGATGACGGCTGCCAAGAATTGGATATGGTCGTCAATATTTCCAAAGTGCTTTCGGGCGACTGGCTGTATGTGCAAAAAGACATCGAGGCTGTGATTGCTGTCGCTCATGCAGCCAACCAGAAAGTAAAAGTCATCTTTGAGAATTGCTACTTACAGGATGAGCACAAGATCAAGCTCTGCGAGATTTGTGGCGAACTGAAAGCAGACTGGGTAAAGACTTCCACCGGATACGGCACGGGCGGGGCGACGATGGACGACCTGAAATTGATGCGCAAGCATTCACCCGCTGAGGTGCAAGTCAAAGCCGCTGGTGGTGTGCGAGACATGGACGCGATTTTAAAGGTCCGCGAGATTGGTGTAACACGCATTGGTGCAAGTCGCACTCAATCAATGATGGACGAGTGCCGCGAGCGACTGGGATTGGATCCAATCGAAATATCACACACAGGACCGACGTCTGGTTATTGAACCGATACCCACCAAAAACAATACCGCTGCCAAATTAAGCGGGCAGACGGCACCCTCCGTAGCTGATATCGCGGTAGACCCTTCCACAAAATCGAAGGGTCAAGCCAAGAATTCAAACATCGTCTAATCTCTCCAAGATGCGTTCTGCGTGCTTGCCCACCCAAAGCTGGAAGCGAAAAACTCAAATGTCCGAAACCACTGTCGAAAAGATCCGTGAAGCCGTTGGCCAATACCCGGACCCCGAAACGGGCCGGAGCATGAGTTCCATGGGCCAAATCGGTGAAATCACTGTCGCCGAAAATCAGATCAGCCTCAATATTGCGATGACCTCGCACTCGTCGCCACTCCAGGCGGACATCCGCGAAGCGTTGACTGCGAAAGTCCAGGCGATTGCTCCCGGCTCGAATGTAGAAATCCAGTTCAACGATCATCCACGCCCCCCCAAACGTGCTGGACAAATCGCTCTACGTGCTCGCAGCGTGATCGCTGTTGGAAGTGGTAAAGGCGGCGTCGGAAAAAGCACCGTCGCGACTTCGCTTGCACTTAGCTTGCGACAAATGGGCTGCAAGGTCGGTTTGATGGATGCTGACGTCTACGGGCCCAGCGTTCCGCAATTGCTAGGACTCGAAGGCCGACCCGCAATCTCGGCGGACAAGAAGATTGAACCGATCAAACTTGAACAACCCAGTGACCAACATCCCATGCCTGTTATGTCGATGGGCTTCTTGGTCGAACCGGACCAAGCCGTGATTTGGCGAGGCCCAATGTTGCACGGTTCGATCAATCAATTCTTGCGCGACACGGATTGGGGTGAACTGGATTACTTGATCATCGACATGCCGCCGGGCACAGGCGATGTCGCACTAACGCTTTCGCAAGCCATTCCGTTGGCCGGCGCAGTCGTGGTTTGCACGCCTCAAGAAGTTGCTTTGCTAGATGCCATAAAAGCAATCAGCATGTTTCGAAAGGTAAACATTCCAGTTCTGGGAATGGTCGAGAACATGAGCGGCTTTCGCTGCCCCGACTGCGACAAGATCTATGACATCTTTGGACGTGGCGGCGCGCGCAAGAAAGCTGAAGAATTGAACGTGCCGTTTTTGGGCGAACTACCAATTGAAGTGCCACTGCGAAAAGCTGGCGATGAAGGTCGGTTGGCAGAAGCAATTTCACAAGAATCAGCGACTCGCTCTGCCATCGATAACGTGGCGGTGAAGCTGGTCAAAACGCTCGCTACAAATGTGGCCGCCAACCCACCAAAACCAAGCTTGCCGACGCTTTAACGGCATATCCCCCGAACGGGTGGTTCGCTTGAGGTTTGGGCACGAAAAAAGCCACGTTGTTGAATGAACAACAACGTGGCCAATCTTTGGTTCATGCGAAGGATCGTTAGATCAATCCCATGATCAGGTTCTCAAGACTAACGACGCTTCTTAGCGGCCTTCTTCTTGGTAGCCTTTTTCTTGGCTTTCTTCTTAGTAGCCTTCTTCTTGGCTTTCTTCTTAGTAGCCTTCTTCTTGGCTTTCTTCTTAGTAGCCTTCTTCTTGGCCTTCTTCTTAGTAGCCTTCTTCTTGGCTTTCTTCTTAGTAGCCTTCTTCTTGGTTACCTTCTTCTTAGCAGCCTTCTTCTTGGTTGCTTTCTTCTTAGCTTTCTTCTTTGCTTTTTTCTTAGCCACGTTTTTCCTCCGCGGAAATTGGAATCGTGCTGGCAAGTCCTTGCGACTTGTGAACATCAACTCAGTCGAAACAAAGTCGATGTGTTTCAGAAGTCACCGGCCACGGCATTACCAAACACAACGTAAGTGATTGAATCTCAGAAGGTTCAATGATCCACATTGAATGCTTTCTTCCTTCCAATCGTTTAAAACTGGCCGTAACTTTACGCGCTTCGCAAGATTCCGCAACATCTTTTTGCAAAAAAACTGGTTGCATAACAAAAGTTTTTTGATTACGAGCACCAAATTTTGGTGTTGCAACAACCTCTTTACAACCTCGTTGATGGCTTTGAACGCGCGCATTGCGAAAGCGAAAACGTGGATACATCGTCTGTGATTCAAACTCACGCAGTAAACGCAAACACTTGTAAAAACATGGTTTACGTAACATCAAGCGTTTGTTAACTCGCCATTAAAATCACAACGCAAGCAGCTGCGCGAAGTGATAACGCACCGCTTAAAAACGGTAGTTACCGTACTGCTGAATCGATTGGTAATTTTCAAACGCAAACATCAAAAAAAACAGCCCCAAAAACAGCTGGTCGCTTTTAAATCCCCAAAGTGCACATGCTGCTGCTGCAATCACGCTTAACCAAAGCGACTGCACGACCGTACCACCGTTCATTCTGAAAAGCGAACGAGCAATGCGTCCTCCATCTAACGGCCAAACAGGAATCAGATTCAGAACTGCCCAAAAGATCGACGGCCAGAGATACATGTCGATCAAAATCGATAGCTTTAGATTGCTGATTGGGACGCCACCTTTGATTCCTTGGATTTCGCTAAGTCCCAAAGGTAAATTCACTGAATAGCCTGATAATCGAACGGCAGCGATTACCAGTGCGGCGGAAAGAAGTTGCGCGAACGGCCCGGCAGCGGTGACAAACAAATCTTGTTTTTCAGTCATTCGTGAAGCCGACATGCTTGATTGAAACGAATCGACTGGGATCGCCATTCCACCAAAGTGATAAAGCACAATTTTGGAATGAATGCCAACTTTCCGAAATGCCAGCGCATGCCCAAGTTCATGAATCAGAATCGATACGAACACACACGAAATCCACGCTATCAGCAAGATTCCTACGCTGGTGCCTTGACCCATGTTTGCCAGACCCTTGTGCACTCCCTGCACCCATCCATACCCTAGAAACCCGGCGCCCAACCAGAACGTCCAGGCAATGCGCACGTCGAATCCCAAGAACCTGAAATTCAAATCCCACGGGGATTCAGCGGGTGGTTGTAACAGCATTTCTTTTCCAAAAACGTCTTGAGTTGTTATCTCAACATTCTAGCGCATCACAACGACTTTGTCGGCACCAGCACGATCACTGGGAAACTAGGTCGTAACAAATCAGTTCGTGCTTACCGCGAATGTAAAGCAAACCGTGCGAAAGCACCGGCGCGGCCCACGCCGGGTACGAAGGCATCACCTGGGCGTTGTGTTTATCGATTCGTCCAGTTTCTTGGTATCGGTCGGCTGTCGCTCGAAAGACACGTAAACGCCCATTTTCACCAAGGCTAAAAAAGTGTCCGTCGGCGTAAACCATCGATGTTCGGTTGGACATTTTTTCTTCCCAAGCAATCCTGCCCGTCATCCAGTCAACACATCGAAGTGTTCCGTGAGCACTGTGTCGCCCAGAACAGCCGTACAAGAAATTGTTGTGTTCGATCGGCGTCGCCCAATGTGACGCCATCGTTTTCTCGCGCCGCTTGTGAGTGTCTTTCCAAACCGGAGTCAAGCTTTTGCCGGAAAAACGCAGCATCGCACCGCCGTTGGTGTACGACTCAGTAATGAAAACTTGATCGCCCTTTACAACCGGAGTCGCGGCGTTGACCGACCCGGCAACATTGCTTGCCCAAGGAAACTGGGCGTCGATATTTCCACTATCAGGGTCGAACGCCATCAGCCCGCTACGCATGAACGCAAAGCACCAATTTCGTCCGCCATGCCGAATGATTCTGGGGGATGCATAGTTCGCGTCGTCATCTCCAACGCCGAATCGAAATACGCCTGTCCGTTTATCAAACGCAACCATGCCTACCTCGCCAACCGACTCGTGATTGCCGCCTACCGCGACGATCAACTGGTTGCCATGAACAATGGGCGTGCTGCCAACACCGTACATGATGAAATTCAGTTCAAACTCTCGCGCCAGATCGACTTCCCAAATCGATTTCCCATCCACAAGCTGCAAACACCTGAGCATTCCCTCGGGACTCAGTAAATACACGCGGTCGCCATCGATCACTGGAGTGCAACGTGGACCATCACCGTACCCACTCAAGTCTTCGTACTCTGTCGGGTAGTCGATCTTCCACAGCAGTTTGCCTGTTTCTGCGTTCATGCACGAAAGACGTTCTGCGAATCTGAATCCAGGCTTCTCGTTTCGCACACGATGGTACAGCAGCAAACGTCCTTTTGAGATCGATGGCGCAGCAAACCCTGTTCCAATTCGTTGATGCCAACGTAGTTTTGGGGCTTGTCGATTCCAATCGGTTAGCAATCCCGTTTCGGTTGATTTTCCATCACCGCTGGGCCCCAGAAAACTTGACCAATCATCACCCTGCTGACGCGTTGCTAGGTTCTCAGCGACTTGGACTTTCGCGACTGATAAACTTGCAGCCTTTTTGTTGCGGACCTTGGATGATCGCTGTGATACGACGACCGGAGTATCGTGGCGCTGCGTATTGCCCCAACGGTAGATTTTCGTTTGCGGCAACGCCTTGCGCAGTCGTTCAACACCAGCATCCGTAAAACTTGACTCCGGAAATTTCCCGGCATACGAATTACCGATGGTTAAAAATCGCAGCTGTTTCAATTGCTCTAACTGCTGCAGTCCCTTGTCGGACAAAAACGTATCGAACAAATTCAATCGCTTTAAGTTTTTGAGTTGCGCGATGTAAACAATCGCGTCGTCATCAATGAACGTTCGGTACAGGTACAGTGTTTCCAGTTGCTGCATCCCGGTAATGTTTTTCAATGCAATCGAGTCGATCGGACACCCAAACAGGTTCAAGTTCCGCATCTTGGTCAGTGGTCGCAGATACTGAAGATGATGGTTCTGGGGCGAACTGGCTCCCAGGTCCAGGTCTTGCAAGTCAACCAAGCGAGCAAAGTAGGGCCACGTTTGCTCATGCAGCCCAAGTGTTTCGGGCATCTGAAAACCCACATACCGTCCTTGGTCATCAGTGGTCAGCACCGCTCCAGCGCGTTTCAGGAATTCGGCAGCCTGTTGTGGCGTTGCAGTCTTGGGATCTGGAATTCCTTGTGCGCCGACATCGACACCAATGACGACAAGGCTGATCAACAACGATACGGTACAGAATGATTTGAATGGCATGGATTTCATGCAAATCAATATAGCGGATCGTTGTCTACAAAGCGGAATCTGTACGCAGGGCAAATCACCTCTTCAAAGTAGGTTGGGCATTCCTGCCCGAATGAATTTAAAAACGCTTTGAATCGGGCGTGTTGGGTTTGGATATTGCGATGTTTTGTTCACCCTCCC
>CAYNNP010000190.1:0-13173 GCA_964398215.1 uncultured Pirellulaceae bacterium | reverse complement strand
TTGAGCCGCAGGGCGATAGCCCCGGTTTCGAGCGCAACCGGGGCGATTGCCTTGTCGTGGAACCGCCGGTTGCCAATCATGGTCGGCTGTTTTAGCTTTCCCTTGATAGTCGTTGGCCAAATGGTTTGCTGTGCGACGATTGAAAACCGCGACTTTAGAATTGGAAATCGACATGGCAAAAAACATCGAAATCAAAGCTAGTCTGGATGACATGCAAGGCTGCCAGGATATCGCCAAATCGCTCAGTGATAGTGGCCCTGTTTTGATTCACCAATGCGATACGTTCTTTCATTGCTCGCACGGACGCCTCAAGCTGCGTGAGTTTGGTGATGGAACTGGTGAGCTGATCGCCTATTCGCGTCCTGATCAATCAGGCCCCAAGACGTCCAACTATACGATTTCGCGGACGTCAGAACCGGATTCATTGTGTCTGGCTTTAGAGAATTCGCTGGGGATCCGCGCCGTGGTCACCAAGCAAAGACTGTTGTACTTGGCCGGACGTACGCGAATCCACTTGGACCAAGTCGAAGGATTGGGCGACTTTCTAGAATTGGAAGTTGTATTGAACGACGGCGAAGACGGTCAGGCAGGCGTTGAAGAAGCGCACGATCTGATGGAGCAACTGAAAGTGCCAAAAGAGAGTTTGATTCAAGACGCCTATGTGGATTTGCTAGAGCGAACTCAGCAAGACGAATCAAAGTAGGCAACTCCCAGTGGAAGAGGCCGCTTCGCTAGGTCAAAGCGTTTTGCTACAACTCGATTTCGCCATTATCGAGGGCGTCCAAGAACGTTGGCAAACTAGCTAGCATGTCGTTGGCACGGCGGATTTCGTCAAACGTCATCCAGTGGACTTCGGCGACTTCGGCGGGGTTCGCCACGGGAACAACTTGTTCGTCCAGTTCCGCTTGCCACCAAGCCAAGTTGGTACCCCAAGAGGTAACACTTCGCCAGCAACGACGAATTGGGCGAACATTGATTGCTAATTCTTCGTCCATCTCACGAACGAGAGCTTCTTGTTCGGTTTCCCCTTCTTCGATGCCGCCACCTGGTAGGCACAAACGTCCAGGGGCCGTAACGTGCATGGACCGCCGAATGATCAGCAAGCGTTCTGCGCGAAAAATAACGCCCACGACGCCGCGTTTTCGTCGTGTTGTCGGTTTTGATTCATTCGTATTCATGAAAGCACCTTTTACCGAAACGGCATCGAGACGACAATTCGTGTTTGGCAATTTTCATCCAACTAACTTCGAAACTTGGCTTCCAATTGATCTCGGATACACTCGACAATTCCCACGCGGTTTTCCAGCATCCCGCTGCTGGTGAAGCTTTTCGTATCATTGATCAGCTTCGTGACGCCGGTTTTGTTGCCTATCTTGCGGGTGGCTGCGTACGGGATGCTCTGCTGAATCGTCGCCCCAAGGACTTTGATGTTGCCACCAGTGCAACGCCTGAATCCGTACGCGAAGTATTTGGGAAAAAGAACACACTTGCGTTCGGTGCTTCGTTTGGTGTCATCGGTGTCTTGCCAGGCAACCTTTCTAGTGAACAACGACAGAGAAGTGAACCGACCGAAGTGGCGACGTTTCGCAGCGATGGCGAATACTCAGATGGTCGGCGTCCAGATTCGGTTCAATATGGAAACGCCAAAGAGGACACGCAGCGCCGCGACTTCACGATCAATGGTTTGTTTTATGATCCCCACGATCAGCAAGTGATTGACTATGTGGGCGGACAAGAGGACCTGAAGCGTCGATTGATACGCACCATTGGCAACGCTGCCGATCGTTTTTCGGAAGACAAGTTACGGATGTTACGTGCCATTCGCTTTTCAACTGTCTTGGGGTTCGAGATTGAGCCTACAACGATGGCGGCTGTGCAAAAGCATGCGAGTGCTATCAGCGTTGTGAGTGGTGAACGCATTGGTGCCGAAATGCGCCGTGTGATCGCTTCGCCCAGCGTTATCCACGGTTTGAAGGTTCTTCGTGAATCACGACTAGAGTCCGAGATTTTTCCATCCATCAGCGGATGTGATCTGGTTCCCATCCAGGCAGCGATCCAGCAGCTATCGTCGCAGAGTTTTGTTACGTCGATGGCATGCATCATGATCGCTGGAAATCAGTCCAACCACGAGGTTGCCAGTCTCGCCAAGCACTGGAGATTATCCAACGAAGAAGAACGACAGATCGTGACCGCAATTCGCAGTCACCAAGTCTTGATTGAGGCCGATCAGCTTCCTTGGTCAACCGTTCAGCCATGTCTGATCAATCGTGACGCTAACGTGACGGTGGTTGTTGCTCAGGCAATTGCCAAGGCACGCGACGCGAATCAGGCCGGCGTTGATCTTGCTTTGGATGCGCTGTCATGGCCGCCGGAAAAACTGAATCCAGCACCATTGATTACAGGTCAAGATCTTGCCGAGGCTGGCATCCCTGCCGGTCCGGCGTACAAAGAGATTCTGCAAACGGCGCGCGACCAGCAGCTTGACAAATCATTGGTCAGCAAAGAACAAGCGTTGGAGTTGGCCCAAGCGATTATCGATCGTCGGAATTGACTGCCTTTGGGCACTTGATCTGTACTGAGGATGAAGAAATCGCTTCGGTTTGGAAAAAAACCACGGCCTTTCTAAGTCCACAACTTCAGCGACTATTGCCCAAATGCAGGCGTCGATGGCGATAGCGTGATTGCAATCGCTGGGTGCTGCTGCCAAATTAGTTATTCGTTGATAAATTCGATTTCGCTTTTTTGAACCGAGCCGGTAACAAATGAATTGGCAAACAAAAATCGTTGGCATATTGGTCACGACGTTCGTTTTGGGATGTCAAAAACCCGTGGAAGAAGCGACTTCTATCAAGGTCGACGACGGCGGGGCTACGAAGTCAACGAGCGCGGCTGCCAAGCCGGAGACTGCAAAAAAATCGCCTGCACCGAAAGTAGCTGATGACGATGCTGACGCGGTTGCGGCTATCAAAGATCTGACTGACAAGATCCGCACCGATGGCAATGGCAACATCATTGACATCGATTTGCGTGGCAAAACGATCAGCGATGCCGACCTAGAACCGATTGGAAAACTAAAGAAACTGCGGGCGCTGCGATTGGCGGGCACTCCGATTTCAGATGCGTCACTTGAAACAGTTGGCAAAATTCAGTCGCTTGAAGACTTGGACCTCCGAGATTGTGGGATCAGCGATTCGGGGCTTCTTCATCTCGCATCGCTACCAAAACTGAAAGCGCTCAGGCTGTCTGGCAAGAGCGGGGCCTGTAGCGTCTCTGATGACGGTATGGAGCATGTTGCCAAAATTGCGAGTCTGAAAGTTCTGTTGTTGGACTTTCTGTGGATCAGTGAAGACGGACTGGCCAAACTAACGGGATTGAAAAATCTTTCGGAGCTTTATTTGGCGCAAACCACCATTGGCAACGATGCTATCAAAATCCTGGCGGAGTTTCCTAAGCTAAAAAAGATCCGACTAGCGAACAATCAGATCGACAAAGAAGGATTGGCTCATTTGTCAAAACTGAGCGGTTTGGAAGAACTGGACCTCAGCGAGTGCTCCAAAATCTTTGACGACGGGATGAAGAACCTGGCTTCGCTCAAAAAACTTAAGAAACTGAATTTGTGGCGCGTGCAGATTTCTGATGATGGTGTCAAGTCATTGAAAGGGTTGACGGAAATGGAGTGGTTGAATCTGGACAATTCACAATTGGGTGACGAGGGTCTGGCATCGTTAAGCGATATGAAGAAGCTAACGTTTCTGCACCTTGGTTCGACACAAATCACGGACGCAGGACTAACGCATTTGTCTGGTTTAACGGCCTTGAAGGACTTGAAAGTAACGCGAACGGCCGTGACTGATGAAGGCACAGCTGAGCTTCAAAAGTCGTTGACCAACACAAAGATCCAGTTGGAATACATCGAAGGCCAGTGACTGGCGCGCCTTGCGGCGCGGCGTACAACTTGCCGCTGCGACAGCTGAAAGTGATGCAGCAGATTATCAACCAGCCGAGGACCGATACTCTCAAAGCTTGGATGTTATTCGGCTATGAAAATGAAAACCAAAATCAGTTTGTTAGCAGCATCAGTTGTTGCCTTGTTTGCATCATGCAATCAAAATTCCAGCAACCAGCAGAATACGCCAGCCTCTTCTGGCCAGGGTCTGACCGGATCACAATTTGATTTGGATGACACGACGTTTTATTCTGCCGTGAAGCCCTTTGACGATCCTGGGGGATTGCGAATTGCTGGCCCGAATAGTTCGGAACAAATCCGCGCTTGTACTTCGATCAACGGCTTGTCGATCGCTGAACTAGAAGAATTGATGCGACCTGGCCAGAGGGATGAACGAACTTCGAAAAATGGGTTTCTCGGCCCAGAGGAGGGGCTAATTGACGTGCTTGTGGCGGACAACGATTTGGTAAATGGAATGGGCTTATCGCACCGTGATTTGGCAATTCCTCTGTTGCAAATATGTCAGCGTGCATACGGGCAACTCAAGCAAGGAGACGATGATGTTGAAATTGATCATGCAAATATTCGTTGGCGCGTCAATTTTACTGTATTCATGGGATCCCAGTTCTCGCCCTTCAACGATAAAACTAAAGCTAGTGTTGACTACACGGTTACCAACCTTGAAAACGGTGAAAGCGTTAGTTTCTCAGGGCTTGTACCATTGATGATCGAGCGATACGGCTTCTACGAGGGACATGGCACTCCTTATCGCGTTGACCCGACAGACATTGCAAGGGTTCTAGGGCTAACGAAATAAAACGGCGAATAGCAAAGTGAAACAAAGTTCGCCGCTGCTAAGGCTGATTTGAAAATCGTCAATCCGGTCTTTGGCGCCTGTGTATTCCAATTCTTCAGGAGTGGCTGATCGAGGCGTCATAGGCTCCCAAAAAATCAAAGCCATGAATGCTTCGTGAAACAGGCATCAAGGCTCTCTTGGTCAATCTCTTTGGCCGCTGCAGCTTGCATCCCCCAACCGAACTGCCTGTTCGCGCAAGCCGAGGGGTTTTGGACCGATGCAATCGCTTCATCCTGCATCGGATTTAAAAAAAGAGTGAACCAAAAATATCGGAGAATCTTGTTTCAATCCGAAACAATTTTCGCTGGATTCGATCCGAAAACGTCTCTTTACAGGTAGTTACCTGACGTAGACGCTTGGACTTTCAGTCATTTTTTGGAAATGACAAAAAACTTCGTAACAACGAAGTGAGTTTCGCGCCAGGAATAGCAACGAAACTAGCCCTTTATCTTGGTGTTTAACCAAGAACCAATTGCCGGCGACGAATTCCGGCATACACATCATCGGATTTCTACTAACAAGAAATGCTTTGGTGCGTTGTTCTTACAGGAGTTTGAACAGAAATGATTGGTGTTGGGCAGAATGAATAATGCACCAACGATGGATGCACAAACTGGGAAAATAAAATGTCTGGATCCGAACTCAACGAAACAATCGTCGTCAAATGTCCTACTGGCCACCGGCTACGAGGTAGCGTTTCATTAATTGGCAAGCAGGTAGCCTGCCCAGAATGCCAGACGCGCTTTGAAATCGGTCAGCCAAAGAAGCAGAGTGTGACCGAATCAGGCGTGATGAGAATCCTGGGCGATGGGCCAGGCGAACTTCCGCCACCTCCCAAGCACTGGGATGACACCACACAAGAATGCCCACGCTGCGCTACGCAGAATCCAGAGTCAGTGACAGTATGCAAAAACTGTGATTGCTACATGGGGATGATGCCGAATTTCATGCAAAAGATGTTCGCGACTGGTCGGCGTAAACGGGCGTAAGCGTTGGCCCGTAGGCTGAATTAAATTTCAGTGACAGGATGGCAAGTCCGTCCAAACATCAGGATGGGCTTCCAGCTTGTCCGCTTCTGATCGATACTCATGCATCAACACGATTGAAAAGTACTCGGTTGGGTGGTCATGGATATCAACAAAATGTTTCGCTTGGATGGGCAGGTTGCCTTGGTGACCGGTGGATCCAAGGGGCTGGGCAAGATCATGGCGTTTGGGTTGGCCAGCGCTGGGGCGCGGGTGGCGATTTGCAGTCGCAACGCAGACGAAGCCAGTCAAGTAGCGCAAGAGATCGCAGCCGAGAGTGGGCAAACAGTGATCGGATTGCGGTGCGATGTGAGCGATGCTGAGGCCGTACCAGCTTTGGTCGAAACGGTTGCGAGTGAACTGGGCGATGTCAACGTGCTGGTCAACAACGCGGGGGTCAACATTCGAGGGCCGATCGACGAGTTGGATTTTGATTCGTTTCGAAAAGTGTTTCAGGTCAACGTTGACGGCGTGTGGTTAGCCAGCCGAGCCGTTGTGCCAGCGATGAAAGCAGCGGGTGGTGGGCGAATCATCAATGTGGCTAGTACGCTGGGGCTTGTTGGCTTGGCAAATCGGACACCGTATGCGTCCAGCAAGGGAGCGGTTGTTCAGATGACGCGGGCGTTGGCTCTGGAATTGGCACCGCACAACATTCTGTGCAATGCAATCTGTCCGGGCCCTTTTCTGACTCCGATGAACCTGCCGATCAAGGACACCGAGGAAGCCAAGAAGAATATTGTCGGAGCAGTACCGCTTGGTCGGTGGGGCGAGTTGCAGGAAATTTGTGGAGCCGTTGTGTTCTTGAGCAGCCCCGCCTCCAGCTATATGACTGGCAGCATGTTGACGGTTGATGGTGGTTGGACTTGCCACTAAGGACCGGTGCAGGTTCGGGGCCGCCTCTTAGCGAAAGATCGGGCTGAAACTTTCTGGGCGAGCGGGGAGTAATTTCGTGGGTTGGTAGCATGGATGGTGCCCCGCAAACCATCAGTTTCACGAGCAAAAAACGCAGCTAGTTGCCAGCTTTTTGGCTACTTGTTAGCCTTGTCGCAAGCGATAGCGGCTGTGTGAATGGTTTGCGTCGCTCCCAAAAGAATTTTGTCCCGCGTTTGCCGATTTGCTCGGATTCTCCCTTGATTGCTCCTAACCGTGCCGCCCAACTGCCCGAAGATCAACGGATCGTTATCACCGGTTTAGGCCTAACTTCGCCAAACGGGAATGACTGGAGCACGTTTCGTGAAGCTCTGTTGGAGAAACGAAGCGGAGTCAAGCCTTATGAAATTCGCTACTTTGGCGAAACGCTCGCGGGGATCTGCGATTTCGAACAGACGAAGTACCAAAAAAAGAAAGACGTACGCCGTGGTACTCGGGCGGGCAGTGTGGGCGTTTATACGGCCAACGAAGCGATCGCGCACTCAGGCTTGGATTGGGAAAATTTTGACAAGTCCCGAGTGGGGATCTACGTCGGCGTGACCGAACATGGAAACGTCGAAACTGAGAACGAAATTTTTGTCATCAAAGGTTTCGACTACGACACATCGTGTTGGTCGCATCACCACAATCCGCGAACTGTTGCAAACAACCCGGCTGGCGAAATCGCTTTGAACTTGGGGATCACCGGTCCCCACTACACGATCGGTGCCGCGTGTGCAGCTGGAAATGCTGGGTTGATCCAAGGCGCACAGATGTTGCGACTGGGCGAGTGTGATCTTGCATTGGCTGGCGGTACCAGTGAAAGCATCCATACGTTTGGGATCTTTGCCAGCTTCAATAGTCAGAACGCTTTGGCAAAGCACGATGATCCTACGAAGGCATCGCGTCCGTTCGATCGTGGACGAAACGGAATTGTTGTCGCCGAAGGCGGATGTCTATACACACTCGAGCGGATGAGCGATGCGAAAGCACGCGGCGCTGAGATCTATGGCGAGCTAGTCGGATACGCAATGAATACCGACGCTACGGATTTTGTTTTGCCGAACCCCGAACGGCAGGCTCAGTGCGTTCGCATGGCTTTGGATCGTGCGGGGCTCGAGCCGGAACAAATCGACATTGTCAGTACGCACGCCACTGGCACCGCCAGCGGCGATTCTCAAGAGTGCAAGGCCTTGCGAGAAGTATTCGGCAATTGCGATACGGTTCGAATCAACAACACCAAGAGCTACATTGGCCATGCAATGGGTGCCGCTGGCGCACTGGAACTGGCTGGCAACATGGCTTCCTTCAAAGATAACGCTGTCCATCCAACCATCAACGTCGACGATTTGGATCCCGACTGTGATTTACCGGGACTGGTACTGAATGAAGTCCAAGAGACCGACCAAGTTGACTATATCCTGAATAATTCTTTTGGCATGCTAGGCATCAATTCAGTTGTCGTGATCGGCCGCGTGTGAATTATTACTGACCAACAATCAAACCAATCAAAACGATTTACCTTTTCCCAAGCCTGAGAAACTCGAATCCATGACGCCCGCAGAAATCCGTGAAGAGATCTTGGATATTCTCGATGACATTTCGCCAGACGAAGATCTGGATAGCCTGAATGACGAACAGCCGTTTCGTGATCAGTTGGAACTGGACAGCATGGACTTTCTGGACATTGTGATGGAGCTGCGCAAGCGACATCGCGTCCAGATTCCTGAAGAGGACTATGGTCACCTGGCCAGCATGCACTCTACAGTTACCTATCTAGAACCGAAGATGGTTGACATCGTTAAGTCCTAGTTGTGACTACCGCGAAGCCGTTTTGATTTCGCGGCTCCGCTTGATCCAACCCCTGCACCGCCCATGTCATCAAAATACGACACGATCATCATTGGGGCGGGAATGAGCGGGTTGGCTGCTGGAATTCGCTTGGCGCACTTTGACCAGCGAGTTTGCATTCTGGAACGCCACTATACGATCGGTGGGTTGAACTCGTTCTATCGAATGAACGGCCGTGACTATGATGTTGGCCTTCACGCGATGACAAATTTCGCTCGCAAAGGTGACAAGCGTGGCCCGCTGGCAAAGCTGATTCGTCAACTGCGTTTCAAATGGGAAGACTTTCAACTTGCGGAACAAGTTGGGTCGTCGATTCGTTTCCCTGATGTCAGTTTGGATTTCAATAACGATATTGAATTGTTGAAAAGTGAGATTGCAGACCGCTTTCCCGATCAGGTCGATGGCTTTCAAAAGGTCTGTGATACGTTGCTGGACTACAGCGACATGGATGGCGATCATCCGAACTTCATGCGCAGTGCCAAAGAAGTATTGGCGGAGCATCTGAGCGAACCGTTGCTGATCGAAATGTTGCTTTGCCCATTGATGTGGTACGGCAATGCTAGGCAAAACGACATGGACTACGGTCAGTTTTGCATCATGTTTCGTGCCTGCTACCTGGAAGGATTTGGGCGTCCATTCAAAGGCGTCCGATTGATTTTAAAGAACCTGGTTCGCAAATTCCGTGGGCTTGGCGGCGAACTAAAGCTACGCAGCGGTGTCGAACGAATTCATGTCGAAGACGACAGGGCCATGGGAGTCGTTCTTGACGATGGAACCGAACTGCAAGCCGATCGGGTGCTGTCCTCAGCAGGCAGCCTAGAAACGATGCGGATGTGCGATGACGTTACTGAAGTTGACGTCGCCAAAGCTGGACAACTGTCGTTCATCGAATCGATCTCGGTCTTGGATCGCATGCCGCAGTCATTCGGTTTCGACCGCACCATCGTGTTCTATAACGACAGCGAAAAATTTCATTGGCAGCGCCCCGACGACACGCTGTGTGATGCGCGAACCGGTGTGATTTGTTCGCCAAACAACTATATCTACGAAGCGGATGAAGGTGAGTTGCCCGATGGTGTGATCCGTATCACGACCTTGGCCAACCATGATCGCTGGTGCGATTTACCGGACAAGAAGTATCAGGCCGAGAAAGTCACGCAGTATGACGAAGCGATTGAGTCGGCCGTCCGCTTCATGCCTGACTTTCGCAGATACGTCGTCGATACCGATGTGTTCACCCCCAAGACGATTCGCCGCTTTACTTGGCATGATAACGGCGCTGTTTATGGCGCGCCGGACAAGAAATTGGATGGCACAACTCATCTGCCCAATCTATTTCTATGTGGCACAGACCAGGGTTTCGTTGGCATCGTTGGCGCGATCGTCAGCGGGATCAGCATGGCAAATCGACATTGTTTGATGTAGCCGCACGCCGCTCGAATCTTCTTTCCAGGCAGAAATGCACCCAATTTCCGTGGTCCCGACTCCATCGGGCTAGGTCGAACTAGAAATGGGCTTGAGTTTCGAGGACAATAGCGTACAAGGATCTAACCCGATTCCACTTCATTTTTTGCGTTGCCAAAGGAACCAAAATGTCCACCATTCGTAACCGATCACTGGTCACTGTCGTCGCGGCAGCAATGCTTGCCATCTTGCTGATCGGCCAAAAAGGCTTTCGGGCTACGGCTGACGACCAAAACGGTCTGGACGCGTTTCGGAAAACTCAAGCCGACCTGAACAAGCGGATCGACGAAGACTTGAGCGGCGCGACTGAATACCTTGATGGACTGATCAAAAAGAATCCTGACTCTGAGGACTTGAATGTACTTCGTCACTCACTGGCAGCGGCTTTGCTGAAAGATGGAAAGTATGACGAAGCCAATCAGCAATTCGGCAACCTGTTGGATTTCCAGATCAAACATGCTGATCAAGCCCAGAATCAATATGGAATGTGGCAGACGATTCAGAGCATGCAGGAAGTCACCGAGCAGTCTCGCGATGGAAAGGCGTTGCGAGAGTCGGTTGACCGGGCTTTTGAAGTCTTAACCGCCGTTGATCAAAAAGCAAAAGTCCAACCACTGATTCCGCAGTCTCAGCTAGCTGTTTTAAAGGCTCAGTTTTTGGTTGACGACGAAAAGGTGGATGAAGCAACCACGTTGGTCAAGGCACAAGTTGCACGGCTAGCAAAGATCAATGATTCAAAACAGGGTTCCGAGCAGTCCATGCGAGCTTTGGTGACGATGTTGACCACATTGACGTCGAATGATCGTGGTAACGATTCATGGCGAGACGAGTTCATAACGCAACTCGACGAATTGACTGAGTCAGCGTTGGCGAAATATCCCAAGTCGCGATTACTTCAAAAGCACTATGCAGAAACGCAATACATGATGATCACTCGCTGGGACCAAGATGACCCGGACGCAACGAAAGAACGTATCAAGGCTGTTGCTGAAAAACTGAACACGGTGGCTGCTCGCAACCGATCAGTACAAGCCGTTTTGCGACGCATCGACCTTTTGAACGAACAAATGGCAGAAGCCAAGAAAGTCGAATCACTGGTCGGGAAACCTTCGCCTGACTGGGACATTGATGCTTGGGTGAACGTGATCGCGATGGAACGTGATGACCTAAAAGGAAAGGTTGTCATGCTAGATTTCTGGGCGATGTGGTGTGGACCTTGCATTGCAACGTTTCCGCATTTGCGTGAATGGCGAGAAGAGTTTTCAGATGACGGATTCGAGATTGTTGGAGTTACTCAATACTACAACTATGAGTGGAACGACGAACGCAAACGGGCGTCACAAGCTGATGGAGAGGTAACTCCGGAAGCTGAGCGAGCGACACTTGCATCGTTTCTAGAGCACCACAAATTGGAGCACCCGGTCATCGTCACCCCAGAAGGAAGCAAGATGGGAAGCGAGTTTGGTGTCCAAGGAATCCCACACGTGGTGCTGATCGGTCGCGACGGTGTTGTCCAGCTTGTAAAGACAGGAGCAGGAGAGGCAACAGCAAAAGAAATCCACGCCAAAATCAAAGAGCTGATCAGCGCCAAAAAGAAATAGCCAGTTCTTACGTAGCGAAAGTCTTGGCGATGCCGTCAAGACTTTCGGCCATCTCAGCCCAACGCGAACGTTGGGTGCGCGGAATGTAGGCCGGACCAAGGTCGATAGAAGTGCCGTAGTTGCGCAAACCAATCCATTTTTAGACGTTCCGCGGTTGCAATAACTCTACAACGATCGACCGAAGTTCCGGCACACGAATAGTTTGCTGGATACGGCCTACAATTTCGAGCTGGTGAATTCAGCTGGGCCGTATCTCTGACGCTTCGCCGCTGCGGAACGTTGTCGAACCGCTTGCGGTCCCAACCACCAAGTCACCTGACTCTGAGATGCCTTCGCAGATGCCTGAGACTTTTTCACCGTTTGCGGACGATAGCGAGATTGGTTTGCCCGACAGCATGCAGCGTTCTCGATAGTCTTTCAAAACTGAAACGTCATCCTGTGCTGTTGTGATCACAGCAACCAATTGGGACACGATTGCCTCGAGCAGTTCGAATTTACTTGCACTTCGGCTGATTGAATCGGAAATCGACTTTGGGCGAATTGGATTAGGGTTGTCGTCAGCATCTGCAATCAATTGCAGTTCCGGCGCCTCACCTACGTTCACGCCAACCCCAATCACGAACCGGTCAGCATGGGGGCGGGATTCAATCAGTACGCCAGCAACTTTACCACCATCGATGTAAACATCGTTTGGCCATTTCAATCGACAACGAATCGGTGCGCACACGAATTCAATCGCACGGGCGGCGGCGACACCAGCCGACAATGACAGTAGCGGTGGTGGATTGGAGCTTGGGATCGCAAACGTGATCGAGAAGGCAAGATTCTGAAGGCTACTTTGCCACTTTCGTCCATGCCGTCCACGACCGCTTGTTTGATTGTCAGTCAGGTACATGCGTGGAAATTCATCCGTGGACAGTGGCGTCCCCAAGTCGTCGATCGCTTGTGCGTTCGTAGAATCAATTTCGTGCCAATAGACTGCTGACTTTATCGTTGATTCGTCTAACAATTGTTCGATAACTTGGACCCCTGCCGGATTCACGCATCCATGAGTCGTGAGTCCCATTTCGTGTCGCGATTTCTGATTCAAAACAGGCCAGCTCCGAAATTTAGCAGCATCAAAATGAATCCAATCAGCAAAACAATCGCGACAATTCGGTAGAGCGTAGGCGTGTCAGTATTCGTCGGGTCATTACCGAATTCGCGCTCGAGAAAATCGTCGTAGTCGAAATCATCATCGTCCGTATCGCCATCTCCATCGTCCTGCCAGCTATCTTCATCGCTGCTACCGCAATGTTGGCAGAAGCTGGAGTCGATCAAAATCTCCGCACCGCATTGTCTGCAACTAGTCCACTCTGGCATCTGATGTTCCCTGAATTTCGGCTGGACAACGTACCCAGTTCGCACGTCAACAATCAAACGGATTTTTATCAGCGTCGAAAACCTACATGAAGATATCAGCCAAAGGATATTCCAATCATCCGAGCACTGGCAATCGGTGACATCCTCGGATGCTATAAA
>CAYNNP010000189.1:0-13189 GCA_964398215.1 uncultured Pirellulaceae bacterium | reverse complement strand
CTCACGCTTCGGGTTACCAAAAAAACGCAACTGCAAAACTGACGCCACCAACTAGATGCTGGCTATTTTTCCGCCCATTGCTTGCTCCCTTGGCAATCTTGACCAGACCGTGGCGACGCTAGAGCGATTTAAGGCAGCTGTCCAGTATGAAAATCCGCCCAAACCACCACAATAACAGCGTGACATCGTGTCACATCTGAAAAAGACGGGTACGAGAAGGCTTCTACCTGCGTTTATAGTAACAGTGGACGAGACGGCCCCCGCTTGCCGTACTTTTTAAAAACGGATTTGCTACGCACCGAATGGAATCACCCCACAAACGCTAGGTCACAATGTTCGGCCCCCATACCTCCCGTACGCGCGATGGACGATTCATGCGTTCACATTTTTTGCTACATGCCTGCTGCGCCTTGTGCACTGGATTGCTGGTGACACTGACCGGTTGCAGCGACCCCGAGCCCATCATTTCCTATTCCGTGCCAACGAAAATGCCAGCCGAGTTTGAAGCTCGCAAACAGCGGATGCTGGCAACAATGACCGCGCACGCTGGCAAGACTTGGTTTTTCAAAGTCACTGGGCCCGAGGAATCCATCGATGTCATTGATGACGACTTTCGCCAGTTCGTCCAAGACACAACCTTCAAGGAAAACGGCGAACCAGATTTGAGTCAGCTGCCAGCGGGATGGAAACGTAGCGAGGGCAAACGCATGCGATTTGCTTCGCTGCAAGTTGAAACGGAAAACAAGCAGTTGGACATCAGCGTTTCAAGCCTTCATTTGCCAGAGGATTGGGATGCTTGGGTGACCATGAATGTGAACCGATGGCGCGATCAATTGAGCTTGCCCGACTCGAACGAAAAATGGGCTGGTGCGAAAGAGTTTGATGTTGCCAGCGCCGATGGACCTAGCGTTTTCATGGACATCACCGGTGACCCTGACGATTCAAAATCGATGGTTCCGCCATTCGCTGGCGGTATGCCACCCATGGGCATGCCCGACATGGGACAGCAACCTCCGGCAATGCAGCCGCCTGCAGAAAAACGAGTCGACTACACCGTGCCCGATGGCTGGCGCGATGATGGAGCCAGAGGAATGCGTCTGGCTTCGCTCAGTGCCGGCCCCAAAGACGCAGCTGCCGTAGTAACTGTGATTCCCGCCGGCGGTGACATTCGCAGTAACGTCGATCGATGGCTTGGACAGGCTCGTGAGGAAGACAAGGTAGCTACCGAACTGGTCGACAAAGCGATGGAAGCCGTGGAAGAACTTTCAGTTAGCGGAAACGACGGACAACGGTTTCTACTAACAGGCGACGATCCAGCGAAAGGCAAAGCCATTGATGCGACAATCGTGCCCATGGCCAACGGCGGAAGCATGTTTATCAAGATGACCGGGCCCGCAAAAACGGTTGCGGACCAACACGATGCAATGACCAAATTCCTTCAGTCACTGAAGTTTTAAAGAAACGATTTTGTCAGACGACTGCTACGAAATAACGAATCAAGTTTTAGTGCAAATATGTCAATTGATCTCGAAAAAAACGACAACGAAACGAACGACCGCAACAGCGGCAATTCGCTTAGCAAGATCGACGCCCTCCGGATGCTTGGATCACTCAAGCTGACCGTGATTCTTTTCGCCTTCTCATTGCTGATTGTGTTAGTGGGCACACTTGCGCAGGACGAGATGAACATGGTCGAGGTCAAGGCGCGGTACTTCACATCGTGGATCGCCAAACTGCATATCGACGATTTGTTTCCGAAAGCATTTTTTCCACACGACAGTCCAATCGCGATCTTTAAACTCGCCTGGATTCCAGTTCCAGGTGGTGCATTGATTGGGTTCTTGCTGATGGCCAACTTGATTGCGGCCAAAGCAACGCGTTTCAAGATCCACGCCAAGGGAAATCAACTGGTAGCCGGTAGCGTTGCGATGTTGATCGGTGCCGCGATCGCCGCCGCTGTGATCTTTACCGGGCACAGCAGCGATGGACTTCAGGGCACACCGCCGATGGAGTATTCGACGCTGTGGAAATTCATCTTGGCGTCCTGCGCAGGTGGTGCGTTTGCAGCGTTTACGTTCGGAATCAATCACGACAACATGTTCTTTCGTTGTTTGATGCTCGCTACAACCGTTGGCTTGGCTGTATTCGTTGTGTACTCCTTGGTAACCGGATTCCGAATTGGCGATCCAGGCCTCCGCATTGTTTGGCAATTGACCAAGGGGCTAGGAGCCGGGATTGTCATGCTGATTGGATGCCAATTGTTGTTCAACAAACAGGGTGGCAACGTTCTGTTGCACATGGGAATCGCGTTGCTGATGGCTGGTCAGTTTCATTTCGGCGACCGGCAACTCGAACAACGCCTAAGTCTTGTTGAAGGCGAATCAACCAACACGCTGATCAACCTCGACAAAATCGAACTAACCTTCAGCCAGTTCATTGACGACGAAGAAAAAGTGATCGCGATTCCTGGCAGCCGACTGCGAGCCGCCAAGAAAGCCGATCTTGTCATCAAAGACGCCAGCTTGCCAGTCGATATTCGCGTCCTTGAGTTCTACGAAAACCATCGGCTTGGTGAAACGCCAGCGGACAATCAATCCCCAGCCGACGAACCTATCCCGAACAAGGGACTTGGCCTGAAGTACACGGTCGAATCATTGCGAAAGCACGGCGGGACGGATTCAGAAATGAATGTGGCTGCGGCGCATGTTGAATTACTGGACAAAGAATCGGGCGAATCGCTAGGCATTCACTTGGTCTCGCAAATGCTCTCCAACGGGTCGACTCTGTTCCCAGGTCAGAACATTGAAAATGAGTTTGATTCGGCCACCATTGCCGAACAAGAGTACAAGCTGGGGCTGCAATTTCACCGCGAGGTAAAACCCTACTGGGTCCAATTGGAAGACGTCCGGCGAATCAACTACAGCGGCACCGAAACACCGCGTGACTATTCCTCGTTCATTCGAATTGTCGATCCCGTCACGGGCGAAGATCGCCGCGAAAGAGTTTGGATGAACAATCCGCTTCGATTCCGAGGCGAGTCAATGTTTCAATCCAGCTACACGGAACTGTCCGGCGGCAAAGAGATGACTGGGATCCAAGTCGTCCGAAACTCCGGTTGGCTAATTCCATACGTCGCCTGCAGCATTACTGCACTGGGGATGTTGGCTCACTTTTGGGGTACGTTGACCAGGTTTGTCCGTCGTCGTGAAAGAGAAGCTCGCAATATCCAACGCAGTGGGTCTGCCAACGGCGCGGGCGTTGGTGCAGCAATCTTGGCTGGCGTGATGGCATTGGTCTTTTTGGTGCCATGGGGCACTACCAGTAAACGAGAGTCCGACCGCAACGGCAACTTTGATTTCTACACAGCTGGTCGAATGCCTGTTTCGTTTGGCGGGCGTGTCATGCCACTGGATGCCTTCGCAAGACAAACGCTAAAGGCATTAAGCAACCGCGAAAGCCTGTATCTTAAAATCGTTGAAGATGCCTACGAAGTTAAAAAAACCGAAGACGATACAACTCCTGACGTACTGCAACCAATCCGAGATCGAGTTGGCGGCAAAAAGATCTCAGCGGTCCAGTGGCTGATGGAAATTGCGGCAGCGGCTTTACCCGACGGAGCCGATACGGAAACGATCAATGACTTACCAATGATCCGAATCGACTCCAATGAAGTTCGTGACGAACTGAAACTTCCGCGTCGTAGCAGCAAGCTGTATTCGCTGCGAGAGATCCAAGACAACGAAGAGCTTTGGATCGGTGTCTCTGCCAAGTTAAAAGCAATTCGCCAAAAGGATTCTGCCGAATGGCAGTTCAAAGACAAGAAACTGATCGAACTTGAAAATCGTCTTCGGCAATACCGCGTCACGGAAGTCGCGATGCAACTACCAACGCCGCCACGAATCCCGCCAAGCATGATTGGCCCCAATGCAACGGCGGAATCAGTTCAGCTAATGGCATTCCGTGCGCTGCAAGGCCAGATGGAAACCATCCAAAAAATGCCAGCGCCGCGACTTGTCCCACCATCAAAATCCACTGTCGATGACTCGGTCGATGAACCCGACTGGACAGTATTTTCGACGGCGTTCTTTGAAGAAACCAAAGCACAATTCAGTGGCGGCAAGACCGATGCCAACGAAGTGGTCAAGCACTTTGCGTCGATGATCAGAGCGTATTCAACCGAGGACACCAAAGACTTCAATGAAGCCGTGGACAATGCGCTCGCTGCGGCAGGCGAGTATCCGATTCCGGGCTATTCGGTCGACGCCGTTGCACTGGAACGACGCATTCAATCCAATTCGCCAACCCACTTGGCATGGATCATGTACATCATGAGCTTGGTGCTAGGACTGATCGCGTTGGTGTCCGGCAATCGGCATATCAACATCGCAACTTGGAGCTTCATTGCCGTTGTTGTATGCATCCATACCTATGCGATCTTTTGCCGAATCTATATCACCGGTCGCGCGCCTGTGATCAACATCTACTCATCCGCAGTGTTCATCGGTTGGGCGATCGCGATTGGCGGCCTGATTGTCGAAAAAATCTTTCAATCAGGAATCGGCAATATCGTCGCGGCCGCCGGTGGACTGCTGACGTTGCAAGTTGCCTATGGCCTGAGTTCCGGTGACACAATGCCTGTTCTACAAGCCGTCTTGGACACGCAGTTCTGGTTGGCAACGCATGTGATTTGTGTATCACTTGGTTACGTCGCGACATTGTTGGCTGGCGTTTTAGGAGCCGTTTACTTGCTTGGCAATTGGATTGGCAAAGACGCGCCTTTCCAAAAGAGCATTTATCGCGCCTGCTACGGAACAGCTTGCTTTGGCATTCTATTCAGTTTCGTAGGCACAGTCCTCGGTGGACTTTGGGCCGACGACAGCTGGGGCCGATTCTGGGGTTGGGACCCGAAAGAAAACGGTGCCTTGCTGATCGTGATTTGGAATGCTTTAGTTCTGCACGCACGCTGGGACGGGATGGTCGGAGCGCGAGGGTTTTCGATTCTCGCCATCGGCGGCAACATCATCACGGCATGGAGCTGGTTTGGGACAAACGAACTGGGCATTGGCCTGCACAGCTACGGGTTCACACAAGGCGTACTGATGTGGCTAACGATCTTCATCGCCAGTCAGTTGGCACTGATTGGTGCCGGACTCATATTCTGGCGAGAAACTCAAAGCACTGTCAGCAAAGCCCTTCACGGCGACAAGGCAAACGAGTTGCTCGAGGGCTAGGCCAAGGAAGACCCGCGCGGCGTGACTGTGTTCCGCCGCAGGCATACTCGCGTTCATTCGCGTGCGTCTACGACTACCTGTTCAACGACGAAAAATCAGTTCTGAGGACGACGTACTTCATCGCCACGCGGCTGTAGCTGAGGTTGTTGAACCTTGAACGGAACGATCATTGCTTCGTTAGCGAGATCCCGCAGGTCGGCAACCAAAATTTCAGTATCAGGACTCCAAAAAGCCTCCATCTCTTCAGCTGGCAATTCATTCAGACTCGACACGATACGAAAACCAATTCGGCACGAAGCCTCACCTGCCGTCCAAGTCACGCTTAACGGAAAACCTGGGTCATCATCCCAGAATTCGCGATTCCCGCGTTCGCGAGAGGATGCAGTGCAACGTTCAATCGACTTGGACCAATCGCCACCTTTCAGAATCATTTGATTGAATGTTTCATTCTCATGCCGATTCCGCTCGCTCGACTTCCATTTCGTCGTATCAACGATTGCAATCTTATTGGCATTGCGCAAATACTTTGCCTGCAGTACCCACTCTGACGCATTTCCATGCATGTCGTGGATTCCCCACGGGTTCGGTTTTTTAGAACCAACTTTCATGGGAAGATCACGACTATCGTTTTCGTAGACACAGAAAGCACCGGCATTGGCAGGATCATCGCCGAATGACCATTTCGTTTTCGTTCCCGCTCGACAGGCAACTTCCCACTCAGTTTCCAACGGCAGCCGGTACTGATATTTCCCCAGCAAGGACAGCCACTTTGTGTATTGCCGTGCTGCGGCGCGTGTCATTGCCGTCGCGGGAAAGCGAGGGTGAACAGGTTCATCGCCGCGCTGCACATAGCCGAAAGCAAGCGCCGAATCGTAAAGGGCACTTGGTGCACTCACAACATCAGCGGCAAAGAGATTGAGGTCGGGCTGTTTCTTTGCTCGGATTCGTTGTTCTCTTGCAAAATCATATTGCTTCATGAATTCAAAATACTCCGCCATCGTGACTTCGTACTTTCCAATCCAGAATGGCTGCCTTTTGAAGAACCCATCACCGGGAACAGGAATCATCTCGAATTCGACGTCCGTTCCAAGAATCCTATCCTTGTACGGAACCATGAACCCGTGATCAGTTTTTACAAACCGCCCCGATTCTGGCTCGGCGTGAACCAATCGCTGCGAATGAACCAATCGCTGCGCATTGCAATTCGACGAGGGCAGGAAAACAACCGGCAAGCATAAAGCAATCCATAAATATTTCATTCGTTTCCTGCCACTCTCCGCCAGCGTTTCTGGCGGGTGTACAATGCATGCTGTACCCATTCTCGTTTTCTAAGCTAGCGCCATGAACTTTGCAATTCGATTCTTCACGATTTCCCTAGCCCTTTGCCTTGGCACATCAGCCTTCGCCAACAAACCCAACATCGTCTACATCCTGTTGGACGATGCAGGCTACGGTGATTTATCTTGCTATGGGCAGACCAAATTCACAACTCCCAACATCGACCGTTTGGCGAAAGAAGGGATGAAGTTCACGCAGCACTACTCGGGCAGCACCGTTTGTGCGCCAACGCGATGCTGTTTGATGACGGGAGTCCACACGGGACATTCCTACGTCCGAGGCAATCGCGAAATCCAACCCGAGGGCCAAGCCGCCATGCCAGCGGACATTGTGACCATACCGCGATTGCTGAAAGCTGCAGGCTACAAAACAGGAGCATTCGGAAAGTGGGGATTGGGCGCACCAGATTCACCAAGTGATCCAGCCGAACACTTTGATTTGTTTTACGGTTACAACTGCCAACGACAAGCCCACAATTACTATCCAACGCACCTGTGGAAGAATCATGAAAAACTGCCCTTGGATGGGAAAACCTACACAGCCACGCTGATCCATAAGGCTGCACTCGAGTTCATTCGGGACAATAAAGACACTCCGTTCTTTGCATTCTTTCCGGTGACGATTCCACATGCCGCCATGCACGCGCCAGAATCTTACGTAGCCCCCTTCCGAAAACGGTTTCCACAGTTCGAGGAAAAAATCGGCAAGTACAGTGAAGGCCCCAAGGTCAAAAACCCAATCGCTGCATTCGCTGGCATGATGACCTTGGTGGACGAACAAGTCGGCGAAGTCTTGGATCTATTGAAAGAGCTGGACATCGATGACAACACAATCGTGATGTTCACAAGCGATAATGGGCCTCACAAAGAAGGCGGACACGACCCCGTTTTCTTTGACAGTAACGGTCCGCTAAAAGGATTCAAACGTGATTTGTACGAAGGCGGAATCCGTGCACCGCTGCTGGCGCGATGGCCAGGCAAAATCCCCGCTGGCAAGATCAGCGATCACGCTTCGGCTCATTGGGACATGCTGCCAACTTTCTGTGAATTGGCTGGGGCTGAGTTCGACGAAGATTCGGTGGACGGAATTTCGATGGTGCAAACATTGATGGGCAAACCACAGAACCAACAGCCACACGAATATCTGTATTGGGAATTTTACGAACGTGGTGGTCGGCGTGCTGTACGATTCGGTAACTGGAAAGCCATTCAACAAGACATCCACAAAAACAAAAACGCGCCCTTCGAACTGTACAATCTTTCGATCGACCTGGGCGAAGAAAACGATGTAGCGGACCAGCACCCAGAATTGGTCAAACGCGCCAAAGCCTACTTTAACGATGCTCATACGCCATCACCGTTTTGGACGTTCGGCAAAGCGAATAAAAAGAAGCAGTCCAAGCGAAAGCCGGCAGCCTAGTTGCTGATCACCTCTGCTTTAAATTCAATTTCTAGGAACCTTATGCAACCTGCATTCATTGTTCTGATCGTCGCCGCTAACATTGCTGTGATCGGACTAATCATCTGGGCGGTTCGTGCTGCAGAAAAAAAGAGAACGGAGGCGTTTCGCGTTTCCGCCTCCGAACTGGGCCTAGAATTCTCGGCAGAGAAAAATGATGCGCTGCTAGAGAAAATGCAGATCTTTACGCTGTTCAACAAGGGGCATAGCCGGAAGATGAAGAACGTGATGACGGCTTTGACCGATGTCGCGCAAATGTCAATCTTTGACTATCAATTCACAACCGGCGGTGGGCAAAGTTCACATACACATGCTCACACGGTCGTCGCGATGGAGTCCGACAGCCTGCTGTTGCCCAGCTTCGCAATGCACCCCGAGCGCTTCTTTCACAAGATCGGCGCCAAGCTTGGGATGCAAGACATTGACTTTGATAGCCATCCCGATTTTTCAAGTTCATTCTTGTTGGGTGGGGATGACGAGGAAGCGATTCGCGAGCTGTTCGACTCCACTCTCTTGGATTTCTTTACCACACGAACAGGGATTTCTGTCGAAGCAAAAACAGGGATCTTTATCTACCGTCGTGCCAAGCGAGTAAAGCCACAAGAAGTCCACACGTTGATGGACGAAGCTTTCCAAGTCTACGCCGCATTGGTACAGCGTCTGAGTCAGTAGGCAGACATAACCGTTAGTTGCCGGACCGTAAGACCGGCCCGGCGGTGCGGTACGATGACTTAGGCACCATGCGCAACGGACCGAATCTCATCGGATCGCAATTTTCGTTTGCCAGCATGGGATTTTTTGCCTAACAAAGCCCGATTTGGTACGTTCACAAAGTAGCCTCTCGATTTTCAATTTCCACACAAGGGCCCGACGATGGTTCGTTCATTGGTGTTTTTAACGTTGGCGATGTTCAGTACGGTCGCCACCGCACAGGGTTTGTTATTGTCGGTGCAGCCCAGTGGATCGACTCGACTGCCCAGGCCGATTCCACAACCGATTCGGCCAGGTGGACCTGGGTTCATCTATGACATTGCGAAGCTTGAAATTGACACGTCGATTCGTGGCCAAGTCGCGGAAGTCCAGGTTGCGCAAACGTTCAAGAACTGCACCAGCCGGGTGATGCAGGTCAAGTTTGTGTTTCCATTACCGTACGATGGGGCAATCGACCAAATGACATTCATGGTCGATGGAGAAGAACTTGAAGGCCGATTGCTGGAGGCCGATAAGGCACGCGACATTTACCAGTCGTATGTGCGTCGCAGCCAAGACCCCGCACTCGTGCAGTGGATTGGCACCGGCATGTTCCAAACACAAGTCTTTCCGGTACCCGCCGGCGCGGAGCGTACCGTTTCCCTGCGATACACACAGGTCTGCAAACGAACCGGCAACTTGAACGACTGGCTCCTGCCGCTTTCACCAACCAAATTTACAAGCAAGCCGATTGGAACGATCGAGATCCGAGGACGAATCCGCGGCGAAGGAAAACTGGGCAACGTTTACAGCCCGTCGCACGATATTGAGATTGATCGCGAGAGCGACAAAGTCACTCGATTCACCTACAAGGCAAAACACAAAGTGCCCAAGGGTGACTTTCGCGTGATGTGGGACACCGGTGACGATCCAGTGCAGCTATCGGTTGTTTCGCACCGTCCGGATGCAGGCAAGGATGGCTACTTCATGATGATGATCCAGCCTCAGTTTCCAGATGGCGGTAAAACTGACAGCAAGATCGGAAAGAACGTCATTTTGGTGATGGACAAAAGCGGTAGCATGCGTGGTGAGAAAATCGACCAAGCGCGTCGTGCAGCAAACTACGTTGTCAATCGCTTGAAAGGCCGAGATAACTTTACGCTGATCACGTACGACAGCATCATCGAAAACTTTCGTAGCAAGCTCAGTTCTGCTGATAAATCGACGCGAGCCGATGCAAACGAATTCATCGATTCAATGTTGGCTGGTGGCAGCACCAATATCGACGGCGCGCTAAAAGATGCCCTGAAGTTAGCGAATCAAGCTGATGGCCCAGCATACGTCGTGTTCATGACTGATGGGAGACCAACAGTTGGCGAACGCAATGCAATGCAGATCGCGGAAAACGCTCGCAAGCAATTGGGCGACCACACGCGGTTATTCAGTCTTGGTGTCGGTCACGATGTGAATAGCCGACTCCTCGATAAACTAGCAACCATCGCGCTTGGGCAAACGAATTACGTTCGCCCTGGCGAAGAATTGGATAAAGTTGTTGGCAGCCTGTACGATCGCATCGGCGCTCCGGCCCTGACAGACGCAAAGATCGAATTGACGGTTGATGGAAAAGAAGGTCGAACGCGGCAACTGTACCCGTCCAATATGTACGACTTGTTCTCAGGCGACCAACTGGTGATCGTTGGTCGCTATCGCAAACATGGTGAGCTGCAGATCAAGTTGACTGGCAACTTTGATGGGAAACCGCAAAAATACGTTTACACCGATGAACTACCAAAAAAGACCAGCCGCGGAAAGAATTCTTTCGTCGAACGCCTTTGGGCAACCCGTCGAATTGGCGAAATCGTCGACGCCATCGATTTGAATGGCGAAGAGCGAGAGCTTGTTGATGAACTGATCCACCTTTCAAAGAAGCATGGAATTCTGACTCCGTACACAGCGTACCTTGCCGAAGAACGCACCGATTTGAACGATGCCGATTTCGGTCGACGAGTTACCCGGTCGAATCTACGAAGTCTGGGCCAAGAGTCTGGCCAACAAGCGTTCAGTGAGCGAGCTTTGAAGGGGCAAATGAAACAAGCCAGTCGCCCTGAAGCAGATGCATTCGCGATGGATTCAATTCGTATCGCGAAAAGCTCCTCACCAGCAGCAGCAGCACCCGCATTGCCCGGCAGCAATGGTCGCGGAGGCGGCTTTGGCGGAGGTGGAGGCGGACTGGGTGCTCCTGGTGGTGCAGCACTACCAAGTTCCGCCCCCATTATTGTGGCAGGTGAAGCAAAGGATGACAAAGCGATTCCTCACGAACCAATCAAACAGATTGGCAACAAAACGTTTTTCCTTCGAGCAAATCGATATATTGACTCAGCAGCTACGAAGAAACAGATTGAATCGGCCACCAAGATTGAACAGTTCAGCGCCGAGTACTTCAAGTTGCTGAATGATCTGGATACTGAATCAAAAGAGTACTTAGCGCAAGAACGCGAGGTGCTAGTCGTTGTGAAAGACAAGGCTTACGTCATCGTTCTGCCAACCAAGAAAAAAGACTAAGCAATCAAAGGTTGATTCAAGCAACACGGGATCCAGCGCCAATGCGTTTTGCATTGGCTGCTTGTCGATACTGCTGGACGCGATCCGTTCCGACGTGATGCGCGCGAATAGGTACTTTTATGTCGCCTAGCTGGACAGCGCCACTTTTATCAGCCGCAGAGCGTTAGCACCCGGTTATTGCCGCACGAATCGGGAGCTAACGTTTTGCAGCTGATGAGTCGACGAATCCAGTATTCTGATCACAAAGTGGCGCTGTCCAGCTAGTCAATGGTAGCACCGGCTATGGCTGGAGATTTGTAAGCCTTCTTGATCAGCTTCTTCAGCGTGGGTAAGTGCACGTCTTCGAACTTCTTGATGTAAAGACATGACTTGCCGATCTTGTGCTTTCCCAGTTTTTCCAGCAGCGTGGCTTGCTTCTCCAACTCGCAGTGCAAATAGAGAGTCAAATTTTGTTTTCGTGGTGAGAAACCGACATGAAACCAGTCTCCCTCGGACGTTTTCCCACGATAGTGAAACGTTCCAAATCCGACTTTGTCTTTTCCCCACATGACGGCTGGTTCCCCGGTCAAGTCCTTCATCAGTTCCAACACGGTTAGACAATCGGCGCGTTTCTGTTCGTCCTCAATTTTGGCAAGAAACTTGTCGACATTAGGATCGTTCTGTCGCGTTTTCGGTTTTGTCATTGGGAGCCTTTGTTGTGAAAAGCGAAGCTGTCAGGGTCAAGCGTCTGCTCGACAAAGAATTCATGAAGTCCGTGGTTTGAGGCGAGTCGACTGCGTTTGCTACTGACCAGGCGGTGATCGTTTCTTTCGAGACGTCACAATTCAGATTGTTGTTTCAAAAACACTGACACTCCAAACCACGGATACTCTCATGATGATCGTTGCGATGAACCTAGGCAAGTTCAACACCGTCTGCTGCTGCTACGATACACAAAATGACTAGCGACCTCTGTAGACAGCGGGGATGGTTCGTCCGAATCAGAAGGGACATTGTAAACGCCATCCATGGGAAGTGGTTTCGGCATCGGTCTAAACTTCTCACGACGAACGTTTCGGTTCAGCGGACTCGCGCGCGTCTTCGTCCATTCGTGCCCCGTACAGTCGTCGAGTTCCGAACGCGGCGAGTGGTGTTCTACCGCCGGAAGCGCCGTGAGGTGGGATAGGTCGGCTACCATGTAAGATCTACACCAGTTCCAACAGGAAGTGATGCAAATCCTTGTGCAAATTTCCCGAAGGAGACTCGTTAAAAGCACGACGAAGCGTCGCGCTGTTCCCTGAGGTTGATCAGACCAAAGGGCCTTGGAACAGACAGACCGATCAAACGGTCTGGCTGAACGGTAGAAATCACGGGGAACGGGGGAAAGACTTGCAAACAGACGAGAAACGAATCACCCGTTCTCCCGCGCATTTCATGGTTCTGCCTTTGCGCCAGACAGTTTTGCCATCGCAGGTTGCAGCATGAGGGCGATTCTCTCGCTCACGTCGTCTATTGCGTCGACGGCATGCCGAATCTCGCCGAAAAGTCGCGGGATGTCATGACCTGCGTCAAGCACAATGGCGAATGGCATGTTGTTGTGTCTCCTAGGGTTTGGGATGCATACATGAACTAGGATGCGGAAACCGCGTGGCCAAAAGAAAAGCCTGCCCCGCAAGGGTCACATTCGCAAACAAGAATCAGAGGCAACGCGACCGAAAGTTCACGTCCCTTATTCGGGGAGATCTGTAAGCGTACCCGCGAGCGCGCAAAGGACGGCATGATCAAAAGACTTTTAGGAATCGAAAAACTCAAAAGGTGTCGCATCGCGTCACAGCGCTCCCTTCGTGCGCGCCGCTCTCAAAAGTCCAGCCAAAAGGACTTCGCGGGCAACCCAGAAGCATCAACACCGAATCGATTCAGCCACACAGTTC
>CAYNNP010000188.1:0-13194 GCA_964398215.1 uncultured Pirellulaceae bacterium | reverse complement strand
GATTCGTTTTTAGCGTCGCGATACAGCGCGTGAATGAATCACTCTCCCTTTGGGCGAGTCGGGCTCTCAGGCCCGGAGAGGGCCCTCCCCGGCCGCTACCGCGTCCGACCCTCCCGCAAACGGGAGGGTGAACAAAACATCGCAATATCCAAACCCAACACGCCGCAATACTTTTGTCGGGCGCGTCACTCTTGCCCGACTGAATTGAAAAACGCTTTGAATCAAGCAAGACTGCGCGATCTACGAACAACTCAGTTTCAAAAAGCGATTTGCCCTGATCGACAGTACTGGCGGATAGCCAACGCGAATCGAGCTTGGTAAGGTTTGGTTTTGCCAACCTTTCCAACCGCAAGCGGCAAATTTTGACTAGTGACGATCTAAATGTCGAAAAAATCCTGGGCGCCGATGGCCTGATTGCTCGCCGAATGGAAGGCTATGAGCCGCGCCAGCAACAGTTGTCCATGGCCAATCAAGTTGCCCAGGCGCTGGCTTCACAGCAACACCTGATCGCTGAGGCCGGAACTGGAACCGGCAAGAGCTTTGCCTATTTGATCCCAGCCATTTTGCACGCGACTGGTGAAAAACTGCCGCCGCCGGCTGACAATCCCGAAGCCGAAACACGCAGACCGCGCGTCCTGATTTCAACGCATACGATCAGCCTACAAGAACAGTTGATCGCAAAAGATGTTCCCTTTCTAAATAGCGTCATCCCACGAGAGTTTTCTGCCGTGCTCGTCAAAGGACGCGGAAATTATCTTTCGACTCGGCGAATGAATCGTGCACTGGGAAAAATGACTTCGCTGTTGGGATCGGATCTACAGTATCAGCAAATGCGAAAGATTCGTGATTGGTCGGCCAAGACAGACGACGGTTCACGCGCAACGATGCCCATCAAGCCCGATGCAGCAGTCTGGGACCAAGTTGTTAGCGATACCGGAAATTGTTTGCGAAATGCGTGCGACCACTACCGCGACTGTTTCTACTTTCGCGCCCGGCGTCGAGCGGCGAACGCGCAACTGCTGGTCGTCAATCACGCTTTGTTCTTTAGCGATTTGGCTTTGCGTCGACAGGATGTTTCGATCCTGCCAGACTACGATGCTGTGATCTTGGACGAATGCCATACGATTGAATCGGTCGCGGGCGATCATCTTGGGATTCGCGTCAGCAATACACAGTTCGATTTTTTGTTCAATCGACTATACAACGACCGTACCCAAAAAGGGCTGCTGGTTGACAAGCGTTTGAAGGGGCTGATGCAGATCGTTGATCGCTGTCGATTCGCATGTTCCAATTTGTTTGCTGACATCATGGACTGGTGGGAACACCAAGGCCCAAAAAATGGACGCGTCCAGCATCCAGACGTCGTTGACAACGAACTCAGCGACATCATGGAACAGCTTGCCAAAGCACTGAAACAACAAGCTGACGCGCAGAGTAGCGAATCGGATCGCAAGGATTTTGAATCTGCAAGTGACCGACTGATTGGCCACGCTGGTGCCCTTCGCCAATGGTTGGCCCAAGAAATGAAGGGCTGCGTGTACTGGTTGGAACGCAGCGGATTGCGACGTGGCGGGCTGGACCGTGTCACACTTGCCGCGTCGCCGATCAACGTAGGGGACACGTTGCGCCAAGAATTGTTTCAAAGCAAAATGATTCGTAGCGTTGTGATGACGAGCGCGACGTTGGCGACCGGAGAAAAGCCGGAACGCTTCTCGTTTTTTCGCTCGCGAGTTGGACTCAGTGGTGGAATGAACCTCCAAGTCGGCAGTCCCTTCGATTACAAAACACAGGCAAAATTGGTCATTGTTCGTGATTTGCCCGACCCATCAAAGCAGCGACAGGATTTTGAAAGAGAACTGCCAGATCAGATCAAACGCTTTGTTACCCACACTGACGGCCACGCGTTCGTTCTGTTTACAAGCTACGACTTGCTTCGCCGCTGCGCAGAATCACTCAGCCGCTGGTTAGCCGAAAAGGACTATCAGCTCTATAGCCAGGCTGGGCAACAAAGTCGAACACAGTTGCTGGATGCATTTCGCCGAAACCCAAAAGGAGTACTGTTCGGGACGGATAGTTTTTGGCAGGGCGTCGACGTTCCGGGCAAAGCGCTTTCCAACGTCATCATCACAAAACTGCCATTCGCTGTGCCCGATCATCCGCTACTAGAAGCACGACTTGAAGAGATCCGCAGCGCCGGCGGCAACCCATTCAACGATTACCAAATGCCCGAAGCTGTGATCAAATTTCGGCAGGGATTCGGTAGGTTGATCCGAACAACTACGGACGAAGGCATTGTTGTCGTTTTAGATCCGCGAATCATAACGAAACCCTATGGCAGGTTCTTTTTGAATTCGCTGCCCGATCTGCCTGTCCATCGCGTCAGCAAAATCCGCGAGAACAGATCGTAGACGCGTGCGGTGCACTACGATATTCATCAACCGGCGCCAAAATCGTGTTAGCCGCTACAATCGACACGGATCGATCAGCCCCGCTTTGACTTTAATCCATCCGTCGATCAATCGCCTTGGCAGTGACCTATCTGAAAGAGTGGATCTTTTATTTCGCGTCAGTGAAGCCATCCGATGGATATTCAAGAAACAATCTGTAAACGCAAAGAGCGACGTTACCAAACTCGTAAGGGACAAAAGTTGCGGACCGTGACATTCGTGGAGCTGGAAGAAGCGCGAAACGGTACCGTGATTGACATTTCCCCCAGTGGATTACGGCTACTGTGTGAAGGGAAAATCGATGTCGGTCAAGCTTTCATAACCGAGTTGCGAACTGACCGATTGCACGGAGTTTACTCAGGAATCGTCCGGCGCACCGAGCCTTGGGTTGATGGAACGACCGTGCTGGGTTGCCAATTGCTAGATCCAGTGCCCGTTAGTGTGCTGCAAGCCCTTTCAACCGAAGGTGTGATCGACCGTCGCCGCGAAAACAGAATCTCTTGGGAACAGGAAGCAAAGCTAGGCTGGGAATTGAAACAAGGGACGATCCCCGTCGAGATTCAAGATTGTTCTCCGGGCGGCATGAAGATCTTTTCCAAGACCGAATTGCCCGAGAACCTTGGGATTCGTGTCATAGTCGACGTGTTCGGCCAAGAATCGGTGCTTGATACCCGTTGTGCCTGGCAAGTTGAACGTGACGGCGGATTTCAATGCGGACTCGCCTTCACAAATCGCGAAGTACCCGAAGCAATCGCTCGGATCATGGAACGCTACGAAGTTGAAGTCGATCGACGCCAGAAAGTAGAAATCCGTCGCGCAACCATCCGAAAAAGCTTGATAGTAACAAGCGTCTGTGTGCTACTAGGCGTCGCCGTTCTGAACGCCTGGACCTAGACCAAAACACGCGGCGAAAGTCGACAAGACGTCGTCAAGACTATCGGTAAAGCACACAAAACCAGTTAGCGGTAGTGCGAACATAACGCTTACCGCTTGAAAGGCCGAAGAGCCTGTGAACTTTTTGTTTTTTGTGAGGGGCAAGGCGCTGCTAGCCGCCCACTTTCTGGCGTTCGTTTTCTGCGCAAATTGGCCGACGGCTAGCTAACGCGTTGTAGCTCACAGAAAGACGCTTCCATAAAATCACAGCATCGGAGGCCGACACAGCTACTTTTCGATGCGACGAGGCCTGCCCCTGGGGCGAAGTGTGTGTGTTAGCTGTAGCCGGGCTGCCGATTGGGTTACCCAGTTTGCGCTTCCGAGCGATGTTCCACGTTTTACGCTGTGACGTATGGCGGTGAGTTCTTGATCGCTTTGAGATTTGTTGACATGCGATACCCACTGACGTGGTCGATTGATCGGCCAGCCCGCCAAGAAGTCTGTTTCTATATGCTTCGCGTTTTGCCTGCGCCATAAACTACACCACTTCCATTCTTCGGCGCGTTGACACAAGTTGGCTCGTAGAGCATTCCGTTCGACGTATCGCAGAACTCTCAACAAATAGTCTTCCTGTTCAATCGGGAATGCTTTGAACCGGCCTTGGTATAGATGTCCAGTACCCTGCGTCTTGTGGTGGGCATGCCAGCGCATTGTGTGAGTGTTTGTTAGCCAGCGAAAGACCAACGGTTGCAAAATCAACCGAATCAGAATGCCTCAAAGCGATTACGTGCCGCCAACCGGGAGCCTGGATCGAATCAAGAGTGGTATGGTTCTCGCATCAAGGTTCTTTGTCGTTGGTTTTGGAAAACTGAATTCTCTGTCTTGATTTAGGAATGCCTTCAAGTTGTTCCAATGTCGACAAATTTCTTGGCGCCACCGTGTTTGCCTTGGAAATGCGCCTAGGAGTTGACGACACAGTCAGATCATTCTTATTGAACAATTTTGCGAATCCAGCTCGCCAATCATAATGTCTCCGACATAGGCACCGAGTCTGGGTGTTGCTTGCCGACTTTCCAAGTGAGGTTACTGTGTAACTCACGCCTTGCATGATCGCCAATCGTGGAAAAATACTGCTGCGTACAAGTCTTGGCGACGTGTCTCGCTAATCCCGTGAGCCGTGATCATCACCATCTCCCGCTCCGGAATCGATTCCCGGCTGGTTTCCGATATCAACTGAAACTGCTGCTTCTGGAGTCGCGAAACGACATCTGCGTTGTGGACCAATTCCCCAAAAATTGCCGTCTGATCGGGAGCATCGGCAGCGTCAGCGGCTTTGATCGCGTCGCGAACGCCAAAGCAAAATCCCATGTGTTGAGCTCGAACGATTTGTGTCATGTTGTTTCTCGAGTGTTGAAAAATTTGGTGTAAATACAATAACTCTGCAATGCAAAGCGGTTCTGCGAACCAACGGAGTGAATTTTCACGCACCAACTACCTTGGGAATAAAAACGGGTCAGGAGCGTCAGGGGCCCTTTTGGTTGACTAGGTGATTTGGCTTAGGCATCGAGGGCAGAGAAGAACGCGTCACAATGCTCGACCGAGACATGCAGGTGACGGTCGAGCCTGGGCACAACAAAAAAACTGGCGAAATTTTCTTGTACAAAATGGATTGCGGGGCGTCGTTAAAGTTGAATGCGGGAATTGATTGTAGAGAGCGGAAAACTTGGACGATTCATTGCTTGGCCGGATTCGCGACGGGGACCTCGATGCCTTTACTCAGTTGGTGCGCGCCCATGAGCAACGTTTGCTGCGAGTCGCTTTTCGCATCGTGGGCAATCAAGCAGACGCTGAAGATGTTCGTCAGGCCGTTCTGCTGCGTCTTTGGCAACAACCAAACACCGTACCTGAGGCAGAACGAATTTTGGCATGGCTACACCGGTGCATTGCGAATGAATCCATCAGTTTGCTTCGCCGTCGGAAACGTGAGCGAAGCAGAAACGAGGCTTTTGCTTCGGGGACGGAACAACATGCGAGTGCGCAAAACCTGAACGAAGAAAACGAATTCATTGCGTTGGCAATGGAACAGCTTTCCGGTGAACAACGAGCAATCCTGGCGTTTCGCTTTGACGAAAAGATGACCGTGCGGCAAATCGCAGATCTGCTTGAACTACCACACACGACTGTACACGCAAAGTTACAACGGGCAATTCAAACGCTTCGATCCAAACTCGGATCGACGATGGAGGTGGACTGATGAATGATACCGATTTTGATGATCCATTGAATCCAGATCTGCTGCAATTGTTCGAACGCACTGGTCCCATCGAATCACGGGTGGACATCGATCAAATCACAAAACCTAACCAAGCGATTTCAGTTTTTGCTTTTACGAAACGGAGCTTTCTGATGAAAACCAGTTTTACACTAGCTGCTACGACTTCCGCCGTTCTCATATGGTTCATGTTTGCAACTCCCAACACGGGCGGAAGCCAAGCTTTTGCACAAGTCGTTGAAAACATCAAAAAAGTTCGTAGCGTTAGCTTTGTTCAACGATCGTTTTCCAAGCGTGAGAAGTTGCCAAGAGGCGTTTTTGATGCAAGATTTCCTCCCGGAGAAGATGCTGGTTCGACGCTACGGAAACGGATCAGCGAAACAAAAAGCATGATTGCCGAAGCAACAGTTTTCCGTAAACGAGATCTTCAATTCAAACTTCGCCTTTTGCAGTCGATTCCCGAAGGAGAGGTAAACGAGCTTGATGATTTAAGGTGGGTCCGAATCGGCGACAAACACTTGCAGCGCACCGATAGCGTTTATCCGGTGGGCCAGAGTCATTCGGTAATCAATGCGAAAACTAACGAACATGTTTCCTTTGATCACCCTAACAAGCTGAGAAACGTATTGACCAAACAAATCGTTATCCCACGAAAGGGACGCAAGCAAACTGAAACAAAGATCGAAATATCACCCGCAGTTGATTTTTTCAAACGGTGGCAATCAGTTCCTTCAGAAGCCACACGCCAAGAGACGAACCAACAGGTCGACGGCAAGAATGTGTTGGTTTTTCGCAGCACAGAGAACCACGAAAGCGGCACCTGGGTTCGCACCTATTTGGTCGATCCAGCAACAAATCTGCCAGTTAGAATCGAGACGGACTTCCAGAGCGCCAAGCCAGGGGTAACCTCTTCTCGCTGGGTTCAGGACCAGTTCGTTTTCGATGCAGAAATGAACGACGAATTGTTCAGCACGAAAACACCGGCTGGGTACGAATCGAAAAAGGCAGCGATTTACGGTTTCGGCGGCTAAAAAGGCCGATCATTGGTCTGGAAAAGGGTCAGGAGCCGTTTTGGTTGGCTAGGTGATTTGGCTTCGGTATCTTGTTGTCCAGGAATTCGTAAAGCTCCCGGCGATACCATTAACGAAAGCTGATCGACCGCGAAGATGCAACCAAACTGCTAGCTAATTTGATCGAGCAGGATCATGAATCGCTCTCGATTTCTGCGAACGCGTTGTGTTGATGGATGGACTCGAAATTTTCTGAAGAGCATCGGTACCAGGTCACACGATTGTCGTTGTCCAAATCCATTGCCAAGTCACGAACGATGTCTTCAACAAACTTTGGATTGTCGTATGCATCCTCAGTTACCCATTTTTCGTCTGGCCGTTTCAAGATCGGGAAGATCTGTGTCGAGGCGGATCGCTCCATGATCGCAAACACGTCCTCGATACCTAGTTTGGCGTTAGATTCAGATCGCACGCTAACCTTCAATTCACAACGCTGATTGTGAGCGCCGCGATCCGAAATTTCCTTGGAGCACGGACACAGACTCGTGGCTGGTCCGGCAACGGTTAGCACCAAGTCTTTCTCGTTGGCGGCATTTGTTACTTCAATCGAAATTTCAAGCTGTATTTTTCCGATCTCTCCAGAAATCGGTGCCGAGCGATCGACAAAGAAAGGAAAACGAACTTTCACGAAAGCGTCGTCGGATTGCAGTCTCTCACGGATCGATTGGCAAAAATCGTGCAAAGTCTCAACATCAAAAGGTGATTTCCACTCGCCCAAGAGTTGTAGAAATCGAGACATATGCGTCCCCTTAGCCTCAGCTGGCAACGATACAAACATGTCGAAGCAAGCTATTGTTGGCTGGGGCGTAGTAGAAGACGCAGATGTGAACTGAATCGGATAGCTAACCGCTGTCACACCTACTTTTTTGATCGCGATCTTTCGCTCATCACGAGAAGATTGAACGTCCGGTAGGCTGATGGATGTTTCACTATTGCGCGTCATTGTCGTTTGAAGCAACTTAACTTACGAGGATTTATGTAACCTGCGGTGACCTAACCGTCAGATCATAATGAGTTGCTTTTCAGATGCATAGTCTATGCATCTACGCCCGACTTGCGACTGCTTTTGGCGAGCGAAGACCATCGGACTTCGCCTGATCAATTGGAAAAGCTGGAAAGCTGCTTGCCCTGTCAATCTCCAGCTTTTTCACAGGACGCGATTCGAAAACGGCCTTGTTCAGCTTGGAGAGAATGGCAGGTGCGAATCGTGCAAAACAATCTTCAGCATTCCATCTGCATCAAACGTATACGCGAACGAGTACTCTACTTTCACTGCATCGCCTCCATCGACGGGCGTGAAATAGTAGTTCCCCATCGCGACTCCCATGTCGCCAATGATCTTGGTTCCGATGTTCTCCCATTGAACGTCTGACCAAGGTTTTATTGCAAACCCGTTCAGAGAATTATCTCTGGTGGGTTACCACTTCCGGTTTCCACGAAATCAAGCAGTTGCTGCAAATCAAAGTGTTCGTGCGGGTAACCGGGAAACTCAACCAATTCACACCGACCTGTGGTGGAAATGAGTTTTCCAAGGCAGGCACGTGGTAGCTCGTCTGTCGCTAAAAGAGCTGCCGATTTCTCGGCCAGCCGAGCTACTTCAAGCAGTTTGGAAAACCGCTTTGCCTTCGGTCTTTGAGTCAGAAGCTTTACTTCTTTGGCTTAGCCGTGAAAGATCCATCGGGTCCAACCAGTTTCTTTGGCGTCTTCCCGATGCTCTCCATCGACTCCCAAAGTTTCTTAGGACTGAATCGAATGTCCTTGGCTGGGAACAGAACAACGGTCTTTGTTTTTATATCGCATTTGAATTTGGCAACTTCCTTTACCTGATTCAAATGAGCGGTAATTTGCTTGACGCAACCACTGCACATTTCGCCAACCGTAATGGTTGTCGACACGATTCGTTTTTCTTCAGCGTGCGAAGGTGCGGGTGAAACCAACGCAATTAACAGCGCTGCAAAGATTGGTAGTAAGCTAATTCGCTTGGCAATCGCTAGCATTAACATGGTCCTGGTTTGTGTTTTGTTAATAGGAATCTAATTCCAACCGTTTTATATGCAACGCAATGACATTTGCAATACGTGTGCAAATGGAATTTTGCATGAAAGCCAAAATTCTGTACCACTATGGCAAGAAGACTGATCGAGGCCAGGATTAGCAGAAAGGAAATCGACAACCAGAGGACTTCGCCCCAAGCAAGGTCGCGAGTGCATGTTGAATGCGAGTATTACTTGCAATCTCTACAGAGACCGCGCAAAAGGATCTCGGTGACTTCACCGAACCGCTCGCTAGCTCGTTTGCTTCGGGCCGTCAGTTTAACATTGTCCAAGCAAGCTATCGTGCCACAATCGGTGCATACAAAATGAGGATGTGGGTGGTCTTTCTCTTCGTCCCGAACCTCCTCAAATCGATAAACGTTGCCGCCCAATTCTGTTCGCCGTAGTAATCCGACGTCGGTCATGTCATTTAGATTGCGAAAAGCAGTGGCCTTGTCGATACCACTTTCGCCAAGTTTCACAGCTACATCAGCGTGGGTCATCGGCGAGGTTGCTCCACGTAGCATTTGCAGTGTTGCGACTCGTGCAGGTGTGGCACGTAGCCCCGCGGCTCGAATGGCCTCCTTAATCGCGTCAATGTCTACGTTAGTATTTCGCATCGATCTGAATACTTCCAACGGACTTTTCGCTGACGAGAAATCGCAGAGGCACGCGGTGCTAACCCCCATGGTTCAAATGTTCGATCTTTCTTCCGCCAACGTGGGACAATGATCAGCACTAAGCTTAAGCTCAGGTTCGTGCTTACGCTAGATGCCCCGTTGGCGGGGCAAATCAGTTTTTCATGCGAGGCAACATAGTAGCTCAGCTGTCCCAGTCGAGACCTGCCGATATCGCGGCTCGGAGAGCCGAACTACTCTTAAGCAGTTTTTGAATGTCTCTTAGAGGGTGCGGCGAGCCGCTCGCTAAAAAGGTGGCCCAAAAGGCCATTTTGGTACGAGGAAAAACGCCCAAAACTTGAAAAATAATGTGCTGGATTGGATGGAAGATTAATCCCTGAGAGTTAGTAAAAAGTTCGGGGCCGAACAGATATGCTCCGCTCGGCCCCTCACATGCTAGTTACTGTGTTTGCAGACTAAGATCAGTCAGCGACGAATGCGTCACCACCGTTCGTGGCTTGCGTGATAACATTGTTTACCAAAGTTCCAGTGGCTGGGTCAGCGCCTGTGACGTCTGTCCAAGAGACAGCACCCGTACCAGTGAGGACTCCAGTAGCGTCAGAAGTACCAGCGAAGGAACCTGTGGCAATAGCCAGGTTGTCTTCTGCGTGTGCGCCTGGCAGCATACCAGCGCCAATTGCGTATTGATCAGCAACCTTGTGGCCAAACACGGACACGGCGACCAATGAGATCATTGCTACAGCTGCAACAATAATGATGTACTCGACCAATCCCTGGCCACGACGGTTTCTACGAATGTTACGATTTGACATTTTTGTTTCTTCCATTTGAAAGAACGAGTTAAAAAAAATTGCCGCCTGACCAGTGCTTCACACAGCAGCAGCTATAAAACCATGTGAAGTCGAAGCCGACAAGTCGGTCCGATTTGTATTTGAGACAAAAGAATTCAGGTTGGCCGAATTCTTCGAACTACTCACGCAAAACACGTAGGTTTGTAGTGCTTCGCAAATGAATACCTACACACCGACAATTGGGTGTGCACTCTCAAAGTCAAGAACTATGAGATCAAGGCCGGGGAGCCACGAGGCAGTCGGTTGTAGCGTAGAGATGAGGCAATGAAGCCCAGATATCTAATGTGAACCCAATCAGCACTGTATAGAAAAATTGGTGCTGTCGCAGCCTGGGAGTTGACACCTGAAGGCGCAGATAGCGACTGGCACAACAAACACGATTCAGGATCTTCACACGGTTCAGTCGGGACTTCAGCTGGTTGCTCTTCTGAGTGACTGTGATGTCCGCAACAGCACGACGAATTCTCGTTCTGCGTTGAATTCTCGTTCTGTTCACCGCTGCGGTCGACTGAACCATGAGAACCGCAGCACCCAACGTGGTGCCACGCGGGAGCGCGCCCTAAAGCAGCCAAGCCAAGTAGCAGGGCTACCAATACGTGATAAGTCTTTTTAGAGATCACGGGTGGGAACTATTACCGTTAGATACGAGACGTTTGTCACACATGTACTGTCGACCACGGAAGTTTAGCCAAACGCACTTCGTATGCAAGTACAGTTCATTTCAGGAATTGGCGATTTGCGGCAAATTGCCGAGATTTTTTCATCAGAATTCTGTGATTTCACTCGCGTGACAGTTCAACCCTACTTGCACAACGTTTGCGTTTGCGTATCTTATGCACATCTAAATTGTCTTCGACAAAGGAGAGTTTCCATGCGATTGATTGCCTTTCTCATGACGTTCTTGGGCGTTATCCTATGCCAGGATTCGTCACTCGTGGCGCAGGGCCCAATCGAAGGTCGCGTCGTGGCGTTAGATGGCGGGTCGGCGAATCTCTTGAAGGCTTGCTGTCCAGCGATGGCGTTTGAATCGCTTATCCAATCCGAAGACGAATCCTATCAACTATTGAATCGCCGAGCGTGGCTGATGAGAGATGCAAGTTGTTTGATTTACCGTGGTGACCAGCTCTCAATGACCTCGCAATTTTTCCTTGAACGATTGGCAGCTCAAGGAGTACCGGCAATAGATATTGCAGGCTATGTCAAGAAACAAAAGCGTTCGCCCAAAGGACACCTGATTACTGACGGTGATAGTATGGGACGATTTTCCAAGCAATGTTCGTTTGTTGTATCGTTGGCGTTCGATCGATTTCGCACCGTTACAATTGAATTCTAAGGAATGAAAGAAATGGCTCAAAAGCTATTCGTGCTGAAGTATGTTATGAAAAACTGGTCCGATTGGATGGGAGTTGTGGCATCGATCGCTTGCGCAATTCACTGTGCAGCGATGCCCTTTGTGGCAATGTTTTTACCAATGTTGGGTCTTAGCTTTCTGCTAGATGATTCTTTCCACCAAGTGATGGTAATCGTTTGTTCCGCGCTCGCGATTGCAGCGTTCATACCTGGTTTCCGCCGTCATGGTCATGTGTTGCCCATCTGTGTGGGGATTATCGGATTGTCTCTGATTTCAACAGCAGCCTTCGCAATGGAAGATGCATGCTGCGAAGCTTGTGCTGCTGCTGCTCTTGCATCTGATGAAGTGACCGAAGACGCATGTAAAATCTGCACGGAAGAGTGCTGCCAGCCGCCGGAAGACGAAGGTAAGGACGAAGAGAATTCCGAGACAACCACGGTTGCAACAGCCTCGTTTTTCGACGGCATGACTCCGTGGGTCACATCGCTGGGCGGATTATTGCTTGTGGCAGCTCACCTAACCAATCACCGATTCTCTTGTCGTTGCGGTTGCTGTCCTTCGGAGTCGGATGAAGGCATTGTTGAACCAGTCGCTTGATGATCGTTTGCTTCAAAAAGCGATAACGCTTTTAAACCAACAATGCTGGTGTTGGGGGCGTGATATTTTGCGTCCAGAGGGAAATTGGTTGGTGGAAATCGGGTTTACTCGGTTAGAGCCGCCTCCCGAATTCAAGGAGTCTTCCAGCGTCTACCAAATGTCTTTACCAAACGATTGCTTGGTAGTGCTTCGAGGATTCGGGGTCTTCTTTGGACAAGCTCCACTTGGTAGCGTATTTCTTCATCGCTTTGAGTTCTTGCCTCAATTTTCAAGAACCTCGGCTCCAAGTTGTCCGGCATGGACCGATGAGCAGTTACCCGAAACGGAATTACCTGGTGACTGCAATAGAAATGAGCGAGGCTTGTTGTTATTGAAATTGATTGACTGGATCCAACAATACGAGATCAATGTCGAGAGAAGACTGGGGTTGGGGTATCGCCGCCAAACATTAGCGAAGTGGAACGACGGCAAGCGTTTGGTCATTCCTGCTGAGTCCATTGCCGCTCAGTGGCGAAGACTATCGATCGAAATCGCTGGCCATTATCGATAGAGTGATGCAGCACAAACCATGATGCTGAAAGTTCGCGCTAACAGTTTGTTGTTTTTCGATTGTCGCCTTTCGCTCGGCGAAAAGTAGCATCCCTTATCGCATCTTTTGCAGAGCATAAGGCGCCTTTGTTCGATGCTGATTGCGAAAATCAACAGACTGCTAAGGGAATGTAGCGATGATGTTCTGTTCTACGCTACGCCTGGCTTATCAATCGGAGCGTGTAATAAACTCCGATTGAAAGAATCATGCCCGCTCGAATACCTGCCCACGGCAATTTCGAAAACCGAGATTTTGATTTAAGCAGGCGACCGCCAAAGACTTGGACAACCATTCCTACCAAAGTCAGTGAGAACGCAATTCCGGCGGCGAACAGCCCGATCACTCCATAGGCGGCCACAGGAGAACCCGATGACATACCTGTGAAATACGCGGCCATCGCTGATGGGCATGGTAAAAGACCAAACGCAGCACCCAGTAGCGCGCTCATCGAATAGCTGGTTTGCGGCCCCTTA
>CAYNNP010000187.1:0-13214 GCA_964398215.1 uncultured Pirellulaceae bacterium | reverse complement strand
TGGATGACACAAAGTCGGGCTACATCTCTGGGGACAGAGATGGCTACTTTACTGTGATTGGCAGGCTTTCGGAGTGGCTATTGAACTCTGGTGCGTACATGCACTGGATGTTGGCAATGCCGGTCTGGTACTTGCCTTTCAACTGAACTCGCGTTGAATATTCAAACACGTACACGCCCTTGGGCAGGTAATCGATAAAGAAGTGACTTGCTGTGTCCTTTGTCGATTCGTAATAACCCAAGCCGTCTTGGTAGCGGTAGCGCGATAGCACGTTGACCGGTTCCGTGCCGCTGCCACGATAGTCCTTGAGGTGAACGTATTCCATGTCGCGATCGGTTCGTAACACAATCCTCACGACCAATTCGTCACCGACCTCGACTGGACCATCGACCTTCACAAGCGTTGGGCCTTTGTCTGTATTCTTTTTCAAATACAGTTCCTTGGTTAGTTTCAATGGCGTTCCATCATGTGGCGTGATCTTGCTCATGTCCTCCAGGTATTGCCAGTGAACGCTCCCCCAAGCGACTCCATCGTCAACTTTCTTGACGGTAACATCGCCTTGGTTCGGTTTGATCTCGCCACTGGCGAAACGTTGTTCGTAGAATCCAGTTCCAGATTCAACGTCTTTGGGCTGGATCATTTGGCCGCCAAGAGCGACTTCGACCAAAGCGTCTGATGCCAGGAGGTCGGTTCCTCGCAATAGCAGCGAGTAAACAGCATCGGCGGTCGCCTTAGTTGTTTTCCAGTCCTGGGTTTGCTTTTGTTTTAGCAACCAAACCTTGCAGTCCTCGACAGCTTTCGCATCATCCATGACTTCGTCGAATGCTTCGATCATCAACGCTTGTGTTTCGATGGGAGCACGGTACCACCACCATGACAATTCGGTATCTCGCCAGAACATGCCCAATTCTTCATCGCTGACGCTACGTTCTTTGATAGATCGCATGATTCCCTTGGCGGTTTTGATGTCGCCAAAACGTTTCATCGCCAACGCTATGTGTCCTTGTGACTGACGATTGGCAAGTTCCAACCAGAACTTTTTACCCTGCATCTTCCAGTAGTCGATCGCTTCGGCGTGTTGTGGTGCGACCGGTTTGTCTTTCAGGAAAAAGCTACGCGTGTACAAGTACAACGCGACCATGCTGCTCAGATGGTTCAGCTTTCGTTTTCCGGCAGGTATAGCATCGTACCGTTTTTTTGCCCAAGCATCCAATCGATTGATCGATTTCAGTGCAACTGCGGTGTCGACATCAACACCTAAGTGACGCATGCGGCCAAAGCCACAAGTGATGTACAGCGTGATGTAATCGCTTGGTGGGCCACCCGGGAACCATGGCCACGCACCATCGGGATACTGCATCTGAGTCAGACTGTGCAGTGTGCGTCGCATTTCATCGTTCAGGCGATTTTGATCAAACAAGATCCCGACATTGCGTCGAGCCTGGCTTTCGCTTTGGGCTTGTTGAACCCAAGGCGTCTCAAGCAACATCACCGCTTTCAAGTCCTGGTTTTTCTCCATTGGGCTATCAAGTGCCGGCGTGTTTCGCCACTGCTCGAAAATTCGTTCGATCTTCGGGTCCGATGCTGCGATGTATCGGGCAACCGAATTCGCATACAGCCGATTGAAGGTCTGTTCGGCACATTCGTGTGGGTATTCCATTAGATACGGCAGTGCCATGACAGCGTACCATGATGGATTAGAAACCATCTGAACGGTCAACGATTGGTGTTTCAAGGAATCGGACCGCCCCGATTCGATCAGCTTTTTAAAGTTAAACTGCTTGGTTTGCTTCCCTCGAATCGGCAACGGCAACGACTCGGTGACCAGAATGCGCCGTGAAAGCACTGGTAAATAACCTTCTTCGCCATCGGACAATCGGCCTGTTGAACCCGCTGCTTTGTAGGTCAAGAATTCTAGGTCGTCTGGCACTTTGATTCGCCAAGCAAGACTCTTTGATTGACCGGATGGAATCTGGAATTCTTGGTCACGAGTTGTGTTGCCAAGCACATTGTCGCGACTATCAAGCGTTCGTGCGTCAGCAAACGTTAGACGGACCGTTCCAGTTTGGCGAGTCGGCGACTGATTGCTAACCTTGACTGTGAATTCCAGCATATCGCCTTCGCGCACGAACCGTGGCGGATTTGGCTGAACCATCAGGTCCTTGGCCGTGACTGTCTCGGATGTCAACAAGCCGCCACGAAGTTCTTGGTCGTGAGCGAAACCTAAGAACTTCCATTGTGTCAAAGCCTCAGGCATCGTGAACTCCAACTTCACAGTGCCGTTTTCATCGGAAATCAAATGAGGGAAGAAGAACGCTGTTTCATTCAGGTTTTTTCGCGCGGCAACAGCATCCAGCTTCGGAGCATTTGCACCATTGTTCCTTTTCTTGCTTTTGTCAGCATTTTCACCGCCTTGATCAGCTCCCATTGGCCCATCGGCAGGAGCGCTCTTAGCGAGGCTCATAGGTACCGCATCGCTCTCCATCCTGTTACTTTCGGCAAGGGCACGGCTTCTTCCACCACCTCCACCGAGACCACCACCACCTCGACGCAGCATGCCCTTGGACAAGCGTTGGTAGCCCATAAAATTCTGGAGCAATTCCGCGGGAAATCGTCTGTAATTCCAAGACGTGCTTTTGTAAGACGGTCTCCAAGTCTGAAAAACCTGGCGTAAGGATTTGCTTCGATTCTGAAACTGAAGCTGTAACCGTGAGTAGTCTCGACGGAACACTCCAAACGTACTCATCCACGAGTGTGGATTGAATGCGTCGAGCGAAGCATCGTAGAGCGACGCGACCATTTCCGCCGCGTGTTTCTCTGCGTTTGGTCCGCTGATAATCGCAGTCCATTTTTCTTTCGACCCTGGTTCAAGCTTAGAAACCATGTGTTCCCATTTGATATCCAGCACCTTATTTTTCCATGGTACATCAACAAACTGAACGTTCATATACGCACGGTTCTCGCGAATCGTGGTTGTGCGAACAATGAACCCACCACGCATCGCTTCATTGACCGCCTGTTTGATTTGGACCTGCGTATCCATTCCGTTGGTCCAAAACGCTTGCAGTAACTTGCCACGATGCTCAACTTCGACAAACGCCCTGGCCATTTCGTAGCCCGAGCCCCAAAGGCAAAGCATTTCGTCGCCAGGTGCCAGCGAAGCAGACTTGAAAGCAAACAGGTTGGGAATCTTATCCTCAAGCTTCTTTGCATTGGGATTCAGCACATGGATCTGTGAATTTGCTTCAACCTGTTTGCCAAAGCGATCGGCGGTCGTGAAGACGATTCGATAAAGCCCAGCGGCAAGCTCCGTATCAACCGCACCTGAACCCGCTGCATCCGTTTCAACGTCTTTTTCAAAGACAAGTTCGTCGGTTTCCCACGTTCGTGGATCAGCTGGGTTTGCAGGCGGCGGATTGTCAAAACCGCGCGATCCGTAATAGTATCCGCCGGACAATTTGGCTCGCTGTACTTTGGCAGGCTGCTTGAGCGAGTAAATCTTAAGCGTACCTTTCGCCTTTAAACCCAATCCATCCAATGTCGTTGTTTGGAGAGTCAGGCTGATCGGTTCGTCAACGGTCAACCAATTTTCTTTGGCGGCAACGTTGGCTGCCAGAGCCTTGTAGCCGATGGTCGTCACGACTTGATCGGATCGAGTTTCGCCCGTCGTGTCCGTGACGTCGGCATAAACGCTGTATCGAAAATTCGGCTCCATCTTCGGCAAGATTGACAAATCTGGTTTTGCGGTGAATTTGACAGTGAAGCTACCGTCCGGTTTGGTTCGAGAGACGCCGTGCGCAATTTCTTGAGCTGGCCGCGATGGTGGCGACATCCACCAGCAACGGTAGTACCACCAACTTGGCCAGCGAACTTCGCGAACGACTCGCCAGGAAACCTTGGCATCGTTGATCGCCGCGCCAGTGTAACTGGTTGCCTTTCCCTTGACCGTTACTTGACCACCCAGTTTGCTGGCCTTTTCGGGTTGCTCCAGTTCGGTTTGGAACTTTGGACGTTTGTATTCTTCAACACGGAACCAAGCTTGGCCTCGGGCGTTGCCGTTGGTCCGCAGATACATTTGCCCAGTCAACCGATCACGCGGCGCAGTAACACTTCCGCTAAAACTACCAAAGTCATTCGTTACGACTTCGATTTTTTCAATCTCTTGATTGTTTCGGTCGGAAAATGTAACCGTGATCTTTTTTCCGTTGACGGTCTTGTAGGTGTCAGTGCCCTGGTCAGCCGAAAGGCAAATGCCTTTGAATCGAATGGTTTGGCCAGGGCGGTAAATCGAACGATCAGTAAAGAATCTGACACTCATCGACAAACCAGGAGCGTTGTTGCGGTATCCGTACAGTGCGTTGGCCGTTGAAAGCGAGTGACCATTGTGACTGGCCAACAGCATCAACTCACGAAAGTTGCCTTGCTTGGGAGTCATCTTGAACATCCCGTTGTTGTCAGACTTGACCTCTCCAGCCACAACACGTTTGTACTTGGCATCACGTTCCCAGCCTTGAATTCGTGCATTGGGCAACGGTTCGCCAGTAATCGCATTGGTAACAAACCCCGTGATGTAACCCTTGCCGACATGGTTACGCGTCACGAGCGCCAAATCGCTGACCCAGATTTCCGAAAAGCTAACTAGGTTCTTCTTGTCACCAAAGTCTTTGCGGTGACTAGCAAACAACAAGTACGAACCAGGCTCCAAATCATCGGGCGCTTTCAGGTGCTCCACACGCTCCTTGTAGTCATCCGTAGCTGGAAGTTCTTCGGACCATTCCCGCGCCGGTTGGCGTGTGAGAAAACGACGAGCCTCTGTGTTGGGAATCTGATCTGCACTGCGACGATTAGATGCAGCGACTGTCTGTTCAAAGTCAAACTTGATCAATCGAAAATGAACTTGCGTTGTATTGCGATACCGTACGTCAATCGTTGGCAATGGATCATTCCAAACACGTTCGGTTGTGGCGTTTGCTGACGGAGCTTTGATTCGTTGAATCAAGTTGAAACATTCACGACCACCAAGACTGTTGGAAAAACGTCGCTCGCCTTCAGTGGCAATCTCCAGCGCTTTCAAAAAATCGCCTTCGCCATGAATCTCTGCCGCCAGTGAATGCAAGGCGCGTGATGATAGTTCATGATCACTGTGTTCATCAGCAAACTTTTTCAGCGCGGCCTTGTACCGAGCTGGCCCCTCTTCGCCAAACGCCTTGTTCTTAGCAAAACGCAATCGAATCAAATCGATGTCCAGCAGAGCCGTTGGGTCTTGGTCGTCAGCGTGAAAGTCCATCAGGTCCTGGTAGATCTTGATCGCTTTCAAAACCGGTGAAGAATCGTCCTGGGAATCTGGCTCCCAATTCATGAATTCGCGAGCTGACGAGAGCACCGGCGATTCGGCAAGCAAGTCAAATGCATTGATGCTGCGCGAACCGCCTTGTTCACCAACGGAATAAAAGTCCGCTGCATTGTGTGCCAAAACATCAAACAGAGTTGGCCGGTACGTATCAGGTGCGATGCCGCGGTCCAACAAGTCATCGTATTCTGCGACAGGAACTTTCTTCAGGATCTCTGCGTCTTTCAGTGCCACTTGAAATTGTTTGTCGATCTCATCCAAGATCCGCGCCAGTCCCCAAGTCTCGAAGTCTCCATTTGGGGCCGCGGCGGTCTGTGTTCGCTGCTGAAAACGCCATCGATTCTGCTGAAAATAATGCCAATACCAATTTGCAAGTAACGCATTCATCACAGGCTTCATTTCGGCAGGCGCCTTTTTGATCTCGGCTTGCATCCGAACGATCTTTTCTTGCGCCTTATTGCCTTGGATGTTTCCCTCCAAAGCGATCTTCATGCTGATTCCGCGAATCGCCTCCGCGTACTTCTTTTGCGTTGTAGCACGTTCGATAATTGGCTCAAGCTTCTCGATTGCCGTTTTCGGCAACCCCTTATTGATGGCATCACGCACATCGCTCCAACCAGGTGTTTTTGGGTCGGCGGCAAGCACATAGGTGACAGTGGAGACCAAGCCAATCATGATGATGGCGACTAGACCAACGGAAAGCGTTCGACGAGTGATCACGTCAACGGTCCTGTTTCGAGAGTTTGAGAATTCGTGATGAGGGCCACGTAACTTATCAAAGATATCCGCTAAGCCGTGACTTATAGCGTAGACAACGACGATTCTGTCAATTTGTTAGGTCGTTTGTTGACCTGAGAAGATATTTTCAGGTTTTATCGTCGTGCGTTCGTTTTTCGCCGTCCGCAGTACCAGCAACTTGAAAAACCAGTATTCACAAATTTTCCGCACTTGCAACGCCACGCTTTTTCACGATTCTGTTGAGCGACCGAGACGATATTTTTTGCTTTTTCGATATCCGGATAGGCCACGACGACCTCGAATTTCTGAGCCGAATTGGACCGAACAGGATCATCACTATACGTATGAACAAAGCACCGGATTTCCGCTGCTCGCAAAAACCGCAAAACGTAGCGTGCCTCGGGCCGAGACTGGCATGACCACAATGCTCGATACCACAAACCGTCGAAGTGATGCGCCGCCAAATTTTCATTGTCCGGAATCCAGACAACGTCACTAATGTCAATCGCGTTGCCACTGGGGGCTTTCCAAACAAAGTCGCTGGCCGCCGCAAACGTTGCATCCAGCGGATTCATTTGACTGATCTGTTGGCCAAGGTGTTCCAAGAAACTTGGTTTTTCATTCACACTTTTGTGAGCCAAAAACTCTTGCCGCAATTTTCGCCAAGCATCGGTGGGCGATTGTTCTTGGGAGCGAACTTGAGCCAGGAAGTCTTGGAAGTCAAAATCTCTTGTGCTATGAAAACGCCCGGGCGTCTGGATCGCAAAACGGCGTAATCGCCGATCCAAGTCTCGCACCAACGCAATCCATTTTTCGGCGCTCGCGATCTCGGTAAATAGCGCAGCGTTTGACTGTTGCTTGGATTCAATTTCTTTGCCCACCTGACGAAGCTGAGCGCAGATCTGATCATCCACAGGCGACTCTGTACACTCGGCGTAGACCCGCAAGGTCTCGGGTTCTGTGGTTTGCAAAAAGTTTTGATAGATCTTCAGCGCAGATTCATAGTGCTCGCCGCGAACGTTATCCAGTTCACAAATTTCGTCTTCGTAGGCAGCAACCTTCCATTGTTCATCTTCAATTTGATCATTGATAACCGACAGCTCATTGCAGGCATCTTGCCAAATCTGTTTTTGTTCAGACAGCCCGTGTCGCTTGACCGCTTCGATCCGTTTTTCGGCCAGTATTTCCAGCAAGCTACGATAGCGTTGCTGTTTCGAATCGATCAATTCTTTCAAATGCTTTGGCGTTTGCAAAAGAAAATCAAAACTCTGTTTCGCATTCTTGTAACCAATCAGTTTGGCAAGCCAGCGGTCCCAGCGTCGTTTCAACCCTGTGCCTTGGTATTCAGGCGTACCAAATTTTTCGTCATTCAAGTAACTGAATAGACTTGATTGCTCATAATCGGGAAGCTTCTCGGCAGAGTTTGCTTTTGATTGCTCAAGCTGGCTGAGGCAGGATTCAACTTCGCGATCAATCCGAACGATCTCACGGTTGTGTGACTTGACCTCGGGATCTTCTTGTAGCTCTTTTCGCACGCTTTCAAATTTATCGTTTAAGACAACGCGTTCTTCGTCGATTCGCTTTTGCAGTCGCTCGCGTTGTTCGTGAAAATCCTCCAGCCGTTCGTTGGCGGCCTTGATTTTGCGTTGCGACTCACCGCGTTCATATTGCTTGACTTGCAGAATTCCAACGAGCTGTTCACGCACTTCTTGCCAGCTTTTGCTGACCGATTGATGCGAGAGTTCAGGCAAATAGTGCTGGGCAAGCTGAATGAACGCCTCCGTGCGCTGCTGGATCAATTCATCAAGGCTACTGGACGCCAGCGCCAATTGGTCTCGATGCGCACGGCTCGCCTTGGTCGAAAGAACGACCTCTCGTTCCAGCGTGTTCAACAGATCTTTGATCAAATGGTAGGACATCGAGTTCTTGGTGCGGGGTGCAAAAACCAACGACGGCAGAGTACCAGTCGGAGTGACAATGATTATGCAGTTCCGATGTCATTTCGACTACCAAAGCAAAGCATTCGCAAACAACTTTGGCGATGAAACTGTCCGACAAATCGGCTCTCAGCATCGGTATCTTGTTCGGTACCTCTTGGTTCTGATTGAGTCCGCAGCCACGAAGTGGCGACATGATGTAGCCGTGGGCGCGAGCCCATGGAACCGAAATCGCCACGACAATCCTAGTCCCGAAGGGACGACAGGAGACCCAACGTAACCAATTCATGTCACCCCTTCGGGGTTACGCGTGCGTTTTGATCTCCGTAACCACGGGTTTGCACCCGTGGCTACAACATGCCGTCCCTTCGGGACTAACAGTGATGGCAATGAAAAACCGGCGTATTGGGGCGCCAAAACGGTGCTTCCCTTCTGAACGGCGAAAATCCTGGCGTTGGCGCCCGATCGGATCGTAGGAAGGTTACGGTTATTCCAACTACGCGGGCATAATTCAACAAACTGTTACGACTAGGCAAAAAATGCATTGGCACTCTGCAAAGTGCAATTAGTTTCGGTTGTAACGCTCTCTATGTGTATGGGCGTCAAGCATTTTGTTTCACCCCCTGGAGTTCCAATTCGATGAAATACTTCAATTTCATTGCCCTCGCAGCGATCGCTGCACTGACGGTTTCGTCAAGCCTTTTTGCGCAAGACGCTGAACCGAAGCTAACTGTCGCAAAGCCAGTTGCCAAAGCTACGATGTCATCCAAGGCGCGTCCGTTGAGCGTCAATGTTAGTTTGCATTCAGATACGAAAATTTCTGGAACCCTAACAAGCGAAACATCCACACTGAGTCTGCAAAGCTCGTTTGGCGCGATCGATGTTCCTCTCTCGGAAGTCGCGGGAATTCGATTTGCTTCTGCCGAAGATGCATCCACAACTGTTGTGATGCTAAATGGTGACTCGATCACTGGCGCTACTGATATGAAAATCATCAACGTCGAAACAGAATGGGGTTCAGCAACCATCAACGGACCAACGATTTCGTCCATCCTGTTTGTTCCTGGCTTGGCTTGGAGTGCAACTAGTGGCATGAATGGTAAACGTTGGCAACTGCTGAGCAACAAGCCATCGGCACCTTCGTCTGGTACGCCAACGAGAAATGTCAGCACACCAATCAGGTCATCAAATGTTTCGCCACCTCAGCCATCTCGAATCTTTCGAACTCGCTAGTCTCGATCTTTGATAGACGTAAACAACATGAACCCAACGATTGATTCGTTGGGTTTTTTTATGCGCGGGTCGCGATGTCAGACGGGCTGGCCCCGAGCATGTCGCTGAGAGAGTAAGATATCCGAGTGATTTAAACCTAGCCGTCGCACTCTGATAAGAGCCAACTGTGAATCTACTTGTTAAACACGGCGATTGTTCCTGCGTCAATGCTAAGTCCGTTGCCTGTGCGATTGCGATCCTTGCTCTATTTGCGAGTGCTAATGCCAAGAACGTGATGGGGCAGACAACTGATCGTCCCAATGTGCTGTTAATCATGGCGGATGATCTTGGTTTTTCTGACCTGGGTTGCTACGGAAGCGAGATTCAAACACCCAATTTGGACACGCTGGCTGGCAATGGGCTGCGGTTCACTCAGTTTTATAACACCGCAAGATGTTGGCCGACGCGCGGTTCATTGTTGACCGGCTACTACGCTCAGCAAATTCGGCGCGACGCACTCGCCGGGATTCCATCTGGCGGTGGGAATCGTGGCAAGCGTCCCGAGTGGGCGTTTCTGGCGCCACGACTGTTGCAACCTGCTGGCTACCGTTCGTACCACACTGGGAAATGGCACATCGATGGAATGCCGATTCAAAACGGGTTTGATCGTTCGTACTATTTGAAAGACCAGGGCAGGTTCTTTAACCCCAAACGGCACTTCAAAGATGACAAGGCCTTGCCAGCGGTTGAAAAAGGCACTGACTTTTATGCAACAACCGTTTTGGCAGATCACGCTATCGAAGTCCTGAAAGAACATCAAACGGAACATGCTAAACAGCCGTTCTTTCACTACTTGGCGTTTGCCGCACCGCACTTTCCGCTTCATGCTCTGCCGCAAGACATCGCGGTTTACGAAGACACCTACGACGCAGGCTGGGATGCAATCAGAGCCCAGCGATGGAAACGGCAAATCAAACTTGGGATCGCCGAATCCGCTGGCGTGAACCAGTTGTCGCGCGTCGAATCCCGATTGGGACCGCCGTATCATTTTGCAGATGCGTTTGAAAAGCTTGGGCCAGCCGAAGTCAACAAACCGATCTCGTGGAAAAATCTGAACGATGAACAAAAGCAATTTCAAGCCAACAAGATGGCGATACATGCGGCGATGATCCACCGAATGGATATCGAAATCGGACGTGTCTTTCAGCAAATCAAAGACATGGGGCAATGGGAAAACACGTTGGTCATATTCTTGTCCGACAACGGCGCGAGTGCGGAGATCATGGTTCGTGACGATGGTCATGATCCGAGTCTGCCGCCCGGTTCCGCTGGTACGTATCTGTGTCTTGGTCCAGGTTGGTCCACCGTCGCGAACACTCCATTCCGGCGTCACAAAACGTGGACTCACGAAGGCGGGACATCGACGCCGTTGATCATGGCTTGGCCAAATGGGATTGCAGGAAAAGGAGAGTTTCGCAACACGCCCGGTCATGTGATTGATATTGTTCCAACGATTTTGGATCTAGTGGATCTTAAGCCTGGGCAGGCGGCTGACCAACCCGCGTTTCCTGGTGTCAGTATGGTCGACTTGTTCAGCAAATCGACGGAAGATCCCCAGCGACTTGAGCGGCCAATTTGGTGGTTCCACGATGGCAACAAAGCGATCCGCCAAGGTGACTGGAAAGCCGTCGCGCCAGTCGGTGAACCATGGGAGCTATACAACCTGAAAGCTGACCGAGACGAATCATCGGACTTGGCCATTGCTGAACACGAGAAACTGGCGGAATTGGTTTCAGAGTGGAATCGCATGACGAATGAATTTACTGAAACAGCATCCCGCGATCTTTCACCAGCCGCTCTGGAAAAAGCTAACAAGGCACAGCGTAAGAGTAACGCGAGTTCGCCGATGAAAAAAGCACAAGCCGATGCTAAGCCCAAACGTCAACAAGTCTTGTTGAATGGCAAATCGTTTTTGCTGAATGATCGGCATACTTTTGTGATGCAACCAAAGCAGCAACCAGACGAGAACAAACCGTGGATCTTTTATGGGCCAACGCTTCCACGCACTCCCGATAAGGCCGAGACTTGGATGCATGAGCGGTTCCTGGCTGCGGGCGTCGCTGTTGCCGGAATCGATGTGGGCGAAGGATACGGTTCGCCGCATGCTCTTCGGCACTTTGATGCGTTGCACAAACACATGGTGTCAAACGGCTATTCGGCTAAACCCGCGTTGCTTGGACGAAGCCGTGGCGGTCTGTGGGTCAGTAGCTGGGCGATCGCGAATCCGGATAAAGTCGCTGGGATTGGTGGCATTTATCCGGTTTATGATCTATCGACCTATCCCGGGTTTGATCGAGCCGCCTCTGTGTATCGTCTGTCTGCGAAAGAGTTGGAGCGGCGACAATCAGAATTCAATCCGATCAAGTCGGCGGCAGTGTTAGCAAAGGCAAAGATTCCGGTTTTCATTATCCATGGGAATGATGACAATGTGGTTCCAATCAAAGAGAATTCAGCGACGCTTGAAACCATCTACGAAGAACAGGGTGCAAGCCAACATTTTGATCTGATCCGGATTGACGACCAAGGCCACAACTACTGGCGAGGATTTTTTGAGTGCCAGCCGCTTGTCGATTTCTTGATCCGGAATGCAAAAGGCGATCAACCGTGATGTCGCCTGCGCAGAGTTGTTTTGCTGTGCTCATTTGTCTTTCGGGAGACCAATGTTGACCAATAAAAAACGGTCTCCTCTGCAGATTTGCAAAGGAGACCGCCTGGAGTTAATTAGCTGATGGTCGGGCGTTCTTTAGAAGTTTAAACCCATTCGAATGGTAGGACCGAACAGTGAAATGTCGTTCGAAAGCAAGCTTGTGACCAAGGGAGCTTCCCAGTTTTGAACTTCCAAACCAAACTGGCTGACCAATTGAGCGCCATTGGACAATTCACGAGTGCGGCTAACCGCCAATTGAGCTTCCAGAACCTTGGTGGTGCTTTCATCGCTCGTGGCAGAGAGCAAGCCAGTTACGGACACGTCGTTGTCAGTTAGCAAGAAGCTCGCACGTCCGCCAATGATCAGGTCCCATCCGGTGTTACCGATGTCGCGTGACATGCGAGTTCCAATCGTTAGCCCGACGCCGTCTGTTTCTAGGTTCAGTGCGTTTCCGGCGACCGAAAAATCTTGTTCCATATTTGCGTAGCGGAATCCTCCCGTGAACATCAGATCCGATCCGCAGAATCGAGTCCGGCTGGTAGCTTCGATATCCAAGGCGTGAAGCTCCAGGCCAGTTCTCACACCAAGGCCGGACGGATCGTTTCCGTGGTCATACTGAAAGTACGTTGCTCGGAAACCCAACCCATCGGCTCGCTCGCGTCCCATGAAAATCCTGGGGGCAAGGTCGTAGTCAAATGTGTTGGTGACGTTTCCTGCAGCGCCAAGCACATTGCCGCTTAATGCACCGACATGTGGTTTCAGCAACAGAAGCTCAGCTCCCGAATAGCTTGTCGAACATCCTTTTAGTTTGGTTGAGATACGCGTTGATGGAATCGGGCAACGATTGCAAGACGATGATCCGCTGCCGCGTGATTCGACCATTCCCAACCGAGACTCAAGACTCGCAATCCGGTCCTGGAATGAAACCTCAGACGATCCCAACTCAACGCCCTGATCGTAGCTTGAATCCATTGGGCGAACGGGTTGTTCCAGCGACTGAGCGGCCGCGGGTAGACTCAATATTGCGACGACCGCAAGACTTAGAAAACGAAATACCATTGTATGACGCATCGCGTTTACCTCCATGCAAACGAAAATGTGTAGACAGTGCCAACGCGAGTTTGCTGCGACCAGTCCTTGTTACGCAGAGCGTGGCTTATGTGACTACAGTTCGGCTCCCTCGGTTGAGGTACCAAGGGATTTCCGTAGTTCTGAATTATGCGGGATGACCAGTACGGAATTCGAAATCCGGGCAACCCACAAACTGCTC
>CAYNNP010000186.1:0-13300 GCA_964398215.1 uncultured Pirellulaceae bacterium | reverse complement strand
GCCGACGCGCACATGAGCCGATGGGCGATAGCCCCGGTTTTTAACGGTCTGGTTGTGCTCGAAACCGGGCTATCGGCCTGCGGCTCAAGGGTTTCTGAATCATGAGTGCATCGCCGAAAGTCTTGACGACTTTCGTTACGGGTTTTACGTGTTCGATGAAGCCGTCGTTGTTACACTTTGGCAAAGTTTCCGTTACACAACTTAGGACTGAAGATGCCCCGTCGCTTTACATTCACAGCCTTTATCGTTTGTTTACTGCTGGCACCAAATACCCGTGCGCAAGATGGTCCTGCAGTAGGCTCCGATCCAGCATTGCACATCAACGAGGCGACACTGCGAGCACACATCCGATTTTTGGCTCATGATCTACTGGAAGGCAGGGGACCGGGCTCGCGCGGTGACGACCTGACGCAGCTGTATGTGGCCACGCAATTTCAAACTTACGGTCTACAGCCGGCCGCGCCAGACGGATCATGGATTCAGCCGGTTCCACTGGTTGGCGTGAAAACCAATGCGCCCGCGAAAATCAAATTCAAAGCAGGAGACGCATCTGTCGAACTGGAGTCGGTGACCGATTTCATGTCAACGATCGGAAGTCCGGTGAAGGAGGCGTCGATTGACAGCGCTGAATTGGTGTTTGTCGGATACGGCATCCAGGCTCCCGAATACCAGTGGAACGATTTCAAGGACGTTGACCTGAAAGGCAAAGTCTTGGTCATCATGAACAACGATCCCTCCGACGATCCAGAACTCTTTGAAGGCAAGCGGCGTCTGTACTACGGTCGCTGGGACTACAAGTATGAAACGGCAGCGAAACAAGGTGCGGCTGGTGCGATCATCATTCACACAACTCCATCCGCAGGGTACCCCTGGCAAGTCATCAAAACGTCTTGGGCTGGCGAAGAATTCGAGTTGCGTGGCAGCGAAGGCCCACGCATGAAACTGAAGGCTTGGGCGACGGAGGATGGCATCCGAAAAGTGCTCCAAGCCAACGGAAAAGATTTGGACGCATTGCGCGCCTCGGCGGAGAAACGCGAATTCAAACCAGTACCGCTTGGCATCAATTTATCCATCAAGCTGACCGCCGATGTGCGAGAGAAAGACACCGCGAATGTGCTTGGAATTCTTCCTGGTTCGGATCCTGAACTCAAAGACGAAGTATTGATCTACATGGCTCATCATGACCACCTTGGCATTGGAGAGCGAGATTCGCGCGGTGACAATATTTACAACGGTGCGATCGACAATGCTGCAGGAACAGCGAGTTTGTTGTCGATGCTGAAGGCTTACGCGAGCCTGGATTCCAAACCGAAACGCTCCATCATGTTTGCCGCCGTCGGCGCTGAAGAGCAGGGGCTGCTTGGGTCACGCTACTTTGCAGAACACCCGCCGATCAAGCCAGGTAACATGGCGGCTGTGATCAATATGGATGGAGCCAACATCATTGGACGGACTCATGATGTGAATGTGATTGGCCATGGAAAATCGAACTTGGATACCATTGTCACGCGTGTTGCAAAGTCGCAAAATCGAATCGTGACCCCCGACCACTTTCCTGATCGTGGTTACTACTATCGAAGCGATCAATTCAGTTTGGCAAAAATCGGTGTTCCTGGTGTCTATTTGCATTCGGGCGTGAACGTCGTCGGCAAGCCAGCTGGCTGGGGAAAAGAAAAACTGGACGAATGGGTTCAGAATACTTATCACCAACCAAGTGATGAATACAGCGATGACTGGGATTTGTCAGGTGCGATCGAAGACGCAAGGCTTTTGTTCAACGTTGGCCTTAACGTGTTGCAGCAAAACGAAATGCCGGCTTGGACGCCAGGTGACGAATTCGAAGCGGCTAGAAAGTCTGCCATCGCAAACCGCTAGAGCCGCCAGCGATAGTAATCCGCTTTTTCCAAGCCCAGCGTTTTTACTGGGCTACGCGAACGGCGATCGCCACGACCAGCAGTCCTATCGCGACTGCATCTGGTCGTCCGATCTTGTGGCTGCTTGCGCTGCGGCGGACATAATCCAGCAGCGTTCCGGTTGGGCAGCCCAGTCGGCAGTAGCCCATCGGAATGAACGTCGCAAGTAACAAGCTAACTGCTGCGGTAGCGAAGGCTGACCATCCAGCAACTTGATACAAGTAGGCGTGGAACGGTTCCCAGGCTGACAAGTCAAGCACTGGATAAAACAGTAGCATCAAGTAGGCGACTGATAGCGTGATTCCTGGAATGAAGGACAGGTATTTTGACACACGACGCGAGAGTTTTAAGCGGCGCCGTGACCCTGGTTTTGGTTTGATCAATTGCTGAATTGCGCCGTGGGGACAAAGATGATTGCAGTAGGGATTGCCTTTCGTGATCGGTGGTGCGAGCAATGCGGTGAATGCGATTGCCGCTAAGCCCGGCGCGAGTCGCCATGCGATTCCTGCGGACGACCAGCCTGCAATCAGTGCCATTGAAACTAGGTTGCCTGACCACAGCCCAAGCATTGCGATAACACAGACCAACCAAACTTTTCGAACGCGCGGCTTGCGAAACGCGCGAAATCGACTGGCAATCGCTAGGAAAATCAAACATGCGATCGTAGCAATGTCGGTTGCTGGCCAGTGGATTGCCGATGCTGTTGATCCCGATTGCTGAGGGAGTTCTTTCTGTGCCTGATATGCTTTGGATGCTGCTACCAAAGTATCGGCAACCGCCAAACTGGTCATCGTCGCGCCCGATACCCCTTCGACGCCTTCCGCGCCAGGATCAAACGAGGCAAGTTCTTGAATCGTTTTTCCTTCAAAGATCGCCCAGAAACCGGCTTCGACTCTGACGTAGTCCACATAGGTATCGTTGTCGAAAGAGCCACGCAGCAGAATTGCATCAACCTTGTCATCGGTGCCAACTTTCAGCAGCAATTCGCTGGGGCCTTGGTATCCGGCAATGTCATCACTGAAGATTCCCGTCCGTAGGATCCTGCCGATTTCTTTTCCGTTGTATTGAGCAACCGAAATTGGCTGTGAACTGTCAATCATTGAAATACGATCGAACCACTCGCTTACATCTTCAGCGGCGATATTGTCGGGAAAGACAAGTGAAGGGCGATCGCTTCCAATTCGCTTCAAGATCCCTTCTGCTAGCGCGAGGCTGGTGAGCGTTGCGCCGGAAACAGCATCGACATCTGTACCCGCTTCGGGTCCGCCCCACGGCCAGTTCTTGAATTGTTCAAAGAATAATTCATCTTGGACAACAGCAGTCACATGCTCAGTGGTGTCAGCACTTTGCAGAAGCCCCACTGATTTGATATTCAGATCGTTATCGAAAACCAATAACGCCTCGCTGGGGCCGCGATACCCCAGAACGTCCGAAGCCGCCGGCAAAGTTCTGCCAACAAGCCCGATTGGATTGTCATCGCCGTCGATGATTTGCCAAAGACCGGCGGCATTGGGTTCGTCCGAAACGCTGGCGGCGGTTGGCACCAAATCCTGGACGTGCTGAATTCCAGGAGGATTCGAGCTATTCGCAGCGCCAGTCCGACCAGCCGGTGATGGTATCAACATCAACAGCGCAACAACCAAGCCAACACGAATCGCGTGGACGAAAATGGCCCAACGAGGGCGTTGACGTGTTGCTGCAGCCATCAGCAGGCTCAGTTGACTCTCAGCAAACGTACCGCATCAACATGCACGTTTCCATCCACGCCATCGGTGGTGATTGTTACCTGGACTTCCGCACCGGCTTTCAAATCAATTTCATCAACGGTTGCGACTGGCTTGGGGCGATTTTGTCGCTGGTTGATCTTTGTCGCTTTACGGTACGTGCCAGACGAAATCATCACCGGCGTATTGGTGGCTCGATTCTTGTGTGACTGTGTGTAAAGCTGGATTTGGTAACGCGCCGAATCCTTTGCCTTAAGCTTGAACGTTGCTGACGCTTTCCGACCGCCGCCACAGTACAGGTAACTGTAACCAACATAATCTTTCAGACCTGTGCCTGGAGTCCAAGGACCAACCAACTTGGCTTGTTTGTCATCGACGACAATGCCTTGTAGCTTCGCTGGGTCCATGCCTGATGGAGGTCCGTTAGCTCCTGCCAGCGGCAGTGCATCGGCTGGGATGACGATTTCGCCCGAAGGTGTGCTGCGTCTTGCCTTGCCAGGCAGTTCTAGGAGTTTTAACAGTTCGCTAAGGTGATTTTTGTAGACATCTCTGGGCGAGCAATCGTTCAACGCGCACAGCGACGCGGCTTTGCCAACGACTTCGCCCATCATCCCGCACGTCTTCATCACGCGGACGGTCCCCAGTGCTTCATGCGTCACACTGATGCAGCGGCCGGCCATGAAAAGATTTTCGACATTGCGGCTGTAAAAACATCGATAGGGCACAGGATAGCCGTACGAACGGTCAACACCTTTGCCATGAACGGCCTTGGAGATGAATGGATTGTCGGGATACTTCTTAGCGTATTGCTCTTTCGGATAGTGCAAATCGATCGACCAAGTGCTGGGCACACATCCGTCGTCAAATTGTCGTTTACTAACCACATCGTCTTCGGTCAAAACCACGTCGCCAATCAATCGATTACTTTCGCGCGGACCGCCAACAAACGCGACCCAAGTCAAAATCGCATTCTTGTGCTTGGCTGAACCATCACCGTTCTTCATTGCATTGAAAGCACCGTATACCGCACGCAGATTCCAATCACGAATCGACTCGGCCCCGCCGATTGGATCTTTGTCAAATCCGCTTTCCCAGAACCATTGCCCATGGTGGTCGCGTGGATAGGGAAAGTCTGCCATTTTCAAATCCAAGGCCCATGGAGTGGCTGGAAATTTGGCTGGCTTTTCCAGTTCGTCCCAAGCCCACATGTTGCTCATGCCCATGCGGCCTTGCGGGGTCATTTCGCGATCGGCTTTGGCCCAAGTCCCAATCCAGCCGTGGCCTGTGCAATCCGCGAACATGTCGCCCAGCAACCGGACTTCGGCGCCACTTTTGGTGTTCAAAGCGTCGATTGATTTGATTCTGGGCCCGTCGATTTCAACGGCATGTGCGTGGTGATTCAAGAACAGGTCGATGTTGGATTCGGCTCGTACCGTCTTTTCTTTCAGCGAGTCACCAAACTCTGCGAACGTTCCCGGCGACTTGGTCGCCTTGTCCGCAAACTCCTCGATGATCTCTCCGATTCGCGGGAACTTACCGCGGCGAATATTTCCTTTTGCCCAGACACGCACTTCGCTCGAACCGTTGCCACCAAGCACCGGACGATCTTGAACGAGAGCGACGCGGCAACCCATCCGAGCCGCCGACAGCGCGGCACCCATGCCCGCGTAACCGCCTCCAATGACGACCAAGTCATAGGGCCCACGGACTTCTGGTTCCAGCGGTAAATCCAGTTGGGCTCTGCGCCAGTCCGAAAGCACTTGGGATTCAGTCGGCGGCAGATCGTCATCTGTTGTCATGTAAATGCAGTCGCACCGGCCATCGAATCCAGTCAAATCATGCATCGTCAGCTTATGAGTACCCGCGTCGAGCGTGACCTTGCCTCCCCGGTGCCACGCCCATTGTTTGCCTTGTGTGCCAAAAGTTTCGTCCAGCGGTTTGCCATCAACCAACAGCTGGAATCGTCCTGGCGACGGCTTCGCGTCCCACTTCGCAACCCAATCGATCGTTCGCACCCAGACTCGGTACTCGCCAGATTCTGCAACTTCGAAATTAGTTGTTGCATCTGCGACCGGTTTGCCAAGTCCGTGAGCCAGTAGATACGGCGATCCCATTTGTTGGATGAACTGGGTGTCCAGTTTCCAACCGCCATGGTCGTCAAAACTCTCCGATTCCACAAAGACTTCTGCAGCGTTGGCTGACAACGAAACGAATAACGCGAGCATGAATAGTGCAGTCAATCGCAAGTCAGTCTCCTGATTTGGTGGTTCTTGTCGTGCTTTGAAAAATGGCGCATCGACTCGCTGGAAACTGCCAGCGAGTGAACGATACGCATTGAATCATGAATCCGGTGCAAGCATGTTGTTGCAGGCGGACTACTTTTCCGTTGTAAACGGCGAGGCTGGCAAACCAGCCTTGTTGTAGAAGTTGAACTTGGTGGGGTTCGACTGGTAGGCAAAGCGAACATTCTTGGGATCATCAACACCATCAGCCCAGACGACAACCTTGTCTCCTTCGATTTTTGCCGATGCCCAATGCCATGTGTTGTCGCCGGATTGAATGGCAAACTCACCAAGTTCCTGATCTTTCGTTTCAACAACCGGTTTCATGCCTTCTTTTTTGCCTGTCATCAAACCGCCACCGACATGATCAAACGAAAGTTCAATTTTGTTATCGCTGACAGTCATACTTTTGTACAACGGGCCTGAATGGACGATGTCTTGGCCGTAGTCTTTCGCGAGCGCCCAAAGTGCCAAGCGAGCGCCAACGTCCTGTTTGTTCCGAGGGTGAATGTCACCGGCCGCACCGATATCGATGATCACTGCCATGCCCGTTTTTGGAACACGCATCGCACGTCGTTGGCCTTCGCGGACTGGCCCCCAGCCACCACCAGCAGGTTTGTCGCTAGGCTGTTGAAAGTTGGCTAGCTGAACCCAGTAGAACGACATGTCATCGTTTTGGAAAACGTTTCGCCAACCATTGACCAATGCTTCTTTTAGGTACTCATATCGCAATCCGTCCCCAGCGTTGGATTCCCCTTGGTACCAAATCGCACCTCGAACGCTAAGCGGAATCAGAGGCGTTACCATCCCGTTGTAGATCCAAGTCGCGCCGGATTTTGGTTCAAGTGAAATTCGTGGTGGTGCGTTGATGCCCTTGCCGTTTTCCAATTCTGCACGAGCCTTTGCAAGCCATTTTTCCATGTCGGCCAAGTACTTTTCGTGGCGTGCTTTCCCAGCCTTTGATGCTGGGTCAATGCTTTCCAGATTGGCAGTGTAGTCTTTCAAGTTCGGCACCGATTTGAATCCAACCTTGGGCGTCCACGGTTCGATTCGTGTTCCGCCCCAATTGGTCCCGACTAGCCCCACGGGTACGCCAAGTTCTTTTTGCAACTTGCGGCCAAAGTAATATCCGACAGCGGTGAAACGCGGAATCGACGTTGGCGAGCAAACGGCCCAAGTGCCGCGCGGGTCGTCCGTAGAATTGGGTCCGCGAACGTGCCCACCGACATTAAAGACTCGAATCATCGGATGGTTGGCGGCCGCAATCTCTTCCTTGGCGTTGTTCGATGCTTGGACGCTCCATTCCATATTCGATTGACCCGAGCAAAGCCAAACTTCACCAAGCCAAACGTCAGTGAAAGTAATCTTGTTGGACCCGGAAACGGTCAAGGTGTGAGCCTTTCCATCGGCCTTCATCGCAGGCAGTTCAACTTGAAAGCTTCCCTTGTCATCGGCAGTTGCGTTGGCCACCTGTCCGCCAAACTCAGCGGTGACTTTTTCCCCAGCGGCAGCAGTGCCAAAGATCCGGATGGGTTTTTCCTGCTGCAGTACCATGTGGTTTCCAAACAGGCTGCTAAGTTTGATTTCTGCATTCGCGTCGGCTGTTGGCAAGAGTGCGAACAACGCGGCGATCAGCAAGGCTGTGTTCTTCATCAGAGGGATTCCTTGGGCGGGTGGGTTTTGTGGGCGGGGCCGCATTATTATTGTTTCCCTCGGCGGGATAAGATAGAGCGAGGCTGAGTTTTACAGAAATGTCCTTCAATGACTTAAACAAACCTGGGTCTGCCATTAACCTATCAGTCATCGAATTTTAGATGATCTTTTTGCCACCGGAGCCTGTGAGTTCAAAATGCGTATTCTTCCTATTCTGTTTGCCATTGCCGTTTGCACGTCAAACCTAGCCTTTTCTCAAGATCAAAAAGATGAGCCCTCAGTGAAGGAGCCCAGTGGCCAAAAGGCAGACGAGGCTGAGGCCAAGGCCGACAAGACGATGACCAAGGAAGAGCCGGGAGTTGCGAAAGCCATTTCTGGAGCCGCCAAGATCGATGGCAAAATCGACGACGCATGGAAAAAAGCTCCCATGCTCAAGGTTGTGAAGCCTGTCGACGGTATCGTGCAGATTGAGGAAAAAGACATGGCGACCGCTACGGTTCAAGTCATGTACGATCAAGACACGTTGTACGCGCTGTGGCAGGTCACTGACGATAAGCTCAGTGATGGCGGCGCTGATCCGTGGGAACATGATTCCGTCGAATTGTTCTTGGATCAGGACAACAAAAAATCAAGCGTCTACGATGACAACGACGGGCAGTACCGAGTGAACTTCAAAGGACTGATGTCCGGCCAAGGCACCGGTTACAACAAAGATTTTTGCAAAGCGGCGACCGCCAAAACAGAAAACGGCTACATCGTCGAAATGGCTTTAAAGATCACGCATGTAAAGCTCAAGTCTGGTGTGAAAATGGGCTTCGATCTCCAGGTCAACGATGACGCTGGGGACGGCTCACGATCGGCTGTCGCAAAATGGTATAACGACGAAGACGATTCATGGGAAAACGCCAGCACCTTCGGAACATTGATCCTAAAGTAGCCCAGCGGCGGGGCACTGGTTAAACGTCGCCGAGAACCTGAGACGTTAGGTTCTCGCGACGACACGATGGAACCGAAGGCAGATCTCGCGGTCCACAACTCTTCGCACGCCTTCGATCAAACAACGTGGTTCGTTCTGCGATTCCCCTTGCGCGATCACGTCGTCCAGCGGCGTGCCTGGCAAGACCGAAAAGGTTCGTTGATTGATCGTTTGGTTGCCCGCATCCAGTTCGGGAATGATGAAGTGACAGGTGGCGCCGAATGTCAGCATTCGCGAATTGTAAGCATCGTGGTACGGGCGGAAACCTGGAAATCCGGGCAGCAGCCCATGGTGCAGATTGACAATCCGGCCGCCAGCAAATTGCCAACATGTACTGGCAGGCAATATTTGCATGTACCGCGCGAGGATCACATAGTCGACATCGAATTCGTCTAGTACGCTGACCATTTGCGCATCATCCGCCTTGCCTTTTTCGTCGCCGATCAAACGAAAGGGAACGTCGTATTCATCGGCCAGCGTCTTGAGCTTCTTGCGGTTGGAAATGATAACGGCGGCTTCCGAGTTGATCACATCATCCTTGATCGATTGCAGGACGGCTCGCGGTGTATGATCGACGTACGTGCAGCAAATCGCCAATCGCGGTCGGTGCGCTCGTCGCTCGCTGCTCCAGACGCGAATTGCCAGCCCTGTGTGTTCGCCGATTTCTCGCATCGCATCCGAAAGCGGACCAAACTCCGATGGTTCGATATTGATTCTGCACAACATGGCAAAGATCTGTTCTTCGTCATGATCGTACATTTGGATTTCCGATATCCGAGCGCCGCGGCCCGTCACGTGATGGATAATCGGGTCTGCCAAACCTGTGCTGTCGGGACCAAGAGCGGTAAGGATAGCTTCCATGACAATGGTGTCTCGCAACGAAATTAAATGTGGTTGGTCGATCGCACAAACTAGCGCATTGGGTCTGAATTGATAACCCGAGTTACGATCAGCGGCCGCCAAAACCCGGTACTTCGTCAGACCTCGTCAAGCTGTCGGCGACTTCAAGGTCAACAGCGACAGCTCGGGTCGACAATTGATTCGCATCAAATGGGTTCCGCTTAGACCCCGCGAAACGTGCATCGTTGTCGGAGATTTGTAAAAGTCTCCCGAGGCATAACGACTGCCGTGAATGCTGGGGCTGAGAATCGGCCCGATGATTGGCAACCGACCTTGCCCGCCGTGCGTGTGGCCAGCGAACATGAGGTTCACATTGTGTTTGCGAGCCCATGGTAGCTGGTCGGGACTATGGCTGAGCAGGATGCGGAAGTCTGCGTCTTGTGGAACCTCGCTCGGCCGAGAAAACCACGGATGCTCGTTTCCAAGCAACGAAACGGATGTGCCCGCGAGTTCTGTTCGGATGACTTTGCCACCCAAATCCGTCCAACCAGCGGCGGTCATTGCATCGCGCGTCAATCCTGGATCCGGAATTCGTTTGTCGTGGTTACCCAATACAAAGTAGCAGCCATCGTTCGCTTTGGCTGGCGAAAAAATTTCATGCAACCAATCCACACATTCAAGTTTGTCGATGATGTCACCGGTCAGCACCATCATGTCCGGCTGCCACTGGTTTGCCACTTGCACAACGTGCTTGGTGTAATCGCCGTGAACATGACCAGTCAAATGAATATCCGACAAGTGCGCGATCCGATATCCATCAAGTTTCCTTGGCAAACCGGCGACCGGCAGTGTCAATTCTTCGGCAGCCAAAGTGTAGATTTGGTTTCCAGGAAATCGAGAAAGCACACGAGATCGTGAAGACAATGAAAGTGGATTGTTTGCTTCCGCTTGAACATCAGTGACTCGAATTCGGCGCGGAATGCGAATCCATTCCAGCCCAAGCAGTGGACGCCAAACGATCCAGGGAATCCCAAGTACCAACCAAGCGATCAAGCAAACCCAACCGTACGCTCTGATAGGTGACGGCAACTTCCAGTCTGGGTTGCCCGTCAGCATCGACTTGAGCTGGCCAAAGTAGACTGCGGCGAAAACGATTGGCACGAAGATCATCGTAAAGAACAGGACCTTACTGATGACCTTGACGGGTTTGCGTTTGAACCCAAACGAATTCAGGCGGTTGTACATTGCAACGTGCAATCCCGCGTGGCCGACCAAAATGGCCAGCAAGACAACCGTCCAATAGAACCCTTGCATCAGCTAACTACGACTCTGAGGACAGTAGCTTTGGCCGCATCAGTACTCGAAAGCGACGATCAATTTCTTCTCCGGCATTCTGCCAATCGTCGGTCGCCAAATCAAAAGCGGACACACACGCCGTCGGCATCTCAATCGATTTTTCGGCAAACATCGAAGCGGTGTGTGAGATCCCTGGATTGTGCGCGACGACCATGATTCGGTCGCAGTCCACACCACAAGTACGAACCTCGCGCAAGATCTCATCCTGGCTCGCCAAGTACAGATTTTCGTGATGAACGACGTCTGGCTCCGAATCCCAGATGTCCAGCATGATTTCGACGGTCGCGCGAGTTCTGCTGGATGTGGAGCACAAGACCAGATCGGGGACCAAGTCATTTTCAATCATCCAGTCGGCCATCCGCGTCGAATCCTTGCGTCCTCGGCGGTTGAGTGGCCGTTCATGATCAGACAGCGACGTATCGGACCAATCACTCTTTGCATGGCGCATAAGAATCAAGGTGAGGTATTCGTCGGGAAAGTCGTCTGTCGATTTTTTGATCATGGCGTTACGTTTATAGTACGGGCAACGCTATTAAAAACATTCTCCCATTTGAAATAAACCCAGGGTTTCCTTTTTCTGGCTTTCGCGAATTACGAATTTGTTGTTTGTCACGTTCCATTGCCCAAATGGCGCCTAACGCGAAACGGGAACGCACCAGAGTTTCCAGCCAAAGCGGCACGGAGATTCGGGCTTTGGCCACCAATACGGCAATGAAAAGCCCACCTTGGAGGCCCGCAACGCTGGGCAGTAGTACGTTCGTACACAGGTTTACCGCAGACGGCTGGATCGGCTGTGATCCGCCTGTCCGTCGGTGTCTCGCCGGGTTACGCGGCGCTTGCTGATCGTTTTCGGCTACCGCGTTTTTGATGCGGTGGCGGAACAATGCTTCCTGTTGCACGATGGCTGTCGATGATTGACTGATACAGCGTCTTGGTGTCGCGGTACATCGCTTCGTGCGTAAAGTGCTGTTCGTACAACGCACGTGAGTTCTTTCCGTACTCGGCAAGTTTTTCCGGTTGGTCCAGAATTGTTTTCAATGCACGTTCCACATCGTCAACATCACCGCGGCCCACGGTCAGACCGTTGTATCCATCGACGACTTGTTCTCGGACTCCTGAAACGTCGGACGCCAAGACCGGCAAGGAGAATGTCAGTCCCTCCAATGTCGAAATTGGAAGGCCTTCCCAGTTGGTGATCAAGACCAGCAGATCCGTTTGCGCCATGTACTCCGGAACGTTGTTAACCATGCCCCGAAAGTGAACTTTGTCCTGCATGCCGTATTGGTTCACAAGTGCTTCGATCTGTGGCCGAAGTGGTCCGTCGCCCAGGAAATTGATTTGCCATGGTCGATCCTTGACGCGTGCCAAGGCATGCACCAACGTTTCGTGATCTTTCTGTTCACGGAACCCAGCTGCCATCGTCATCGTGAACGTAGATTGCTGATCTTTGGGGTACTGCGAACCAACATCGTCGGTGCCGTAGTAGATCATTTCAAGCTTCTCGGGTGGCACGATCTTGTTTTCGTTTGCAAGCTCTTTGCCAAGCTCGCTGACAGTGATGATCTTGCAAGAAACTCGACCGACCAATCGTTCGATGGTTTTGTACATCTTCCGGCGCATCGGCGGCACACCGTCCTCGAAAGACCAACCATGTGCTGTGAAGGTATTTGGGATTTCCAGTTTGTTGCAAACCAGCCGAGCAATGATGCCGCTCTTGCTAGAATGCGAAGCCACGACGTCAGGCTTGAATTCAGACATCGCAGATTTCAATTCGGCAAACGCGCGGTAGTCTTTCAATGGACGAATCGAACGCTGCAAGGATTCGATTTGCTGCCAAGGCACGCCTCTTTCCGAACACAGGTCAGTCAGCCTGCCGGTGGTTCCTACCATGACCATGACATCATGACCATCATCATTGAACGCGGTAGCAAGATCCAAGACGTGTTTCTGGGCTCCGTAGAGTTCGTGGCCAAGTGTGATGACTTGAGAAATTCGCATGAGTCTACTTTCGTTTTCGGTTGCGTTACTTGCGCTCGGTTGGTAGTCAATTGGTGCCAAGTGCATCGTGGGATCACGCTGATTGACCACCTACAAAGCTGAGCGACGTTTCGTGGTTGCCTGGGCGCATAAAGCTAGCAAGACGCTGCCACATGCCCTGCACTTTTTATCGGCATCTTCGGCATAGAATTGCCACCAATATTTGCGTTTGACGAAAAGGGGACGAGCACGAGCCTTGGTCGTCCTGGCGTTTTGTCGATTACGGAGCCGCGCGGATTTCGCAGTTTGTAGTTTGTAGGGCCGGTTCCCACCGGCCGCCTACATCTTGTGCCCAACTGCAATCTCATACCTACGGGTTCGCTGCAATCTCATTCTGACCGGTAGGAACCTTGTCTTTACCCACAACTACTTGGCCCAAAAGCTCGAAAGCACGTGATTATCCCACAGCGAAGCTGTTTAACAACACAGCCTGTGGTCGCGCAGCGCACCACAGGTCGTTTTTTGAATCAACCAACGCAAACCCTGAAAGGGTTTCACAACAGCGCCGTTTGTCGAACA
>CAYNNP010000185.1:0-13407 GCA_964398215.1 uncultured Pirellulaceae bacterium | reverse complement strand
GTTGCCTCCGGGAGCTCAATTCGTATTTTTCCTGAATCCTCATGCAGGTTACGTTTTTGATGATTCGCTCCCCACACATATCAAAGGCAATCGTCAGCCGCCGATTGAATTGGTTTCCAGAGAACAACGGCACTTTGCTGCCAATGACATTCCGACCAAAGAGTATGTCGATAAGTTTGGGACGTGGGATTACGTGGTACTTGATGAATCGGATAATCGGAATTCGAATCAGGTAGAACTATCAGGCTTCATGCGTGAAAAGACATCTCTGCCAAAACCTTTTGTGGAAAACGGAACATGTTTTCTGACTGGGTTTCTGAAGTTTTCTCCCGCTGTTGCGAATCGTGTCCATAGGGAGATTGATCGCAGCCGGCTGAGTGTATTGTCAACCAAGATCGCATCGGTATTTGGGGCAGGTTCAGAGAGGTATCGAACTCAAGCACTGATTGACAAGTTGAAGGGTTGCAATGGCGATGTTGCGAAACTCGATCGAAGTGTACTTAAGCTTCTGGAACTGGAATCTGAGGACCAGAAAGATAAAATTCGCAATACGTTGCGAAAGTTTGCAGACTACTTTGAGTCCCGTCGATTTCTGTCAGCCGGTGAGTTCAAGCAGCGATTTCGTGAATTGGTTTCGCAAGTCGCCAATGAAGGAACAACCGTTTTTTTTGAAGACCAGGACGAGTGTTCCGTGCTTTGCCAAGAGACCGTTGGCAAACGTGTTTTTGGCCTAAACGGTGACTCAGAGTATGGATGGCCAGCAAACTACCAGATCGAAACGATGACTGCCGCCGATTGTACTTGCGGACATCGACACCATCCGATCATCCTTGATGGCGAAAGATTCTTAGCTGGGTGCATTCGTCTTTGGGAATACCACGACATCATTAAGAGCCTTCGTGCTAAAGATCGTGTAGAACTAGATTGCGTCAATGACAATGAAATCGCAAGTCAGTTCATCCACATTGAGAGATCGAAATCATGGCTTGAGTTTTATGTGACCACGGTTTCATGGAAAGGGCCTCACAAGCCTGAAAAATCGACCGAACAGGTGTTGCGAATCCCAGCCGGAAGCCACGATTCGGTCGTGGACCAAAAAAGCCGCGAGATCTTGCAAGACCCGACATATTTCGGTGTCTGTAATTTTTGCAATCAACGAAAACCAGCTGGATGGATGTCATCAGATAATTGCTGCCAGACATGCGCCGAAAAAGAATTCGGCATCGTGCATTGATGCATCGGAAATCTTCACGGCGCAGAACGGCAGAAACACTCGATCTCAAGCAGCGTCAGAATCCACAAGCCAATCACTTATTTCGCGAGCGGTCCTTACCCTCCCGGTCGATGAAACCGGAGCGTCTTGCTTGTAAGATTCGTTTCCCAATTGAAATATAGAGCACGACCAAAACGTGGCCAACGACCAAACTGCAACTCAATTGCCGCTATGCATTCGGGAAAAGAAATCGACGCAACACCGCGTTCATTCTGTCTAGCTCCGCAGCGTTGTGAGAAAGAAGCTCGTGTCCCCATACCAAACGGCTGTTATCAAAGCAATCTTGAGCAAGCTTCAATCCCAATTCCTCGCGAGTACCTAACTCTTGTCGAGGCAGATCCTCTGGCTCTGACCAAACACCAATGACAAACACGCGATCCGCAACATCATCTGGCACGCCCTCCATCATCTTAGCGTAGCGGTCGTCATGCTTATCAAAATCGACTAACAGCACCACATGCCGATTGGGGTGGTTTCGCATCGTTTCCGCGTATTCCGAGATAAACTTGCGACGGACGTTTGGCCAACCGCCACCCAGTGGCAAGGGTTGAATTGCTCGAGAGTCGAGCGCGTCATGAAGCAAGAAACCATTTAAGATGTCGTTGTTCGCCTGATCTTCGGGCAAAACAAGAAGGTGTGGTTTGTACTTGTTCATAGCTCAAGCTCGTCTCGAACAAGCAGGTCCACCAAACTGCTTCCCTCGAGATCCACGTTTTCGATCAATTTCGAAAGAGTTGGCTCGAAGTGGCTGCGCCGATGCAGCAAAATTGTGTTCTCTGCTGAAAATCGCCTTATTGCTTCTCCATTGTGTGAGGTGACCAGCAATTGTCCGCCTAACTTGAACGACTTGCGCAAGGCTACCACGAAATGACCTGACTCAGATAAAGACAAATAGTTGTCAGGCTCGTCCCAAAAACAAAAAATCGGCCCGTAAGACTCGTTAGATGCCAGAACAACAGCACAGATAAAGAAGCATTTCTCCCCATCAGATAGGTCTTCGAACGCAAGATCGAGTGATCTTTTCGTATTGCCATCGCCAGACTCAAATTGCACAACCAAGCTGCGTGAATCTCGTCCAATGATCGCTGTTGCTATCGGTTTACAATTGTTGACCGATGTTCCAGCACGCAAAAAGTTTGCTGGATACAGCCTACTGTCTTCTTAGCAACATCCGTCTGTGCCGTCGCAATCGACGCTTGCTAGTGGCGCTTCGGTGGTTGCCGGCAATGGATGCTTGGGTGTTCCCTTTGAAAATAACAGACGACAATATTGTACTGTGCCTGCTTCGGTCAACTCTTTTGCTTGGGCCAATAGACGGCGAATGTCTTTCACGTCCAGCGGCACGCCGGGTAGCATGCCCAGAGTTTTTCCGACGCTGGCCATCAACAGCTTCTTCTTTAAGTCGCTGATCAGTTCCAATAGCGTGTGTGATTCATCAGCATAGTGGTTGGCGATAAAACCGGCATCCAAGAACAATTGCTGATAGCCAAGCGGGGTTCTGGCCTGGGCCATGCAAGTCCACGGCGCGATCGACTCGGCGACCTCATCAGGTAGTTCGCCGCAAACGACCATGTCGGAAATTCCGATGACTCCGCCGGGCTTCAGCACGCGATAAAATTCTGCAAGCACTTTGGGCTGATCTGTAAACGTACTGACTGCGCATTCGCAAACGACCGCGTCACAACTTTCGTCTTCCAAAGGCAAATTTTCGGCAGCGCCTTGGACAAATTCGGCCAATACGACTGGGCTGGTTCCGGCGGACTGGAGTGCTTTGTCGACGTTGGCTTGACTGAAGTCGACGCCGATTGGTTCCAGGCAAAATTGCCGGGCCATCATCAGCGATGTCGTGCCGATTCCGCATGCGACGTCCACGACGCGAGAGTCGACGGGCAGATTCAGACTATGGATCAGCCGAGCCGATAGGTCCGGTCCGCCGGGGTGAAAACTGTCGCCAAGAATCTCTTGGACCCAGTTTTGTTCATAAAAATTTGCACAGCATGCGGCTGCTTCGGTGGCGGTACTGCCAGCTCCAGAATCTTGCATTAGAGGTTCCCCTGCGGTCGGTTGACGGCATTGTATTCACAGAAAGACACGGGCGTTCCATCGGCTGAAATGATGTGAACACAGCACTTGTCGATGCGGTCTTGGTCGTAGGTATACGCATCCATGAACGGCTTGATCCCAATCGCGAACATGCCGTCCCACTGATCCGATGTGTCTTCGGGTATCGTCTGCATCAGATCCAAAAGCTCATCGACTCGGTCATCGCTAAGTGATTCCAGGCCGCCCGCCGCAGTCACCTTGCCCAGCAAATCGCTGAAGCTACTGGCGTTGTCGAACGTATCGGATACCGCCGCAATCAAATCACGATTCGATTCCAGCGCCCACTCTTTGTACTTTGGCAAATAACGTGAGACTGGAATCAATTGCTCGCCACCACGAAGTGCGACCGCCATGCTGAAACAGTTTGGATCCGAACAAGGAATCGGGGTAAAGTCGTCGTCGCAAAAGACGTTGTTGGTTTGGTCGCAAATCAGCTTTACCACATCGCTTAATGTTAGCCGTTCGACAAAACGCGGGTTTTCGTATCGCCCAGAATACATCGCCGGTTGGATCATGACTTTGCGAATGCTGTTGCGGCGGGCAGCGGCGAACTCGATGAATTGCCCCACTTCGTCGTCATTGATCCCGCGCGTCAGCGTGATCACTGGCACTGTGTTTAAACCAAGACGTTCGCAGTGATCGGCGGCTTTTAGCTTGGTGTGCAGAAGATCCCCACGGCCTCGTAGTTCGGCCAAAATCTCTTCGCGGAAACCATCGAACTGCAAGTACACCGAAACCTTTTCGCCATACGATGCCAGACGCTCAGCGAACTCGGCCTTGGCAAGCCGGATGCCGTTGGTGTTGATGTAGACCTGGTTGATCCCTTTTTCCAACGCGATTTCAACGAGCTTGAAAAACTCAGGGTGGATCGTTGGTTCGCCACCGGAAAGCTGGATCAAGTCCGCGTCGCCTTTGCCCTTTTCGAGCAACGAATCAATCATGTTGGTAAAGTCGTCCACGGACATGAACGATTTGTTATGCGGCGATGAACCTGCGTAACAAGTCGGACATGTGAGGTTACAACTTTGCGTGATCTCGATCAGCATATTGCAGCTGTGATTTTCAACTTGGTCACCACAATGCTGGCTGGGACCGCAACAGCAGGCGACCGCTTCGATTTCTTCATCGGCAACGTAGTAGTGCCGCAGGTCCGACGACAGCAGCGCCGAATATTGTCCGTGGTCGGGACATTCCTTGTCCAGTATCACGCGGCCGCCGCGTTCATAGACCGTGCCCGGAATTTTGTTCAAGCACTCGGGACACAAACTGGTTGTTGTTTTGATCTCAGTACCAGTCGCGAACCCCGCATCCGCCTGGGCGTTTTCATGAACAATTGGCAACGTCATTGAAGGTCCTAGTCTGTTGATTAGTTGTTGGGACTGGTCGGTTGGTGCGGCAGTTGGTTGATAAGATCCGTAGCAGCGAAAGCTTGAGGGCCTAACGCTCGAACGGATTCGGCGCATTTGCGGGATTGATAGTAACCCGGAGTGCAATAGCGTAGGCGAGCGGCAAGGGGCCGTCCATCGATTGCGAAAACGACCCGCTCTTGCCGCCGTTCTCTAGGCATTGCGAATCACAAGGTTTCGGATTTCGGTCATGTCTTCCATTGCGAATCGGATTCCTTCGCGGCCGAGACCACTGTCTTTGACGCCTCCATACGGCATATTATCAACTCTGAAAGACGGAACGTCGCCGATCACGACGCCACCCACGTCCAGCGTGTCCCAAGCTTGATGTGCCTTGTACAGATCGCGGGTGAAGATGCCTGCTTGCAAGCCGAATTTGCTGTCATTGATTTCGGCAAGCGCCGCATCAAAATCACTGAAACGACTTAGCACTGCCGCTGGCCCAAAAGCCTCTTCAACGCAAAGCGATTGGCTGGTCGGAACGTTCTCTAGCAGCGTAGCGTCCAGCATCGCGCCGTCGCGTTTGCCGCCGCACAGCAACGTCCCGCCTGCAGCGACCGCTTCCTCGATCCAACCATGCAACCGTTCGGCTTCGCGTTCTGAAATCATGGGCCCGATGAACGTCGTTTCGTCCTTGGGATCGCCGGCGATCAATTTCTTTGTGGCGGCAACCAACGCCGTTTTGAATTCGTTGTAAATTTCCTCGTGAACGATGATGCGTTGTACACCGATGCAGCTTTGGCCCGATTGATAAAACGCGCCAAACACGATTCGCTCGACGGCGTCTTTCAGATCTGCATCGCGGTCAACGACACACGCCGCGTTTCCGCCCAATTCCAAGACGACCTTTTTCTTGCCTGCTTTCGCCTTCAGTGCCCAGCCCACACCGGGCGAACCAGTGAAGCTAAGCAGTTTCAAACGCTCGTCGATCGTGAACAGATCGGCTCCATCACGCGAACACGGCAGGATTGAAAAAGCACCTTTGGGCAAATCGGTTTCCGCCAAGATTTCGCCGATGATCAGCGCGCCCAGCGGAGTCCGGCTGGCAGGTTTCAAGACAAACGGACAGCCTACCGCCAGAGCCGGTGCGACTTTGTGTGCCGCCAGGTTCAATGGAAAGTTAAACGGACTGATGAACGAGCAAGGTCCAATCGGGACCCGTTTCCACATGCCCCGATAACCATCGGCTCGTGAGGAAATTTCCAAGTTCATGACTTCGCCCGCCATCCGCACGGACTCTTCCGCTGCGATTCGAAAGGTGTCAATCAACCGTCCTACTTCGCCGCGCGCGTCCTTGATCGGCTTGCCGGCTTCGATGCACAACGACATCGACAGCTCTTCGTATCGCTCGGTGAATCGATCGACACAGTGGTTCAGTACAAGCTGCCGCTCGTACGGACGCATCCGTGCCATCGGCTCGGCGGCTTCGGCAGCAGCCGCGATGCCTTGTTCAATCGCATCGGGGCCAGCCAACGCGATCTCGGCGGCAACCTCACCAGAGAACTTGTCGGTGACTTTCAAGTCCGTGTTGGGCGACTGTGGCTCATTGGCCAGGAAATAGGGCCAGTGTTTTTTCATGTTCGTTGTTGGGTGTATGGGGTGAAGCGCGAAGTGTCAGCTGGTGTGCGCCCGCTGGTTTTGGATTGGCGTTTAGATTGCGGCGCTGCGCGTTTTGATTTCGTGATTCAGAATCCGATCATTGTCCGAGTAATCGACGGGGACTTCGATCACATGAACACCATCACCGGCGTGACATTTTTGCAGCAACGGCAGCAATTCTGCGGAACTGCCGACACGATGCCCATGGGCTCCATAGCTCTCGGCGTACTTTACGAAATCCGGGTTGCCATAATCCAAACCAAAGTTGTCCAGTCCCATGTTGGCCTGTTTCCACTTGATCATTCCGTAGGCGTTGTCACGCAAGATAATGACTACCAAATGCAGATTCAGCCGCACGCACGTTTCTAGTTCTTGCGAGTTCATCATGAATCCGCCATCACCACAAATCGCGGTCACGCTGCGATCGGGGTGAACCAGTTTCGATGCCATTGCTGACGGCAGTCCCGCTCCCATGGTCGCCAGCGCGTTGTCCAGCAAGACCGAGTTGGGCGAGTGGGCGCGGTAGTTCCTGGCGAACCAGATTTTGTAGACGCCGTTGTCCAAACAGATGATGCCTTGTTTTTCAACTGATTCGCGAACGTCAGCGACCAGACGCTGCGGATAGATAGGAAAGCGATCGTCATCGGCGCCTTCGCTTAGCTGAGCATCGCCGTGGCCGCGGACTTCCATGAATCGAGCGAAATCCCAATGCGACTGTTTCTGTAGCAGTTCGCCGATCTGCCAAATGCTGTTGGCAATGTCACCGACGACTTCGACCTGCGGAAAGTACACCGGATCGACGGCTGCAGAGGAGAAGTTCACATGGATGACTTCGACGCCATCTGCGTGCATAAAGAACGGTGGCTTTTCGACGACGTCATGTCCAATATTGATGATCAAGTCAGCGGCTTCGATTGCACGGTGCACAAAGTCGCCGCCCGACAGTGCGGCGTTGCCCATGAACAATGGGTCACGTTCGTCAACGACGCCTTTGCCCATCTGAGTGGTAACGAAGGGAATGCCGAACTTGTCGATGAAATTTCGCAACGTCTTGCAAGTCATCTTGCGGTTAGCACCACCGGCCACAATCAGCAGCGGGTGCTTTGCTTTTTCTAATCGATCAACTGCTGCTTGAATCGATTTAGTTTCGGCAATCGGTCGCCGCGCGAGGCTGGCTGGTAACAATTTTTCGTCGGTGTCTTCGGCCGCAATGTCCTCAGGCAGCTCCAAGTGTACCGCGCCGGGCTTTTCTTCTTGAGCCAAACGAAAGGCTTCGCGGACAGCTGATGGGATATTTGCACCGCTGACCAATTGCCGTGTGTACTTCGTCAGCGGTTCCATCATCGCGACCACGTCAACGATTTGAAACTGACCTTGCTTGCTGCGCTTGACCGGTTTTTGGCCGGTGATCATCATCATCGGCATGCCGCCGAGCTGCGCGTAAGCCGCGGCGGTCACAAAGTTCGTAGCGCCTGGGCCAAGCGTCGACAAGCAAACGCCAGCCTTGCCGGTCAACCGTCCGTAGGTTGCCGCCATGAAGCCAGCCGCCTGTTCGTGGCGGGTCAGGATCAGTTTGATGTTGGACCGAGAAAGTGAATCTAGGAAATCGAGATTCTCTTCGCCCGGGATTCCAAAGATGTATTCAACGCCTTCGCTTTCTAGGGCTTGAATAAACAGATCGGAAGCTTTCATGACTAGTTCTTATTGTTGGTACTGAGCGGAACGCCTAGGCAGTATTCGCCAAGTCGAGTCCGGATGAGGTGGGAAAAGTCGTCTCGATGCCATTGGCCCTTTGACAGGTCGTTGATTGTGGCAAGTTTAGAAATTGTCTCGAATGACTGGTCGTGTTTCAATAGCCCAAGCTTGTAGGCTAAATGATCCGCATGCCCCGATAGAAGGACTTCCCAGTGCCATGGCACTCGCTTTGGCCAAACAGCATTCACGTGGTCACGCAGATTTGTGAGGCAATTATTCAGCAGAGTGTTGTAGTTTTCGGGTTCTCGGTGAAGCTTGTCGGCTCGCTCAAGCATGCTTCGCAGAAAGCAAGCGGATTCTTTCGGCGTCGCCGCTGAACGGTATAGATGAACGTCGTCACCACGACATTCGGTTCGATGCCCAATCACATCACGCTCGTCTGCGATCACATAAACCAGCGGATAGGCACGAAACAGTCCTTTCAAAACCGAATAAACTTGCCCAACCTTTCGTCTCGCTTCGACTGAGATCGACAGATAACGCCCATCGTTAAACCCGAAGCTAACCATTGTGTGGGCAAGATCGCTGCGTTTGGCAAATGGCACGACGATAAAATCCACAAAACAGGTAGTTTGCAGATCATAGGTGCGCGTTTCCCAACAAGCCGCATGAGTGCTACTGCATTCGTATCGAAAGTTGCGGACGTTACAGATTTCTACTGAGCCGTTTTCATGAAACTGAATTGATGGTGTACGGTCAAACCCAACATCCCAATCCTCTTTGTTTTCTTCTGTCATTCCAATTCCAGCAGCAGCTTTGAAAATGATTTTGGTATTGGTTCGGGTTGCAAAAGATCGACCGGCGGCTGCTCACGAGGCGGCTCCGGTACAGCCAACGGCAAATGCAACAGCCAGTCGCTGGGGACGTCCGACGTAACCACGCCGTCTTCCTGGCTCCAATCGTGGCCGATTGGTGCAGCGAGATCAATCATGCTGGGCACTGGATGTTCCAAAAGGCGGCTAAGTACGTTGTCAACAAAAGTTCGATCGCGAGTCAGCCCAATATGGTCGCTTGAAAGAAACGTCTTGCTATCCCACGGAATGTTGCGACGAATACCATCGGCATCGCGTTCTTCGGAAACCGCACTCGTCCGTGTCACCGTGCCGTCGCCAGCAGCCATCTTCTCTTCAGTTATCTTGCCAGTGCGTAGGTCCGCCACCAGAGAATCAAGCGTCTCGATTGCGTCGCCCGCATACAGGTGCATTTCCAGCCCCGGAGGCAAGGCGGCAGGGATGTCGATACTATCGTGGAATTGGCGCGCCCGAACCAGGCACTTGAATTGATGCTCCAACGCAATGCGGCGTCTTTGGTTTGCGTTAGTAGTATTCGGAAGCAGCTTTTTCAACTGACGATCTTGCTTCGGATCCGCCAGCCCCCATTTCAGTTGCGACCAAATATTAGGGTCCAGCACATCGAGGACTTCGCCTGTCGCCTTGGTCAACGCTTGATTTCGAGTACGAGGCAGCAACTGATAAACCGCCGGCATGGTCCCAATGACTGCTGGTGGGAATTTTGGCAGCGGACGCGCAAGTCGCATTCCGTCTTTCATTTCGTGGATCGATTTGGTGGAACCCGCGTTGGGAGTCCCGACCAAGATCGCGCGTCCAACCTTATTCGCACCAGCCCATGTCAGCTCAGGTGCCGAACCATCGTCGGGTAAAATCTGACTGCCATAGCGAAGATAGTATCGTGTAACGAGACCACCCATTGAATGAGCCACGATGTCAAATTGAATGTCTGCGTTTTCGATACCGTAACGTTCGCGGTACTGCTGCCGAGTGTAGGCGTCGGCTTCTTCGATGAATCGATCCAACTCCGCAGCCGTTTCACTGATGTCACGTCGCCAGTCGTATGAAAACTGAAAGCACGTGAAATGCTCGTCGCCATAATCAACTTGATTCGATCCCGAGCTGCCACGAAAGTTACGGTCGCGATACCCACCGACACCGAGTGACGCCAGAATCTGGGCATAAGCGTTGACTCGAATCGGAATCCCATAGAACTTAAAAGTTATCTGATCCAACGGGCCATCGCTGTGAACTTGGTCGTGCAATTGATGCAGCGGCACACCAACTCGCATCGGCAACGCTAACTCAGTAAGACTACGAGTGCGCAAGGGACTGGCACCACTCGGCCCCATCTCACCCCAAGTCACATCGCCAGTTTCTTTATCGACAAGTCGAGAACCAAGAATCCCAGGCACAACAATGACAGGATTCCGTTGATAGTCCGGAAGCTGCGCAAGTTCGTCATAGACCACACCAAGGTCGACTTGATTTCGCTTTTTCAGAAGACTGCAGCCACTCGCGACCAGCAACCAGGCGGCCGAGAGTGATGATATAAAAACTAAGCGAATACAATCTTTTGCAGTGATTTCCAAACCTCCCTCCTTAGAAGCCCCGTTTGTTTTATGGACTGGCCTAACGGTGTTGGTATTGGAACCTTCTAGTCGACCAGACGTACAGATCAGTTCGTCCGAATATTGGTCTGATCGAACGGGACAGGAGTGGCAGCTTAGGAATTTTTGTCGCGTTTGATTTTATCGCGAATTCAACAAGCCCTATCGGCATGGCGCTCAAAAAAACGAAACGACAGGCGATACCGGCTAGCGCCGCTATCAAATCCCAGCGAATTCTAACAAGTTGTTAAGTGCATCCGGCTTGTATTTTTTGACTCGGATCCGATCGCCTGGCTGCAAGGCGTAGTCCGTTTCTGGACGCACGTTGTCTCGGCCCGAGTTCATCTTGACTGACATCCCCAGCCCGTTCAAAGAGGTGTTCGTAGCCCTCATTAACTCCACGTCCAGCGGGCCCACCTTCTTGGCGACGCGCGTTTGCCTCAAAAGCGTCGAGAGGAAAACCGACTGACCTTCCGGCGGCAGTGGCAGTACTCGAATCGGCTCGGAACTACCATCGATCTCTAAAACGATCGAATTTGTCTGCCTAGCCTCGCGGACCTTGTAATAAGCTTCTTCAGAGAGTGATGCCAATCTCGTTGGCTCACCCACCTGGGTGTATTCCGAGGCATCTGGAGTTGGGCGGAACACGCTGCAGCCAGTCGTAGCGAGCAGGATTGCCGCCAACGCAGCCGATTTGGGCAGTAATTCGATCGATCGGAGCATAGGAAGTTTGGTCCGTGTTAAAGTTTGCCGGTTAGGCAGTCTTTTCAGGCATCGACCAGTTCTGGCCACAGATTTAGCAGACTTGCAAATTTTGAGCCCAAGAATCTGAAGTTCACTCTGTTTCACGCTTAAAACAACTCAATTCATGCTTCCCGCCATTGCGATTGGTCTGTATATTGCCGAGCTTCAATTGACCGACAGGTCATCCAATCGATTCAAATAGATAGCGGCGGTGGAGATTCACCATGGCACGAGAATGCGAAATTTGCGGCAAGAAACCACAAATGGGAAACCGTGTGGAGACACGTGGTAAGGCAAAGTACTTAGGCGGTGTTGGTACCAAAATTACAGGCATCACGCGTCGAAAGTTCCAACCCAATCTTCAGAAAGTCCATGTGACAATGCCAAACGGCGAAAATAAGTCGATGCGCGTTTGCGTGCAGTGCATTCGCAGTGGCTCGATCCGCAAAACGGTCAAGACAAAGCCGTTTGATGTCAGTGGCAGCAAGAAGAAGTAGCTCAATTGGCAGGTTTTCACGGACCTGTTGACCACATCAATCCGGAGCCGCTGGATGGCACTATCTGAGCAAGATGTCCGAAACTTGGGTTTCCTGGCTCGTCTGGAACTATCCGCTGACGAAGCCAAGACTCTTGGGCCTCAGCTAGAATGCATCCTCGGTTTCGTTGAAAAACTCTCTGAACTTGACACTTCTGATGTCGAGCCGATGACAACGGCGCTGGATGTTGATAATCGTTGGCGGAAAGATGAACTGCACCAAAGTTTGACTCGCGAGCAGGCACTTCAAAATGCTCCTGCCAGCGACGATGAGTGCTTTCGTGTTCCTCCGGTCCTTGGCCCCGGTGGTTCCAAGAAATAGTTGGCTTCCCCAAAGCGGGGAGAAGCAATTGATCTTTTCAGATTGCCTTCAAATCTGTATCCATGCATTTTCGCTCTCAGGCTGATACATCAGCTGGATACCCACACCACATTTGGTGCACGAAAGCCGTAGGTTCGCCTGCTTTCAAAGCGGTATTTCCCGAGTAAGCGAAGGTTCGTTTCTTTCAGATGGCAGGCATAGCATGGCAAGCGATCGACTTACCCGTTTGATCACGTCTTATCCAGTCCGATTGACGGCATACGGAATCACGGCATTTGCTATCTTTCAGTTGGTTGTGAGCCTACTGGAATCGCATGGAGCAAACTGGCTGGGCGCAGAGAATGGTCCTTTGGAAATGTCTCAGGTCGTGCTGGCAACTTTCACGGCGATCAGTTTTGCATTCGCCGCAACAAAATCAAAAGCGGGGCGAGCCGGATTGGTAGGCTGCGCGGTGATGGTCGCTTACGCTGCCGCTCGCGAAGCCGACATGATTTTTGAATCGCTGCTATTTGAAGACGCGTACAAGTACGTGGTTGGAATTCCAGTGCTGTTAATTGGATTGACCACGTTTGTTATCTACCGCAAATCGATCGTTGCTGATGCGCTTTGGCTGGTACGTCAACCAGCGGTGACCATGTTTGCAATCGCGGGAATCTATTTGTGTGCGATGACTCAAATTCTGGATCGCCCGATCGTTTGGAGCGAAGTGCCTGTGGCGACACAAGAGGCAAAGGATGGATTGATGGCGACCAAGGGAGTCGTCGAAGAATCCGCTGAATTGTTTGCTTACCTGCTACTCGCTTTCTCAGGCGTGGAGGCGTTGATTCTGTCGCTGTACCTAAAAGATGCCGCCGCAGAATTGGCAGACGAATCAGCAACAGTACTAGAGCTTCCAAGTGCAGGAAGCTCCCATTCAAAGGCCGCCTGACGCTCCGAGCGACAGAAAAGAATCTACCCGTAGCGAAACTCGTCAAGAGTTTCGGCGATGCAGCAGGTGCACTCATGATTCAGAAACCTTTGAGCCGCAGGGCGATAGCCCCGGTTTCGAGCACAACCAGACCGTCAATAACCGGGGCTATCGCCCATCGGCTCACAAAAATATACCGCGTTAATAAATCAACAAACCGTCAAGAGTTTCGGCATAACGCACCACCATAACTTTCCTGTCGTTAACGAACAAAAATTGTGTCGGCCTGCGGCCTTTTTGGGCGTGTTGTGTATACGTCCCCATGGCTAAAGCCATGGGCTAAAGTTGTGCCAGCCTCCGGCCTA
>CAYNNP010000184.1:0-13481 GCA_964398215.1 uncultured Pirellulaceae bacterium | reverse complement strand
AAGCGCAACTCCAAAAAGCGTGAGCGAGGGACCGAGTCAAGATTGATTGTCCCTCACTAACGCTTTTAGCTTATCAGTTTGAAACAATGATTTGCCCTGGCGGCAAACGCAGGGCAAAGCAGTTTTTGAAACTGCTTAAAGTAGCTCGGCTCTCCGAGCCGAGAAATTGGCAGGTCTCGGCTGGGACAGCCGAGCTACTATGTTGCCTGCCTTGAAAAACGCTTTGCCCTGGCGGCAAACGGTGCCAACTTGCGCGGTGGCGTGAATTGGATTACAACTATGTCGCCGAAAAGAAAATTATCCTCAGCAAAAGGAACCGACTGTGGCTGATAAACCCGTGCGATTTGGACTGGTAGGCTTCGGTGCCTGGGGTGGGCACCATGCCAACGCTATCACTGTAACCGAGGGCGCGGAGCTTGTGGCGATCGCAGCCAGAAGCGACGACTCGGTTGCCGCGGCACGAGAAAAGTATCCCAACGCGACGGTCTATAACGACTTCAATGAACTTACCGCACGCGACGACTTGGATGTCGTTGACGTCGTCGTGCCCAGCCATTTGCATCATGCCGTGGCAGCTGCCGTTTTAAATTCAGGCAAACACCTGCTGCTGGAAAAACCGATGGGCGTCGACCTCGCGCAGTGCGACGACATGATACGCCTGGCGAAAGAAAAAGAACGTTTGTTGTGCGTCGGTCATGAGCTGCGTTTGTCGTCCATGTGGGGCAAAGCAAAGCAGATGATCGAAGACGGATTTATCGGCAAACCGCTTTATGCTTTGGTTGAACTGTCCCGTAACCCCTATCGCCAAGGCGCTGATGGATGGCGATATGACATCTCGCGTGTTGGCAGTTGGATTCTCGAAGAACCCATCCACTTCTTTGATCTAGCACGCTGGTATCTTGCGCAATCCGGTGAACCAACAAGTATTTTTGCAACCGCGAATTCGCGACAAGTCGACCACCCTGAACTTCACGACAACTTCAGTGCAATCATGAAATTCGCCGGAGGAGCTTACGCTGTGGTTTCTCAAACGTTGGCTGCATTCGAACACCACCAAACGATCAAAATCACTGGGTCCGAAGGCGCGCTGTGGGCATCCTGGAGCGGTGCAATGGACCGAACTCGTCATCCAACGTTTTCGCTACGTGCCTTCAATGGCGGTGAAGTCGAAAATATTCAAATCGATAAACCGACCGGCGAGCTATTTGAATTGGAAGACCAGATCGCGCGCATGGCAGACGCCATTCGCGACGGCGTTGACTTGCACTGTACCGCAGAGGACGGTCGGTGGTCGGTTGCCATGTGCTTGGCAGCCGAAGCCAGTGTTAAGTCTGGCAAAGAAGAATCGATGCAAGCCTACCTGAGTTAAACGATGTCAAATCAATCGTTGATTGCGGTTGGCTCCAAAAATCCAGTGAAGGTCAACGCGGCGCTAGCTGGATTCCGTGCCATGTTTCCAGATCACAAGTTCATTGCGGAAGGTTACCCAGCCGGATCGGGCGTGAGCGATCAACCAATGAGTTGTGACGAAACGCTTTTGGGGGCGACAAATAGAGCATCGGCATTAAAGGAATTGGCGCCGCAAGCAGATTACTTTGTCGGCATCGAAGGTGGAATTGAAATCATCGACGCGACCATGTTTGCTGGTGCCTGGATCGTTATTTTCGATTCCAGTGGACAACGCGGACGAGGCCGTAGCGGCTGCTTTGCTTTGCCGCCCGAGGTTCAAAGGCTGGTCGAATCCGGCGTCGAGCTTGGCCATGCGAACGACCAAGTTTTCAATCAGCACAATTCCAAGCAGGCTGGTGGTGCGGTTGGGTCGTTAACCAACGGTTGCATCTCGCGCCAAGATTTATACGAACACGCGATGGCGCTGGCACTAGTTTCGCTCAAGCAACCCGATCTGTACTCGCAGTAGGTGCGACGGCCAGTTAACTGGCGTTTGGTTTTGGCTTGCCAGATGACTGGATTATGGTCTTGAATTCGTCAAGATCATCGATTTGATAAACCGGCATCACACTCTTGGATAAAACTGTCGCGTAACCATTTTGAAAATCGACGACATAGATTCGCGATTCTCTGGGATCCGAGTTAATCAACCGCAGCTTTTTCATTTCAGCAAATTCAACTTCGTCTGATTTTTTAGACAGCATTTGTGATCTTTCGATAATCTTCCGAACGGCATCTAGCGATGCTGGGTCCACAACGGCGATTTCATTATCGGCATCAACAAACTCCAGTCGTTCAAAGGTGAATTGGCCGTCAGACATCATCCGTTTTTTTGATGTGGATGAAGCGCATGACACAAGTGATCCAAAAATCAGAGCAAAAAATACGCGAGCTGCTTTATGCATAATGAAATCTTGATGCTTTACGTCTTGCCACACCTTCAGGCGGAAATTCCAGCTAAAGTCGGTATCACAAACTAACCGTACGCCAGCTGTGCTTCAACGGCTCAGCAAATCAACAAGCCGTGTTTGGGGGGATGGTCCAGACAGCAGCATCGTGTTTCCATCAATCTGGCTCTCTGGTCCGCTGGATGCGTTCTTTCGCTGGCAATACCGTTTACCATGGGCGACAGTTGTTTGCCGAATTTCGAGATTCCCCTCCGAGGCACCTGATGTTCCGATTCGTTTTTGCATTGCTTGCCGTGGGCGTATTGTATTCCCAGTCCATTGCACAACCCGCCCCGGACTTACTGCGCCGGATCGAAAAGCTGGAACAAGACAACCGAAGTCTTCAACGCAAGGTTTCGATGCTCGGTTTCGCTATGCAGGCGACTGCGGGAACAAAGCGGCCAGTTACAATTGGCAACAAGACGGTTGCCACGCTAATCGTTTCGCCCAACGGTTGGGGTCAGGGTCGCCCGCAAGACGTCGCCGCCGTTTGCGCCTCAGTAGTTGACATGCTCATGCGTGCCATTCCTCCTGAAGCCGGACGTGAGCCGACGATCATTCTTGTCAATGATTCACAAGGTCCGATGACACTGACACAGCGAGGCCCCCGAGGTGAATACATCGTTTTGCTGAATACTGGTGATCGCCGTTGGTCTCAACTCGCCTATCAGTTTTCACATGAATTGGGACACGTTTTATGTGGCGACCTTTCGTTGCAAAAACCACAGCACTGGTTCGAGGAAGCTTTTTGCGAATCCGTCTCGCTATGGACGATGGACAAACTTGGAATCTCGTGGAAGACCAACGCACCCTACGACAGCTGGCGATCTTACGCTCCCAATCTTTCCAGCTACATCGACGATGTGCGCAATCGGATTCCAAAACAGGACAATATCGCGAAGTGGTATCCACCCAATTCGATCAAGCTAACGAAAGATGCGTACGATCGCGACAAGAATCTTGTACTCGCAAGAGCGATGGCAATCGAAGCCCACAAAAACTCAGACTTCCTGAAAGCGTTTTATTACATGCGCCGCGACACGCTGCAAAATCGGGTCAACTCAATGCAGTGGCTGCTGGATAACTGGCACGCCAGCACGCCGGATGAAATGCAGTTTGCCCCAGCACGAGTCGCAGAGATCATGGGGATGAAGATCACGCAAAAGCAGTAAAGCCGGGGCAAATCAGTTTTTGATCCTGGGCCATTTTGGTAACCCGAAGCGTCAGAGCGTCAGCGAGGGACAATCTATCTTGACTCGGTCCCTCGCTGACGCTTCGGGTTACCAAAAACCAATGCCTGACGTAAAAACGCAACTCCAAAATTTATCGTGCCCCTCTAAAACGCCGCTGGCGGCACGGTCGTTTCCAACGTGCTAAAATCTTGCCTCCCACTGGGCTGCGGTCCATTCGGTCAACGGATTGGCCAACTTTCACCTCACCTCTCACAAATCACACAGGTTCATCCAATGGCTTGTCGTTTGTTCATGGCTTCGCTGGTTTTTGTCAGCACTTTATTTTTTCTCGTCGACGAGGTCTCCGCCAAAAAGGTCTTGATGGTCGCGGGAAATCGCTCGCACGGTTACGGTTCGCACGAGCACTATGCTGGCCTCCGAGTCCTGCAGGAAGCCATTGAGCAAAGTGCCGATGGTATCGAAGTCGATGTTGTCAAAGGCTGGCCTACTCCCAAGGCGCTCAAGGCAGCTGATACGGTTGTCATTTATTGTGACGGAGGCGGTCGGCACGTCGCGATGCAACACCGCGACGAGTTGAAAAAAGAGCTCGCACGCGGATGTGGACTTGTTTGTCTGCACTACGCGGTTGAAATGACTCTTGGCGAACCGGGCGACGATTGGGTCGAGATGCTGGGTGGGCACTTTGAAATCAACTATAGCGTGAACCCACACTGGATTGCCGATTTCAAAACCCTTCCAGACCACCCAATCACGCAAGGCGTCAAACCTTTCGCTGCAAATGATGAATGGTACTTTTACATGCGGTTTGCAAAGCAGGGAGTCACGCCGATTTTGGCAGCCGTCGCACCGCAAGATACCATGCGCCGCAAGGACGGCGCACACAGTGGCAATCCACATGTGCGAAAAAGCGTTGCACGCGGTGACAAACAAACCGTTGCCTGGGCGTACGATCGCGCCGACGGCGGGCGATCCTTTGGATTCACGGGCGGACACTATCACTGGAACTGGGGCAACGACGATGTGCGCCGACTGGTTGCCAATGCAATCCGCTGGACGGCCAAAGATGACATTGGTCAAGGTGGTTCTTCGTTGGGCAAGAAAAAGGTTGGCATAAAAGAATTGCTCGAAAACCAAGACTACGATCGCCCCGGAAACTTCTCGCCTGAAAAGACAGCCAAGGAATTCGACCTGCTGAACAACACATCGGCTCTCGCGCCTCTCAAACCCGGTGTAAAGCCAAAACAGCTTTTCACCTCAGGTGCTGTCACCTCCAAAACGAAAGATCACTTGGTTGATATTGATGTGCGTATCAACGGTGTCCAAGATCTGTTTCTGGTCGTCACCGATGCTGGCGACGGTTTCCAATGCGATTGGGCGGACTGGCTAGAACCAACATTGCATAGCAAGAAAAAGACGCTGGCATTGACCGACACCAAATGGGTGTCCGCAAGCAGTGGTTTTGGCAATGTTAGAAACAACGCAAACTGTGTTGGCAAACCTATCTCCGTTGACGGCAAAGCCTATAAGGGAGCCGCGATCGGAACGCACGCCAATAGCGTGATCCATTTCAAAGTTCCCAAGGGATTCAATCGCTTCACCGCCAAAGGCGCATTGGATAGCGGCGGAACCAGCCAATCGAACGGCAACAGCACCAGTGTTGCCTTTGCTGTCTTCGCGGATGCACCGCCAGCAGGTGGCGCAAAGCCCACGGATTCATCTGTACGTGACCCTGAGAATGCAATCGCTGGAATCAAGATCGCCGACGACATCCAAGCAACTTTGTGCGCGAGTGAGCCACATTTGAAGAGTTTGACAAACCTGGACATTGACGATCGTGGCCGCGTTTGGGTGTGCGATGTCATGAACTATCGGCACAACAACAATTCACGTCCCGAAGGTGACCGAATTCTGATTTTGGAGGACACCACGGGTGATGGAGTCATGGACAAAGTCAAAACTTTTTACCAAGGCCGCGACATCGACACTGCGATGGGGCTTTGCGTCTTGGGCAATCAAGTCATCGTGACAGCGACTCCGACGGTTTGGAAATTCACAGACACCAACGGCGACGACATTCCGGACAAAAAAGAAGCCTTGTTCACAGAAACCGGTCGACCACAGCACGACCATTCAGCTCACTCTTTTCTGTTCGGCCCTGACGGCAAGCTGTACTGGAATTTTGGAAACACCGGCCAGCAAGTAAAAGATGCTCAAGGCAATACGGTGATCGACATCCACGGCCGGCCAGTCGTCGACAATGGCAAGCCGTTTTATGGTGGCATGCCATTTCGCTGCGATATGGACGGAACGAACTTTGAAGTCCTGGCGCACAACTTTCGGAACAATTGGGAGACCACGGTCGATTCGTTCGGCACGCTTTGGCAAAGCGACAATGATGACGACGGAAACAAAGGTACGCGAATCAACTTTGTCATGGAGCACGGCAATTATGGCTACCGCGATGAACTGACCGGCGCCGGCTGGCGAAGCGATCGCATCACGCTGGAAGACGAAGTCCCGCTCAGGCACTGGCATCTGAATGATCCCGGTGTTGTCCCAAATATGTTGCAAACTGGTGCCGGTTCACCAAGTGGAATTTGCATGTACGAAGGACGATTGTTGCCCAAACGATTTTGGGATCAAATCATCCACTGCGACCCAGGCCCTAACGCCGTCCGCGCCTACCCTGCTAAGCCCGATGGCGCCGGCTACAGCGCCAAAATCGAACCTCTGATGACCGGCAACACAGACAAGTGGTTTCGTCCTGCAGATGTTTGCGTGGCGCCCGATGGATCGCTGTTCGTATCCGACTGGTATGACCCAGGTGTCGGCGGCCACCGTCAAGGCGATTCGGATCGCGGACGTTTGTTTCGGCTTGCACCTCCCGGTACAAAATACGTGGTGCCAAAATTTGACTACAGCACTGCAGCTGGCGCGGTCGCCGCAATGCGAAACCCAAATCTTTGTGTTCGCTACAAGGCATGGACCGCATTGCACGAGATGGGTGCAGCAGCCGAAACAGAGCTGCAAAAACTTTACAACGATCCGAACCCGCGACTGCAAGCCCGTGCACTTTGGTTGCTGGGAAAAATCGATGGGCGTGGCAAACATTATGTAAAAAAGGCGATGACCGATGCCAACTCGGACATTCGTATCACAGCGATTCGATTGGCAAAGCATCTTGGCATGACACCGTCAGTGGATTGTGTCGATTTGGCGACCGACAAATCTCCTGCGGTACGTCGCGAGCTAGCCGTAGCCCTGCGTTTCGATAAATCGGATTCGATGCCAAGCGTCTGGGCGACACTCGCTCAGGCTCATGACGGCGTTGACCGCTGGTATCTGGAAGCACTTGGAATCGCCAGCGACGTTCGCCCCACCGAATGCTTTGAGGCTTGGTTGGACGCGACGAATGGGAAATGGGACACACCAGCGGGACGCGATATCGTCTGGCGTGTGCGATCACCAGCCGCTGCCGATGCAATGGTTTCGATTATCGCAAATCCGGCAACCAAACTAGAAGACACCAATCGGTATTTCCGCAGCCTGGAGTACCACGATGCACAGGTCCGTACCCAAGCGCTGCAGAGACTGCTGCCATAAAATTGCTTGACTCGCACAAACCCAACCCCCAAATCACTTTCAGCTGTAACTAGACCAATGAAACTCTGGCATTTTCTTTCTAGCGTTTTGATGATCACCATCTGTCCTTTGGCAACTGCCCTGGCGGATGACGTTCGTGACGACGCAATCATCGTTCGTTCGATCCAACGCATGCAGGGCTATGACTATCGGTCCAACCCAAAAATCACCGACGCCATTAACCGGCACATCGACCGCTCCAAAGGAACCCCCGACTACATTCGGTTGATCAAACAGTTTCGGCCCGAAGGCATCGACCAAAAACTGCAGGCCGTTGTTCTTGCTGCCGATAATTCAGCGGCTGTCGAAGCCATGCAGCTCCTGTGTGACTTGCCCGATGGCCCCAAACAAGTCCGCGGTTTGCTGCGTGGAAAAAACACCGACAGCGCGGCGCGAGTCGCCGAAGTGTTGGGGATTTTTGGAAATGGGCGCGCACACAAAATCCTGGGCGACATGTCGAGTGATGAAAAAATCGCTTACAAGATTCGCAGAACGTCGGTGGCAGGACTGGCGCGAAACGATGGAGGTGCTCGCCTGCTATTGCAACTTGCCAAATCCAGCAAATTGGTCGGAGACACCCGATTGCTGGCCGGCGCACTGCTGGCTCGTTCCAGAAACGGCGATATCCGCAAACAGGCGGCCAGTTTTCTTCCGCAGCCAAAACAGAAAGACCAAAAGCCACTTCCGCCGCTTGATGAACTGGCCAAAATCAAAGGCAACATCGTTAACGGTAAAAAGCTCTTCCAAACCACGGCGACTTGCGCCAAGTGTCACATTGTTGGCAAGCTTGGAAAAGAAGTTGGGCCAAACCTAACTGAAATCGGCAGTAAACTTTCCAAGGAAGCCATGTTGACCTCGATCCTAGATCCCAGCGCCGGTATCAGCCACAATTACGAAAACTACTTGGTGCTCACCGACGAAGGGCAAACGATCACAGGGTTGAAAGTCAGCGAAACGGCAACCGAAGTTGTGATTCGCACGGCCGAGGCTGTTGATCGTCGATTTGCAAAGGATGAGATCGAAAACATCAAGAAAAGTGACAAATCGATCATGCCCGAAAACCTACACCACCTGATTGATCAGCAAGGGCTGATCGACATCGTGGAATACATGCTGACACTCAAAAAGAAATGATCCAATCGGTATCCATGCATGCCGTGAGAAAGAACATCAGTCGGATTCTATTTCACAGGCTGAATTTATCATACGGTGATCGACGCTCAAGCTGCCGCCGCCAAGAATGATTGCGGCGACGGAGGCCACAATGACCACGATCGGCAGCGGTAGTGGCGGTACAAATGGAACTTCATCAAGCCCACCGGGAACAGTCTCGGCGGTCAATCCAGCAAGCTTGAAGGTCGCATAGATCGCAGGCACCATCGTTGCAACGCCAAGAAAACCACCGATCCGAGTGAACAATCCACTCAATAGCATCAGTCCCCCGATCAGTTCCGTTAACGAGGCCGCGTAAACATTCACGTCGACCATCGGAAAACTCGCCGCTGTCAAAATGTCTCGAAAGTGACCCGGGTTCACCAAGTGCATGATGCCGAAACCGGTCAAGATGCCTCCCGCGACTAATCGAGGGATCAAAGGCAACTTGGAATCGGAGGTCTTTTGAATATTCAAAGGAATTCTTTTTGGAGGGGTTAGTTAAGTAAGTCGAACAATATCGCTACCGGCAAACAGCCGAGCCGAAACGCTCAGCCCCAAAGCAGTATACAAACTCGGCGGCACACTGATGTCACCCAGATACAACTCGCCGACTAAGCCTGTTGTCTCCGCGGCGAAAAGGCCTGCTTTTGGCAAAGCCAATGTGAAAGTTGCCGTCGCTTTCGTGGCAGGATCAAACGCATGCCCCGACGCTGTATCAACCCCCGAGGGCGTATCCAGCGAAAGCACACAGGCGCTGGATTCGTTAGCAAACTGAATCAATTCCGCTGCGCGCCCATCGGGTGCTCCACGAAGGCTGTAACCGATGACTCCATCGATGATCAATTCGGCAGCACCCATAGAAAGCGACTGTTCGTGAATCGGAATGCCCAATGCTTGAATGATCGACAATTGGTGTCCGGGGATTCCTTGGAGAGAATCCGCGGGCCGAGTCAATGCGACCTCCACGTTTGCTCCCCAGCTATGCAGTCGCCGAGCCGCAACAAGAGCGCCGCCACCATTTCCACCGCGTCCAGCAAGCACCAGTACTTTCTTGTCTTCTGGTAGATCGCCCAAGAACCGAGACACCGCCAACCTAGCCAGTCCTCGACCTGCATTCTCCATCATTTGGATCAGGCTGATATTGAAATCTTCGATCATGGCTCGATCGACTTCGACCATCTGCTTCGTAGTCAGATGGGGAACAGAGTCGTGAGCGAAGGTTGGAAAGGGCGAATTCATTTTGTATCTGCGTTGGATAAATCGGTTTTGTACCGAGTGGAAAACGATGATGGTATGACAATGCGGTCTGTGCTGTCGCAGGGTTGGCAGCTCGACTCGAAAACCTCGCTACGTGCCTTTCAATCAAGATCAATTACCGTACTGCACTTGGGGAATCGCCGTGCATCGACTTTTCCATAGCGTATCCACATTTAAAAATGCAACGGACATCGTGAGTGTGATAGAGCTTGGCACAATGGACCGCGTCGGCTCCGTACCTCCGCAGGTAGAGTTCGGCCGCCAAGTACATTCCAACCAATGGGGCTAGAAAGTAGATCCAGAGACCAGTAAAGACGCGAGCAGGAACAGCCGAGCCAAGGGTTCGAGCCGGATTCATGCTCATCCCCGAAAGAGGTGATTCCAAAGTGATGTAGGTGATGATTGTGATGCCAACCAAGACGCCTGTGTATTTGGCAAGTTGTGGAAGATTGGCTGACCACAAAATGACACTCATGACCCCAAACGAGATCGCCGCTTCGGCTACCAACGCGATGATGATCCCGGACGTGCCCGGCACAGTCACGACATAGTTGACGGTCGGAGCACTAAGCCAATCACCCAGCAGAATCCAAGCCACGTTCATTCCCAGCAAAGCACCCGAGAACTGGGAGATCACATAGAACAGTGCGTCCCAGGGAGAGATTTTTCCTAGCCGCAAAAATGTGAGTGTTATTGCAGGATTGATATGCGCGCCAGATCTCTTTCCCAGCGGCGAATAGACAATCGTGATCGCAGTCAGGCCCATCGCTAACCCCATCAGCAGTCGCTGCAAAAACCGCGATCCGGACAAGTAGGGGTACAACGGAGACTCGGCGTGGCAAAACGACACCGCAGCAAACGCCGCAATAAACATAAACAGGGCAATACCCATCGCTTCGATTAAATATTCCGGCCAATGTCGCCGCATCGCCTGAATCATCATGTTTCGCTATCGGGTTTGAGAAATTTGTTCACCAAAACAGCGGCAAGTCTACGCTCGCTATCGCTGGCATCCGAATGTTTTACTCGATAGAATGACGCAATTAGAAGTTCAAATTCCTCACCAGATTTACTGTAAGGCTTCACCGACGGCGAACGTCCGGACCCTGTCCGAATATACACATTCCTTTCCCTGCCCCAAATCTCTGTTGAAACCATGCCACATTTGAAACCACTTTTGACAATGTCTGCTCTAGCGGCTGCCGTGCTGCTAATCGCGTCAAGCATTCCTACACGAGATGCCACTGCCCAGTCTGGTACTCGGAGCCAACCGCCAACGCAGAAAGAAAGTTTTGATCAACGACTTTGGAAATATCTTCAGAGCGTTTGCTACGACCAGTGGTCTCCCGCTGGTGACAACGGCGATTTCCGTGAAAGCTCTGCACCACATGGTGCACTGGTAAAGACTTACATGAATCGAGTCGCAGCCGGTAATGCCAGCAACCTTCCTAACGGATCGATGATCATCAAGGAAAATTACTCTCCAGACAAAAAGTTGATGGCGATCACTTTGATGTACAAGAGCAAGGGGTTCAATCCAGCAGCGGGTGATTGGTACTGGGCGAAGTTCATGCCAGATGGGACCGTTGCCCAAATGGACACTCCCAAAGGCAAGATGGCATTGTCTGGAAAAGCCAAAGGTTGCATCGATTGCCACGCCGACGCTGATGGTGACTTCGCGTTTTTCAACGACTGATCGTTTAGGTCAGCGGCAGATTGGAATCTATCGTGGCGAGGGGCCAACCGTGCCCCTCGATTACCCTTTTTGAAGCTGCCCTTTTCATCGTTCCGGTAAATGCGCAGAATTGAATGTTTGAGTCAATCATCGGATAAGCGAGGATGTTGCTTTGTTTCGCACGCGTTTTCTAGTGTTGATGTTGGTTACCTGCTTTGGTGCCAACGGGATATCTGCTGTAAATGCAGAAGACGGATTGATCAAATTCAATCGTGATATCCGGCCGATCCTAAATGCCAAGTGCTTGGAATGCCACGGGCCCGATGACGCCAAGAATGATTTTCGCGTTGACGATAGCGAGAACATGCTTAGCTACGTGGAACCAGGCGAGGTTGCCGACAGCATGGTGTGGGCAGACTATCTGACCACCGATGACGAAGACACAAAGATGCCGCCGGCGGACAAACCACAGCTAACCGGCGCCGAACTCGCCGCCATCAAACTGTGGATCGAAGAAGGCGCGAAATGGGAAGAATCCGATGACGATGCGGCCAAGCCCGAAGCACCCGCCGACCGAGGCTCGTTTCTCTCGCGTGCCTGGACATTTCAAGGGCTGTTTCATCCGGTCAGTGTTCACCTGCCAGTTGCTTGTCTCTCTCTCTCATGCTTCTTTCTGATCATTTCATACAAGTTTCCTAAGGCTGCCTTTGAAGCGTCCGCTTTCTATTGTTTGTGGATCGGCGCGATCGGTGCCATTGGCGCTTGTGTGATGGGATGGGCGTACGCTCAGCACGAAGGGTACGGAGCTTACTCGTTCGATGTGATCAAAAGTCTGGTGGACCGGCACCGCTGGGCGGGTATCGCGGTAGCGATCGTCGCAGTAGCCCTGCTGCCCCTGGCAACGAAAGTTTATCGCAAGCAACAAGTACACCTTCGGAAGTTTTGGCTAATCGGCTCGATCGTGTTGGCAGCACTGGTTGGTGGCACGGGCAACTGGGGTGGAGAATTGATTTACGGAGCCGACCACTACTTCAAGGAGTTCAAGGCATTATTCCTTGCCGAGGATCCGGTCGCTGATGAGGCGGTTGCCATGGAAGCCGACGGTGACGACAAGTAAGCAATCGCGAAAGTCTCACAGTTCGATAGGGTGGATCTTTTCGCCGGAGTGGATAGAACTGAACTAAGACAGCTATCAAGGAGCGGATGTGTTGAATCGAACGATTGCTACGATATTGTTATTGGCTTTTGCCAGCAATGGCCTTGCTCAGCAAGACAAAAAAACTGACCCAGCCAGCGACGACTCGCACCACTATTTCCACGCCAAGGAAACCGCGCATGCAGCCGCCTGGGGATACACTGGAAAAATTGGCCCTGCAAATTGGGCGAACCTAAGTCCAGAGTATTCGCTTGCCAAAACTGGAAAGCGGCAGTCTCCGATCGACATCAAAAGCTCGCAGGTCGGCCCGCTCCCGAAAATCAAATTTCAATACAAACCAGCGCCAGTCCGCATGGTCTACAACGGGCACACCATCGAAGAAGAAGAGGAAGAGGGCAGCACGATTTCTGTGCGCAATATGACCTATGGACTGAAACAGTTTCACTTCCACTCCCCCAGCGAGCATACGGTTGACGGAAAGTACTTTAGCATGGAAATGCATCTCGTGCACAAAGCCGAAAACGGTCAAGTCGCAGTGGTTGCAGTGCTGATCAAACAAGTTGACACACCAAATAAATCATTCGCCTTGCTGCTTGATACGCTGCCAACAAAAGCGAATCCGCGAACAGCATCCAATCGTGGAATCGATGCCACTTCGTTGCTGCCAACCAAGCACGGATATTTTGCTTACGAAGGCTCATTCACCACACCGCCATGCACAGAAGGAGTCAAGTGGTTTGTACTTCAGGAACCAATTGGCCTTTCCAAAAAACAGATTGACGCATTTCGTAAAACAATCGACGGCAACAACCGCCCAATTCAGCCACGCCACGATCGAGTCATCTATCGATCAGCAAGGTAACGTATCGTATCTTACGACAAGGCTAGGGCTGCCCACTTATCCAAGCCCCCAACTTGAGTGTCTGTTTTCGGCTTGTATAGCCAAATCAGTTTTTGATCCCGGCCATTTTGGTAACCCGACGCGTGAGTTTTGAAGTTGCGCTTTT
>CAYNNP010000183.1:8941-13570 GCA_964398215.1 uncultured Pirellulaceae bacterium | reverse complement strand
CATGTACTGTCGCAGTTGTGGTGCTCAAAATGCTAATGAGGCACTGACATGTATGTCATGCGGTAATCCGATGTCACCCGCGAACCCGCATGCGCAACAAACTCCTTACCCAGCGCCTCAAAATCCATACATCAACTCGCAAAATCCGTACGGCCCTCCCCAAGGCGTGGGTCAGCAACACATGGGGCAAAAGCCTGAAAATCACTTAGCCCTATCAATTTTCACAACACTCTGCTGTTGCCTTATTCTAGGGATCGTTGCCATCGTCTATGCATCGCAAGTCGATTCAAAATGGATGGCGGGCGACTACCAAGGGGCAATCCACGCATCCGATCAAGCGAAAAAGTTCTGCTACATCGCAATCATCGGTGGAGCGATTGTAAACATCATCGGAATTGGCATACAAATATTGCTTGTCACTCAAGCTGGCCAGTTCTGAGATGGATTTTTTATCCAACCACAAAATTGGAATCGCAATTGCAACTCTGGCAATCATTGCTGGAGTCACAGTGCTGCGTCTTTGTCCTCCATCAAGCGGCAGTTTCTACCCCAAATGCGTGCTGCATTCAGCCACAGGACTGCACTGCCCTGGATGCGGGTGCACACGGGCCTTGCATTCGCTCGCGAACCTTCACTTCACTGATGCTGTCCAAAACAATCCACTGCTGGTTTTGGGCGGCCCAATTTTTGTCGCCATGATGTTTCGGCGACGCCAACGCCGACAGAAAGGCATGCCCACATCAGTACGGTTTCCCCAAGTCATCGCAGTGATCGTTATCGTGTACTTCATACTCCGAAACGTTCCAACACCTGGCACCAGTTGGCTTGCTCCGATCAGCCCCTAATACGCCTTGAACCTCCGCCATGACTGACAACGTCAACAGCGAAACAATCGACACGATTGTCCGCATCATGCGCAAATCACGCAGCATTCTATTCATCACTGGAGCGGGCATTTCCGCCGGATCAGGAATCCCTACCTACCGTGGAATCGGGGGGCTGTACAACGTCGATGTGACAGAAGACGGTTGCTCAATCGAAGAAGCTCTCTCAGCATCAATGCTGGCCAGCAATCCAGAGATAACGTGGAAGTATCTTTTGCAAATCGGCAAAGCAGTCAGTGGCGCAACTCACAACCGCGCACACGAAGTGATCGCAGAATTCGAACGGAAATTTCACCGAGTCTGGACGCTGACTCAGAACGTTGATGGCTTTCATTCTGCTGCCGGTGCCCAAAACGTGATCGAAGCTCATGGCAACATGCACTCTTTGTCGTGTACACAATGTGGCCAAAAAACAAACACCGCAGACTTCGACTCGATCGAAATTCCACCCCAATGCTCCTCATGCGGTGGCCTCATTCGGCCCGATGTCATTCTCTTTGGCGAGTTCCTTTCGGGTCCAGCAATCGATCGCATGCAAGAAGAAGTTCATCGCGGCTTTGATGTCACCTTCAGCATCGGCACCAGCAGCGTTTTCCCGTACATCCAAGCTCCGTTGGAAGTCGCCCGCTCGTTTGGCAGACCAACGATCGAAATCAATCCTTGCGAAACAACTGCCACGCGACTGGTCGACTACCACCTGCCAATGCCCGCCGCCCAGGCACTGGAAGAAATCTGGAATCGGTTCAATCAAGACACGCTGGATTGAGAATACGTAGGCTGGCCTCTCTAGACCGACTTCATTGCCGATCAGTATGCAGCCAAATACGCTTCGAAAAACAACCGGCCACCCGCCTTGGAGTGCCGCCAAAGCACCTGAAGGATTGGACACTTTTGTGTTCGCGTCCCCTTTTTGTGTTCGTCGTTGGTGCGATCGTTGTACATCGACCCGACCTATGACCCTGCGTTAGCGTGAGAAAACTACTTTATGGACAAAATGGTTGATTGGCTTGTTGTGAAAGTTTATTTTGTCTCCAACTGATACTCTGCGGGGATTTAACGTGCGATCGATTCTCTTGTTTCCACTAATAGTAGGATCCGTTTTTGCGCAGGAGCCACGCCGAAATATAACGGAAGTTCGGCTTGACGAGGCTTCGCTTAAGAAGGTGCTCAAGGATCGATGGATATGTCGTCTCAGATACGACGGATTACCAAAGTCTTCGGATTGTCACATCACGGTACCGCTTACCCACGATGCAGAATCCGAAATTGAAATTCTGGGAAGCAAGACAAGTTGCAGCTGTGCCAAGGCGCAATTGACACCGTCTAATTGGAAAGCTGGAAAAAAAGCCGAATTGGAGATTTGGTTAAAAACGCCAGACTTTACAAACAAAGCACTGCTTGCAACCTCTGTTGAATTTGACGCAAGAATCAACGGAAAGAAAGTAAAATTGGCAGTCGGATTTAAGAGCATGCTTTCGAACGTTTTTGGATTTAAGTCCGCCAATTCTTTTTTAGAGGTTGATATTGAGTCAGAGGTCCAAAATTTTGAAGTGCCATTTGTTTGTACGCTTCCAAATCCTTCGTTCAAGGTAACCTCCAGCAAAGAGCTTCCTTTAGGCGATGTGACGATAACGAAAAAAGAGGATTGGTACATTACTCAATTGGAAACACCAACCAATCTTGTTCCCGCCGGTGGCACTATTGGGACACTCAATATCGCTGACGAAAAAAGTGGCCAGTCAATCTCATCATCTATTTCTGTAATCATCCCGACGCCCGTTGAAATTGCTCCCCTAACCATTCGATTTCGTGAAACTGCTGGACAAATGGTCGGAACAGGAATGCTGAGGTTACGAAAGCCGATGACCGAGATCTTAGTGGGAGTCAAGGTCAAAGATTTAGTCGCCCCTGCGAAGGTTGTTAAACTCAACGATTTGATCTATCGAGTTACCATTCGGATTCCCAAGCAAGTGTATCAAGAGAACAAAACGATGACTCGAATTCTTAAGGGCAAGTTAGATTGGTCCGTCAATTTGTCTGCTGATGGTGACAACGAGAGATTTGAACTGAAAACCAACTATGCTATTTTTCGGGAAGTATCAGAGGACTAACCATGCGTTTTCATGGGTGCGATCCGCGTCGTGCGTTCTGCTTCTCAGGCTAGATAAACTGGAACAATAAATGACTAGAGTATCCAGCAAGCTCACAGTTTTTCTCATAGCCATCTCGTGTTCGGTTGGATACGCAGAGGACAGGTTCGAGGCTCCCAGTATTTTGCGCGCTTTTTACTCGCATTCGATTTCGTTGCAGAAATACAAAGTCTTGGTTGAAAGGTATGAGAGTGCAGTCAAGCCCGATGGAGCTTCGTTTCAACTTAAGCAAGTTCAGCTGATTTTTGCCGATCTTGAAAAAAAGAGTTTGACGATTCGTGGATTCGACGAAGTCGAGAATGGCGGAGTGATAGAACGCGGGCTTAAGAGCGTTTCCGTATCCAATGGCAAAGCAACTTTCTTGCGAAGCGATGGAACTGTCGAATCGAAAAACAGCAAAAAGTTTCTCGACACGTTGAAGTTAGCGGGCGAAACAGACCTCAGGTCAATTGGGCACTTGCCATATCCAATTCCTTTCGGATTGTTTGAAAAACTGGACAAACTCTACGCGCCAGCTGGGAGCTATCAGCTCGCGTATTCAAAAAATGAAACGACAGCAAAGATTGTATTCGATATGCCCACCAAAACCCCGATTCGTCGGACGTTTTGGTTCGATACGTACAATTCCACGCCCTACAAACTAAGGAACACCTGGTTCAGAAAGAATACAAACGAATGGATCGTCAGCCATGAAGAAGATATCGAATGGGCTGAACAAGACGGATTTCGAGTCCCAAGAAGAATCATCGGTTTCGGATTGAAATCTGGAGTGAACAAGAAAGGCAAGAAAGAGTATTACCGTATCGACCGAGAGTTAAACCTCACTTGGTGCAGTGTCAACAAAGATATTCGCGATACCGAGTTTGCATTTGTAAAAGATATTCGCGCAATCAAGAAAGAGATATCTTCGATTCGTGAAAGCAATGTTCAGGACGACCCAAAGAATTCCGAATGATAAAAACAAAGGGGACGCAGCAGTGCGTCCCCTTTTCTTCCTGACTTCCAGGCACGTCAATGTTTGGTGGGTGGCACGATACATAGCTTTCTTTTGGGGTCGCGACGCCGAGACTCTTGGTTTCTCAGGTTGGCAAGCGCGGACAGACTGAGTACCTGCGTTGATTGTGTTCGAGGTCGACTTCGCGGTGCCATCCCTAGTTGGATGGCGGTGGTAACGACTTGGCAAACTCAACGGTGCCACCTGTAATCCAGATCTCAAATTTAGAACCGCCTGATCTGTAATGCCAGACCTCGTCACAGGGTAGCGATAGAGCATAGTCCGACTGAGCATTCTGTATTGTGGTACGAGTCGTTTTATCATGCGGGGTCCCCAAGATCGCAATTACTTCTGTCGTAGAAAGTCCTGGCTTGACCTTGGAAAAAGGAGGTGAGGTCACAATTGAGTCGCCTTTCTGAACGTTGTTCACACCATTTCGCTCATCAGCACAACCCAAAAGTACGATTGCCGAAATCAGTAAACTTATCTTTCGATTCATCTGTGTGCACCTCCGGTAGCCGAATTAAATTGGGCGAATGCTATGAGGCATGCTGATTGCTGCACCGTGCTCGTCCTGCAAGTCCGGTCGCACGCGTGCGTG
>CAYNNP010000183.1:0-8841 GCA_964398215.1 uncultured Pirellulaceae bacterium | reverse complement strand
GCATGCTGATTGCTGCACCGTGCTCGTCCTGCAAGTCCGGTCGCACGCGTGCGTGATTCATTCTTTCGCAGCTCTATTCGCGTTTCAGAGCATCAATTAAATACGCTGTTGTTGTCTTGTGTTTGGGCGATGCCACACCATCATGAACCAACTCGCATTCAACACCGATCGATTGGCAATGCTCCTGAAGCTTGACGCCAAAATTCGACGTGTGAGTTGGATCCTTTTGCGGCTTGCCCACATCTGGCTTCCCTGAATAGATCAAGTACACAGGTGGGTCGTCTTTACTGACCAAAGCGTACGGTGAGTATTCTGCGATCCAATCTGTAATCTCATCACGCTGATCCAGAAAGCTTGCAAAGTTCTTTTTTCCAAACGCATGACCACCGTAGCGGCTATTGGGTGTCCACTCTTTCATCTGCTTGGGATCCAAACTCGTTTGTGCCCCAATCACCGCCGCACATGTCAGCCGAGACGATTCATGACGAACGGGATCATCGCTGTTGGGGTCCGCTAGGTCATCGTGAAACGCCAACCACAAACTAGAGCAGGCGCCCGCCGATCCACCTGCTGCACCGATGCGATTCTTATCGATGTTCCACTCCTTGGCTTTGGAACGCACAAACTGCAACGCGCGGGCCGCGTCATGCAGCGGCGCCTTGACCGGTGGCTTCACATTTTCGGCAACCCGTCCTGGAATCAACCGATAGTTGATCGCAGCAACTGAAATCCCCGCGTTCAACAATTGCTTGACATTGGCAAAACGACTGACCCGCTCTTTGGATCCACCGTTCCAACCACCACCATGAATTACAAATACAAGCGGAGTAGGTTTGTTGGATTCCGCTTTCCAAAAATCCAAAACGTGCCGTTGACCGTCTCCGTACCGCGCCAACTTAATCGTTGGTTCGGGAACTGTATTCGCATACTCCGCGGTTGCCTTACGCGATTTCTTAGCTTTGCTGTTCCCTTGTTTCTTTTTCTCTTGAGCGTTCAGCACGCAGGGCAACATGAGCATCAACAGCACAGCGGTGCAAAACCTAACTTGAAGGCGCATTTCTTTTTTTCCGATACGTGGAGGGCAAAATCCTGAAGCAGCATCATAGTTTGACGTCCGTTATACAGAAAAACAAATGAATCCAAGCCTAAATCGAGAGGGTATTCAATCCAGAAGCCACAAGTGCCTGGAAACACCTGAAGAAACAATCACCAAAACAGACGCAGGTAATGCCAAGACACTGCGAACATCAGGCATCATCGCTGTCCCGACACCCTAGCCTCCTAACCTGAAGACAGAAAACACATGTTGCGAATTCTATTTTCAATCGCCTTGATCGGAATTTCGAATTGCGTTCTCGCACAACAACAACTCACAGAGAATTGGGAACTGCAACTAGAGAACCAGGCACTCCCACAATCGATTTGCGCCGACCAGCGAAACCCAAACGTCTTCTATGCTTGCCTCAAAAAAGGCGGACTTGGAATCTATCGACTCAGCGGTCCCAAGCGAGATTCGCCAATACAGATTGCACGTGTGACAACCAACCAACTTGGCGGACTCGATGTGATGGACGCCGTGGTACGTAAAGATTCGATCTTTCTAGCACTCGGAGATTTATTTAAACGCTCGGGCTATGCCGGGCTGGCTGTTTTGTCTGTCAAGGATCCGGCGAAACCGAAACTTCTATCGATGTGGAAATCAGAGCAAGAACTGGAGGGCAGCGCCGTCGTCCGTGTCAAAAGCAACTTGGCCTTCATGGGCATGATGAAACATGGCGTTACGGTGTTCGATATCAGCAACCCAAATCAAATTCGCAAGCTTTCGACAATCCTACCTGACGTTAACTTTCCCAAAAAGAATCCGGGCCGAATCCAACACCCCAATGCTCGAGGAATGCACGTCGAACGCAACTACCTGTATGTCGCCTACGATGCTGGTGGACTGCGTGTCGTTGATATCTCGAACCCAAAACGTCCCACCGAAGTTGCCCGTTACATCAACCGCGCGATGATTGGCAAACAACAAGCCTACAACAATATCGTCGTCGACAAAGGCATCGCGTACATCGGAGTTGACTACGCTGGCGTAGAGATTTTGGATGTACGAAATCCACGTGCCCCAAAACAAATCGGTTGGTGGAACCCATGGGACGCAGACACTCTGAAAAATCTGTGGTTCAACAGCCCCGGCCACATCAACCAGGTAAAACTAGATCCAAAGAACAAACTGCTATACGTTTCCGCTGGCGACAGTGAGCTACAAGTCCTTAACGTTGCGAATCCAAAACAACCCCGACTCGTCGCCAGAGTTGGCGAACCAAAAAACAAACGTGGCGTCTGGGGACTTGCTCTAACAAAAGACTCCGTGCTGCTAACCTACATCCGTGCGGTTGTCCCTTTCCAAGGTCACTGGACTGGCATCAAATCTGTCGCACGAGTTCGCAACTAACTTCTTTGCTCGCCCAACCGATCCATTAGCAAGGCCAACATCCTTTCGCAGAGCAATTCCAACCACGGATCTGCCCAAAAATGCTGCCAGCCCATATTTGAATCGCGGATCGTGGTAACATCAAAGCTCCAATCCACTCCAACACGTGAGAGATGCCGTGACCCGCTTTGTGTTCGCCGTTGCTACCATGCTTTGCTCTGCTTCTTTTTCAATCGCCGATTGGCCGTCATTTTTGGCCGGACAACAAGGCGCCGAATCGGCAACCAATCTGCCAGTGAAATGGTCACCCGACGACGGCGGCGTCTGGACAACCGACCTACCGGGTCACGGACAATCCAGTCCCATCATCGTTGACAAGTCTATCTATGTAACAGCCGTTGATGGGCCTATGAAAGAATCCAACATTGTGATTTGTGTTGACCTTCTGACTGGCAAGGAAAAATGGCAACACAAAAGCGAAAGTAGCTTGCAAGTCAAAAACGATGTCTACACAAGCCGCGCCGCCCCAACACCAGTCGCGGACGCAAACGGAGTCTATGCGTTTTTTGAAAGTGGAAATCTGATCGCGCTGGACCCGAGCGGCAAAGTACGCTGGAAACGATCTTTGTTTGATGATTACGGCAAGTACAAAGGTCGATTCGGCCTGGGTGGCTCAGTCGCCCAAACTGAAGATCGAATTTTCGTGCTCGCCGATTTCGAAGGCCCCAGTTATCTGCTTGCCATCAACAAGGCAACGGGCGAAACAATTTGGAAAATGGACCGCGAAAGCCGTATCGCCTGGTCATCGCCGATGGTGATTCCCGTTAACGGAAAACCACAAATCATCGTCAGTTCGTCAGGTTGGATCGACGGCTATGATCCCGCCACCGGAAAACAACTGTGGACAACCGACGACGTAGGCGGGAATACAATCGCGTCACCATCCTTCGTCAGTGATGGAATGTTCTTGATCGGCGCCTCACCAGGACGAAACGGCGAAAACACCGAAGGCGCCAAACAATCCAACATGCTTATGAAGATCTCTTTTGCTGATGGTAAATACACACCAACCGTTGTCTGGCGAAACAAGGACGCAACCACCTCCTTTGGTTCTCCAATCGCCCACAAAGGCCACGCCTACTACGCCAACCGCGCCGGCGTTCTGTTCTGCATCGATCTAGAAACAGGCGCCACCGCTTACACCATGCGATTGGCCGAAAGCAACTGGGCGACGCCTCTGGGAAATGGTGACCGTGTCTATCTCTTTGGGCAGCTGGGAGTCACAACCGTCGTCGCAACCGGCAAAGAAAAGAACAAGCTTGCCGAAAACCGAATCTACAAATCCAAGGGCAAAGGTGGACCTGGAGGATTCGCTGGCGAAATTCAATACGGTGTCGCACTGGCCCAGGAAGGACTCGTGATTCGTACCGGCGAACGGCTGTACCTAATCGCAGCCAAATGAGCTTCCTTCTACGACCCTAGTTCAGCCTGCGCTAGCGCTTTTTACCGATTGCTGTGCACCCCTCTGCGTGTATTTGCAAACCGCCCTGCCCTGCCCCAATATCCACATCGCTTTCTCATCGAAAAACTAAAAACTTTCTCCTAATACTTCTGCCCACGAAGTGTTCTTCGGTTAGACGCCAGCCGAGAAGGCAATGACAGACGCTTCGACCAACGACAAACAAGCTTGGGTTCGGGGTTTGGTGCAGCAGCATCAAACAACGCTGATCCGCTATGCGCAGTCGATTGTTCGGGACGAACACGTCGCTCGTGACTTGGTTCAAGAAACCTACTTGCGGCTTTGTCAGCAATCCGCAGTCGACTTGGAAGGTCGGGAAGCTGCGTGGCTTTTTCGGGTGTGTCACAACGTTGCCATCAATCGTCAACGCAAGGAAAAACGCATGAAATCGGGCACTCCAGTCGTGGAATCTGCAAGCACCCATTCGGACGCGTCGGGCACCCTCGAAGCCTCCGAAGATTTTGCTCAAGTCACCGAGTTGATCAAACAGTTGCCAGAGAACCAACAAAAGGTTCTACGACTCAAGTTCTACGGCAACTTGAAGTATCGCGAGATTAGCGAGTCGACCGGATTAACGGAAACCAACGTTGGGTTTCTGTTGCACAAAGCGATCGGAACGCTACGAGAAAAAATGCGACTGCTGGGAACTTCGCACTGATCTCTCCTCTACGGAAACGAGAGATACTTGAACTGACAATCCACTTTGGACCGATAACATGATCGACAAAAACGATCCACGACTCACCGCATTTCTATTGGACGAACTGGATCACGATGCGGCTGCTGAAGTACAAGCGGCGATTGACCAGTCGCCCGAACTGCGAAAACACGTCGACGGCTTGCGAACAATCATTGGTGTGCTGTCCGAGTCAGCCAACGATGTCGTCGCGGATGACGCTATTGAATTGTCAGCCGAACAACTCCAGCAGATCGAAGCCCAAGCCAACCCGCCGGCTGCTTTGATCGGCAGCACCGATCGGCGTACAACCTGGACGCGGCTTGCGGTCGCAGCACTGTTCTTATACGCCGTTGGCCTCAGCTTCGTTGCATTTCGCAAACCTGCAAAAAATGAAAGTCAGATTTCCAAAACTGACATCATCGATAATGGCCGACCAATAGTGCCTTCGCTATCCCAACCGGATGTAACCGTCACTACCTCACCATCGTTGGACGAAGGCAGAGAATCTGATGAAGGGAAATCGGTCACGATTGGTTTTGAAGGCATCGCGGGGCTTCCGCAGTTACTTGAGACAACCAGGCCGCAGTTCCAGTCGGGGCGTTTGTATAGGAATTCACCGAACGTAAGGGAATCTAATGTAGAACTGCTCAACACCCTCAACGAAACCAAACTGCTGCTAGGTGACAGCGACGAAAAATCGGTCATCGCTCGGGGCGGGTATGGGTTTGACAGCGATTTTGATGGCAAGGCTGAAGTAGGTCGGCACGTCCGCCAGATGCTTGAAATGCTTGACGAAGAGGAACCAAGCGATCCAGAGGAACCCGCCACGAATTTTGGTTTACAAACAGAACGAGAATTGGACCGAGTGCCGGGTGACTCAACCGAACTATACAATGCTTACTCAAAATCTTTAGACGATTTGCAAGCTCGGCAGTCTTCACTCGTGGAATCACTTGGTGACCAAAGAAAAACACTTCTAGCTCGCGACGTAAACAAATTCGATTCTAAACTTCAAGAAACGGGCCGCCTTGCACGTGAATTGATTACCCAGAAACAGACTTCAGATCTGCCAACCGAAACAGAGAACAATGACGAAGCAACGAAAACCAATAAAGACAGACTCTCCACCAAAGAACTCGCCGTTCGCTTCGAGCAACTTGGAAGAGTTCGCGACAAGCTATCAATATTAGAGAAAGAAGTCGCACAGGCAAAAAAACGCGCCAAGCAGCATCGGATCAGAACCTGGAAACCTGCTTCCGCGTCGCAAAACCGTGCACGTTTAAGTGTTGGGCATCACGACGATCTGATGCTTACCGCACGCGACACTTATGTTCGCATTGATGGCTTCCGAGCCCGAGTGTTCTTTGATCTGTACTACTACAACGATCGCCCTCAACAACTCGAAGGCCAATTTTTACTGCGTTTGCCTACAGACGCATCGTTGCACTACTTTGCATTCGGGCCAACCAACTTGAAAGCCACGCCGGCTCCACCGGCAACCGGCAAACCCGGTGCAAACAAACAAGCTCTCGCTGCACCCGACGTCGCGCTCGCGTCGCTACGTGCCGACATCGCCGAAACAGGTACCGACCTGGCGCGCCGCGCAGCAGACGCCGCATTCACCGCTGAAGCAAAAACAACGTTCGGAGCCGTCAAGTCCGCCCACGTCGTACCCAAACAAAAAGCCGCCTTGGCTTACGAAGAAACCGTTCGCCGCCGTGTCGATCCCGCCTTGGTCGAATGGGCTGGCCCTGGGATCTTTCAAACAAAAGTCTTTCCGCTGCTACCCAACCGCTTGCACCGGATCGTGGTTGGATACGACGTGAACTTGATTGACAAAGACGACAGCCGAATTTTCACACTCGACTTGCCCGAAGGCGAATCCCGTGGCCAAGTTGAATTCGATATCGCTGCTGCTGGTGGAACGCAAGTTGACATCAGCCCTAGCACCGATCCGTTCATCTCGGGCAATCGTGCCTACTATCGTTACGAGAACGCGGCTCCGCAAGATTACACCGTCAAACTGACGGGCAGCCAAAATGTCGCCTTGCAAACAAGCAAACCGTCAACTGGCGAACGCTTTTTTGCCACACGACTTACCGCTGACTTGCCAAACGATCCTGCCGACATTGATTCCTCTCGCGCAGTCTTTCTCTTGGACACATCGTTCAGCGATCGACCGGCAGCGTTCTCTCGCCGACTGGAGTTGATGGCAGAAGTTTTGAAGCAGAACCGAGCCTCAATCAAACAGTTTGCAGTGCTGATGTTCAATGTCGAACAACGTTGGTGGCAAACCAAGTACACCGACAATGACAAAAAGAACGTCAACGCGTTTCTAAAAGACGCTGACACAATCGTCCTTGAAGGCGCCACCGACCTGCACAGCGCACTCAGCGCCGCAACAACAACAGCTTGGTTGCGACCCGATGACGCCGAATCACTGCCAAACTACTTTCTGCTAAGTGATGCAGCGGCAACCTGGGGCAGAACGGACTTGGCTTCACTTGCAGATCCATTGACCACGCTTGATCGATCAGCGGGCGGGGGTGCGCTATTCACCTATCACTTGGCAGGACATCCTAGTGACAAAGCAACACTTCAGTGGATTGCAAACGCGTCCGGCGGCGCTGTCTTTGACGTGGCTGAAGAATCTGACCTAGCCGAAGCCGCTATAGCGCACCGCAGCCGACCTTGGAGAGTCGAATCCATTGCAGCGAAAGGCGCCAACGAAATCTTGCTGCAGGGATCATCGCACAGCGTGTACCCTGGGCAAACGTTAATGATCGCCGGGCAGGGCGAACTGAAGGGTCCACTAAAAATCCAGTTCTCGCGAGGCAAAGAAAAAAGAACTTTAAGTCTTGAACCAGCGGTCACCATCGCGTCGCCAGCCGCGGCCCGTCTGTACGGACAATTTGCTGTCGAGCAGCTTGAGCCACATGCAAGGGAACTCGAAGAAGTCACGATCGCGTTCGCACGATACTTCCACGTGCCAGGCCGAACCTGTTCGATGGTGATGTTGGAAACCGAAGAAGACTACAAACGATTTGGAGCAAACGTTCCGCCAGGGGAAGACCGTTTGGTGATTGCCAGCACTTCTGTTTCCGAGTCGATCAATGAAATGGAATCGGACCTTCAAATGCGACGACAAAACCCAAAACAACAGTTCACAGACTGGCTCGAACAAATCCAAAAGGCGTCCCTGTTCAATGTGCCAACCGCATTACGCTTGGCAATCAAACGGCTACCCAACGATACGTTCGCATTCAAAATGAAACCGCTGACCTGCAAAAGCTGGCGAGTAAAACATGTGGACAATCGCTACTTGACCGAACTGGAACAGGAGATTCCTGGCTTCCAGTTGGTGATGGACGAAGCTGAGCGACGCATGGAAAAATTCGGCGTGAGTGACGCGTTGAAAACAGCCAGCACGATGGTCGAAGCCAAACCATCCGACCCAGACACGCTACGAAGTGTTGCCTTTCGCGCGATCAAGTGGGATCGCAGTGACCAAGCCGCACCCCTGCTCTGGCGACTTGCCAAAGCTAGACCACACCAGCCGCAGTGCTTGCTGTTGCTAGGACGATCGCTCGCCGATTCAGGTGAGACCGATGCCGCTCTTGTCTGCTATGACCTAGTCTGCCACGGCAAGTGGAACCAGCGTTGGGCTTCCGGCGTCAAGAACATCGCCGAGGTGGAGCTGATGCATTTGCTGGAAAAGATCGATAGTGGCAAAGCAAAATCAGCGATCGGTTCGTATTCTCGAGCGAGACTGAATCAGCTTCGGCATAAGTTGAATGCCGAAGGTTTAGATATCGTCGTTGTCATGCACTGGAACACAGATCGCACCGACGTCGACATGCACGTGACCGAACCCAACGGTGAAACATGCCATTACTCGAACAACCGAACCGAGATCGGCGGCAAGTTAACACAAGACATCACAGAAGGCTTGGGCCCCGAGATGTACTCGCTCGCTTCGGCGCCGCAGGGAACCTACAAGATCGAAGCCAACTACTACAACACGGATACGAATCGCACCAAAACTCCCTCGGAAGTCCTGGTAACTGTAATTCGTAATCTTGGCCGGCCGAACTCCGATTCGACAACCAAACAGGTTACCCTGGGCGGAAAGAAAGAAAAGAAAACGGTGCTATCGATCGAATACAAACACCAGTAGGCACTTCACCGATTCGCCCTCAAGGCCAGAGAGCCTGT
>CAYNNP010000182.1:0-13674 GCA_964398215.1 uncultured Pirellulaceae bacterium | reverse complement strand
ATTCCTTTGCCAGACTTTATCCCACTTCCGTCCCCGGTTCCCTTGCAAACGAATCTCGGCCGGGAGCGGCCAAGCTACTATTCCGGTCGCCAAACTAAGCTGGTGGTGCGAAGTCTGTTAGAGTTCGGCGGTTATCGATTTGGTCATCGTTCAAACCAGCTTCGCGTAGTGCGGCTAGCAAATCTCTTTCGGCCTGTGCGGTTGCTTGAGGCGTGCGCGCGACGCGAATCAGAATTCCAGCATCGTTACCTGATGTTGCCTTGCTGGCTGCGATGATCTGGGCTAGCTCTTGCGATTCGCGAACAATGACCTCGCCATCTTGGCCTGTTCCGACCCAGTACTCATCACCAGCGATCACAATGTCGACAAGATCCAGTGGCTGCAGTTTTGGCTCGTCGTTGGTTGAGCCATCTTCTGTGATTGGGTCTGTAGGTGGATCTTCGATTTTCGACGGTGACGTATCGGCGATTTTCGTTTCCACTTTTTCTTCGCCTTCTCCATCTCCGTCGCCGCGTCCTTTCAGGCCAGGAATAAAACTCAGGGCACCCAGCAAACCTAGAACGATTGCTGTCACGGCGCCAGCTTTGGCGGCCCTTTTGTAATTTTTTTTGCGGTCTTTCTTTTCGGCGGTCATGGTGGGCCTATGTCGGGCTAGAACTGCGAAGGGAGATCTCGCTGCGGATCGGTAATTGCACCGATCACTGTATATTCGAATCGGGTTTGGCCTTCCGTGTCTTTAGTAAACGCGTCAATCACTTGCGGCATCCCATCAATTACCGGCTGATAATTCCCTGCAATCGCGCGAGGGCTAAAGGAAACCAGGATAACCACCAGCCCCTTGGGTTCTGGGATTTGCGAGTACGCGACTCGCATCTGTTGGACGAATTCTTCGGTACGTTGTGCTTGGGAATTGGATTCCAATCGGAAACTCTGGGATTTTACTTGGCCCATCCCTGGTTGCAGTTCCGTATTGCCACGATCCGAAACATGCACCGTCCAGACTTCGGCGCGTTTTAGCAGTTCGTCATAGCCAGCCAAGAACCGCAGTAGTTTCGTGGGGTCAGCATCGCGAATCGCAGCGCCACGTTTCTGTGCTTCTTCCAGTACCTGTAACGACTCTGCGGGTGATTGATCCCTGTCCAATATTTCTGGGTCAACTTGCAATAGACTCTGCAAGAACCGTTCGGTCATGGCTTGCCGACGAACGGATTCGTTCGCCAACAGGATCGCTTCGTCCTTTTGTTTTCGCAGTTTTTCATTCTCGGCAGTCATGCTTGCCCGCAACTTATCCAGCTGTGCGGATCGTTGTTGGTGTTGTTGATTCAAAGACTCGCTGGCGCTAACGATCGCTTGCTCGGTTTCGGCCTGCGCGACAGATTTGTTACTGGCGTATTCCATGTACTGGGCAAAAACGATGATCAACAGCAGATCCATCAGCGATGTCAACTGGAACCGGATGCGTCGTGATGGCATTGAGATTCCGCTCATCCGTTGGTCTCCGATGACTTGATCGGTTCAGACACCAATTCGGTTTTTACTTTGCCAACCAAGTCACGAACGTTTTTGCGATTCTCGGTCAAACGGGTAAAGAAGGTTTCGAACATGCTGTGAACAACCATCAACAAGATCGCCATCGCTAGTCCAGCAAAGGTACTGTCAATTGCCAATCCAAACCGTTCAACAATTTGACCAACGGCTGCGGAAGAACCGTCGATGTTTTCGCGCATCGCCATCCAGAGCGCGAGGATTGTTCCCAAGACTCCTAGCAGTGGGTACGCCTCGATTCCGTTGCGGGCGACGTTCCAAATCGATTCAAAGCGATACGAGTCCAAGTAGGTACGCCGCTCGTCCAGGATCTTCATCCGTTCGGCGACAAGGCTGCGCGACGCGGGATCTTCGGATGCCTCGCGGATGTCTTCCACAAAAGCATCGACTTGGTCTGTCAGGTGACCGTTCCAGTCCATTCGGCTGCGGCCATGAAAACCGTCGGTAAATCGCTCCAGCAGTTGGGCCAGATTTCGCAGATCTCTACTGGCCCAAATTCTTAGCGTGATGAAGACCAGCAGGTGCAGCCCGCCAACAATCAAAATGGCTGGCGTGAACCAATCGCTCAGCACATCCAGCGAGAACGCTGAAGCGAAAATGTTCGTGGTGGCTACTGTTCCGGGCATTGTCTGCAGCTAATTGAAGATCGTTGTTTTCGCCGTAGATTAGCGTTTGGCGCAGGCGCACGACGATATCACTTTGCCTGCCGCAGACATAACAGGCACGAAAAGCTGACAATTCGGTCGCTAAATCTCCAAAAACAGCCTCGCCGGATCCTCAATCACGTCTTTGATCTTCTTTAAAAATTGAACGGCTTCGCGTCCGTCAACGATTCGGTGATCATAAGTCAGAGCGATATACATCATTGGACGAATCACGACTTCACCGTCAACGGCGACCGGCCGCTGCTGGATTGAGTGCAATCCCAAGATACCGCTTTGCGGCGGATTGACGATTGGCGTACTGAGTAGCGAACCATACACACCACCGTTGCTGATCGTGAACGTGCCGCCCATCAAGTCTTCGGGTTGCAAGCGGTTCTCTCCGGCTTGCCGAGCAAAGTCAGCAATACCGGCTTCGATTTGTGCGAAGGACATTCGTTCGACGCTACGCAAAATTGGCACAACCAATCCTTTGCCGCCGCCAATTGCGATGCCGATGTCTTGGTAGTGGCGATAGACAACGCGGTCGTCGCGGATTTCAGCGTTGATTGCCGGATGCGCTTTCAGCGCTTCGACAGCCGCTTTGGCAAAGAACGACATGAAGCCGAGTTTGACACCATGTGTGTCAGCGAAAGACTCTTTGTACTTTTTGCGAATGTTCATGACAGGCTGCATGTCGATTTCGTTAAAAGTCGTCAGCAGCGCTGCGGTTTGCTGGGCATGAACCAAACGTGCCGCGATGGTTCGTCGCAACATGCTCAGCGGCTTGGATTCTTCGCGTCGATGGTCACCACTGGCGGAAACCAGTGCGGCGGAAGAAGCCGGATTCGGCGCGCTGGGAACCGCGGCAGGCGGTGTCGATTTTTTGCTGCTCAAATGCGCTTGAACATCTTCTTTTAATAGTCGTCCACCAGGGCCAGTCGCTTTCACATCGCCAGCGGCAAGTCCGTTTTCGTCCAGCAGTCGCTGGGCAGCCGGCATGACAATCGTACTGGAATCTGGCGCGGCAGCCTGAGTGGCGGCAGGGCTGCCGGATTGGGGGGTATTTGCGCCAGCTGGTTTTTCAGCGACATGAATCTCTGCGATTTTGTCGCCAACATTGGCGAATTCTTCTTCGGGAACAGAGATGGATTTCAGGAATCCAGCTGCCGGCGAAGGGACTAAAACGGAAGCTTTCTCGGTTTCGATTTCCACCAAATCTTCACCCGAGGCAACCCAATCACCATCGGCTTTTAGCCACTGTCCAATTTGTACTTCGGTAATCGACTCACCCACTGTGGGGACTTCGACATCAACAACTTTGCTCACGCCAATTCTTCCAATTGCAGAGATTATTACTGTGTGCCCCCAAGATAACCGGCGGACCCCGGAATGTCAGGACGCATGATCCGATTCGGAGCGATAGATAGGGCATTATTTTTGGGACACACGGATTCTGAATCTTGGTTCGCCAATTTGGATCAAGACGGTTGCAAGTTCGTGAAATAGCGAGTCCGAATGTGTTCTGGTGATTTTGCTTGGGCGGTGGATTTCAGCTGTCGATGTCAGAAAGGAATTGATCCGCGTTTCCTCCCACCGCGTGATTGTGATGCCCGACTCTGACAATCATTACCATTCCCGCCGGCGCGGGCTCCCGTTTCCGCTGATGGTCCTTGTTGCCGTTGGTGGTGTTTTCGCATTCTTGTATTTCTTCCAAGTATCGGGATTGGACGGGATTTCAATTCGTCCTAAGAACCGTGGCAGCGGTATACAGGACGCCTACTATGGGGACTATTCTGACTACGACCCGACGTTGGCCAACGATCTGGCTGCCATTTCTTCGGTCGGCACGACGCTAGAACCCAATATTTCGACCGACCCGTCGGAAGTGACGCTGACCAGTACGCCAGCGGTTGCGCCGGTCGTCAATGAGCCAGAGCCTGTCGAGGCAAGTAAGTTCTCCGGCGCGAGACTGAAAATTGCGTCTTGGGCGATGGGCGGCTTCAACGCCTCCAAACTGGCCAACGGTCTTGCTCGGCGAAACGCAGTGCGAGTTCTGCGACGATTTGATCTGATTGCGATTCAACAAATCGCCTCCATTGAACGCGATCTGATTCCTCGTTTGGTGGATGCCGCCAACGAAGGCAATTTGCGGTTCGACTATGTCTTGGGCGAATCGACCGGACCGGTTGGCGAAGAAGAACAAATGGCGTTTGTGTTTGATGTCAAGCGAGTGCAAGTTGACCGCACGCAAACCTACACGGTGGCGGACCCTCAAGGACAGATGAAGTACGATCCCTTGGTGGCTTGGTTCCGTGCGAAAGGTCCATCGTCTACCAAGGCATGGACATTTTCGATGGTGAATGTTCGCATCGATTTGGGGCGTGCTCCGCAAGAAGTCGAGTTACTGGGGAGAATCATGTCGTCGGTGCGAACGGACGGGCGGGGTGAAGACGATGTAGTGATGGCCGGTTTGTTTCAAGCCGACGATGCTTACTTGCTGCCAACGATTTCAGCAAAGAACCTGCGTGCTGCAGTACGCAATTCTCCGACGGATATTTTTGGACGACATCAAACATGCAACTTACTGTTGGACAGCCAAATCACCAGTGAGTACATCGGACGTGGAGGTGCTTTCGATTTCTTACGCGTATTCAACTTGAGCGCGGCGGAAGCCGAGACGGTGACCAGCCACCTGCCTGTGTTCGCTGAGTTTTCGATTTTTGAAGGCGGTCAACTCTAGGCTTTCGACTGAACACACTGGGCTGCAATGAGTAAGTGGATTGCCTTGTTGAGAGGTATCAATGTCGGCGGTAAAAATAGGATCTTGATGGCGGATCTACGCGAGGCCTTATCGAGTTCTGGATTGGAAGAAGTTCAGACCTATATTCAAAGCGGCAATCTGATCTTTAGCTCGCGGCTTTCGGCGGCGGAAATTCGCAAGCGGATTTGTGCCACCATCAACACCGGTTGGAATATTGATGTTCCTGTGCTTGTGATCAAAGCCAGTGAACTCGCTCGCATTCAGAGCGACAACCCGTATGAGAGCCTCGATCCCAAGAGCGTGCATCTCACGCTACTGGGAAAGAAGCCCGCCGCTGATGCGGTCAAACGTGTGTGTCAAGTCGATATTGGCGACGACCAATTTCAGATTGTGGGAAAATGCGTTTACGTGCATTGCCCAAGTGGATATGCAAAAACGAAAATCCACAACAACTTCTTTGAGCAGAAACTTGGCGTGCTGGCTACGAGCCGGAACTGGAAAACGGTTTGCAAATTGGTTGACCTGAGCCAATGAAAGCCCGTTTTCGAAGTTGGACGACCGGGTTGCTTGGTAGAATCTGGCCATGTTTATCTTTGACGCCCATCTCGACCTCAGCTTGAACGCGCTGGAATACAACCGAGACCTGCGACGAACGGTTGCTCAGATTCGCGAACAAGAGGCCGGCAAAACGGACCTCAAGGGACGAGCTTGCGGTACCGTTAGCTTTCCGGAAATGCGTCAAGCTGGAATCGGAATTTGTGTTGCGACTCAAATCGCGGGGTGCATGAAACCCGCAGGTCCCGTCGGTGCTTGGGATTCGCCCGAACAGGCGTGGGCAATGACGCAAGGCCAACTGGCTTGGTACCGCGCAATGGAAACGGCAGGTGAATTGCGGCCAATCACCAATCGCGACCAATTGCATCAGCAAATCCGTGATTGGAAATTAGATCCAGAACAAACGCCGATCGGTTACATCCTGAGTTTGGAAGGCGCCGATTCAATTCGTGACTTGAGCGATTTGCAAGATTCGTTTGATCAAGGGCTCAGAGCGCTCGGGCCCGCGCATTATGGAATCGGTCGATACGCGCTCGGCCATGACCAGGACGGTCCACTATCGGATCTTGGAAAGCGTCTGCTGTCGGAAATGGATCGATTGGGAATCATCATGGATGTGACGCATCTGTGCGAGCAAACATTTTGGCAAGCACTTGATTGCTTTGGTGGATCGGTTTGGGCAAGCCACCATAACTGTCGGTCGATCGCTGACGATCCTCGGCAGTTGACCGACAACCAAATCAAGGCGATTGCACAGCGCGGTGGCGTGATCGGCGCTGCTTTTGATGTTTGGATGGTCGTACCAAATTGGATTCGCGGAAAGACGCTTCCCAGCGATATGCCGCACGCAGATATTGCTGCCGTCGCCGATCATGTGGATCACATTTGCCAACTGGTTGGAAACGCGAATCACATCGGCATTGGAACAGACTTGGATGGTGGATACGGAACGGAACAAACTCCTGTAGGCCTGGATACAATCGCAGACCTGCAAAAATTTGTCGACGCGTTGGCTGATCGTGGATACAGCAACGAAGATCTAGCAAAGATCACCCATCAAAATTTCATCGAATTTTTGGATCGAGCATGGGCATGAATTGGTTTGAATTGAAAAACCCTGAATCGATTCCAACTCCATCGTTGGTTGTCGTGCCTGACCGAGTGGATGCCAATATCGCGACCATGATTGAAATGGTTGGCGGTGATACACATCGACTGCGGCCTCATGTCAAAACTCACAAGATGCCTGAGATCGTCAAACGTCAAGTGAGCGCCGGGATCGCGCGCTGTAAAGTTGCTACGATCGCTGAAGCCCACATGTCGGCTGCAGCTGGTTGCAACGACATTCTGATTGCTCGTCAGCCCGTAGGCCCTGATGTCGAAGCCATCCGAAAGCTTCAGTTGACGTTTAAAAATGTTGTTTGGTCGGTGATTGTCGACGACACAAACGTCGTCAATCGACTTGCACAATGCTTTACTGACTCGTCACGAATGCTGGGCGTCATGATCGATGTTGATTGTGGGATGCAGCGAACGGGTGTTGCGTTTGGTAAAAAACTGGACACCGTACGCAGCGCTATCGAGTCGCACGCAAATCTGCGGTTCGATGGGCTTCACGTTTACGACGGGCACATTCACGACGTGCCGCTGGCAACGCGGCAACAGCGAGCCCGTGTTGTGCTTGATTCCGTCGATCGCTATCTACAATCCAATGATTCAGCAGTCGTCGGCGGAGGGTCGCCAACGTTTGGAATTTGGGCATCGGAAACGAATCACCAGTGCAGCCCAGGGACACCAGCGCTGTGGGACCACGGCTACGGCAATTCCTACGCTGAAATGGACTTTCTGATTGCGGCCGGCCTGCTGACTCGCGTGATCAGCAAACCCGGTGATGGTTTGTTATGTCTTGACCTTGGACACAAAGCGATTGCATCCGAAATGGCTTTGAACGAGCGTGTAGTATTGCCGCGAATTCCAGGTGCAAAATTCATTGGCCACAGTGAAGAGCACTTGGTAGTTCAAACATCCGATGCAACGTCGTTCCAGATCGGTGATGCACTGCTTGCGTTCCCAAAACACATTTGCCCAACCGTGGCTTTGCATCAATCCGCATATCTTGTGGACGAAAACGGAATAGTGTTAGGCAAAACCTGGCAGGTCAAAAGAGAACGCAGTGATGCAGCAGCGCGTTAAACTCGCGTGTTATTTAAACGCAACCGAAAATTAGCCACTCTATGGCGGGGTTTCGCGTGTTTGCGTTTCTCTTTTTTCCGCGAAAGAGCGCCAACTGTCTTTCGAATCTACGGTAGACCAAACTACCTCAAGTGCATCACAGCGGAGACCTTCCCGCTGTTTCGATTAAGCGAACTTGCGTTAACAAAAACTTAATCGCGCGATGGGGAAATGAAGGGTTTTCACTCGCAGATGCGCTTCCTATGTTACGAATAGATTTGACGTGTGAAGCCAACATACGGCACCGCACCTAGCACACACTTGTCTCCATTTTTTGACACATTCACTTGATGATCGAAATGAAAAGATTCTCATTGCTTTGCGCAACATGCGTCGTGGTCCTCACGACATTCTCTTTAAGTGGCTGTGGGAAATCTGAACCCACAGTCATCGAACGTACCGAAGACTACAAACTAACCGACCAAGAGAGTGCGAACTTGGCAGCGGAAGAAGCAGCCCGAAAGGGCAGATAGGTTTTTCTTCAACCGCACCAACAAAACGTGTTCTTTAGATTGTCCTGATAGATTTTTTGTCCTTTTCCTCCTTCAACAGAAGAGTATCCAATGATTCAACGTAGTCAGAGACGAGCGGCTTTTACGCTTGTAGAACTGCTGGTGGTGATCGCAATCATCGGCATTCTGGTAGGCTTGCTTTTGCCTGCCGTTCAAGCAGCCCGCGAAGCTGCCCGTCGAATGAGTTGCAGCAACAATTTCAAGCAAATTGGGTTGGCAATGCACAACTACCACTCCACCTACAAACGTCTGCCAACACAGATGGGTGGAACCAGCGGTGCAAGCTCAGCAAGAGGTGAGTTTATTGATGGAGAAGATTGGTTCCGTGCTAGCGACAAATCAAATCACCTGACATTAAGTTGGTTGGTTGGGCTGACACCGTTTATGGAGCAGCAAGCGATTTGGGAACAGATCAGCAATCCAAACACGGTTGATCTATCGTCACCTGGCACAACTCGTGTTCCACCATGGCCTGCGATGGGCCCAACCATTACTGACGAAGACAACGTTTACGGCAGTGGTGTTAACTTGCGAAACACGGCTTACCAGCCTTGGGTTACTGAGATTCCAACACTGCGTTGCCCTAGCGACCCAGGTGTGGGAGTACCGGCAATGGGACGCACCAACTATGCCGCCTGCATTGGCGATGCCGTTGACTTTGTCGCTGACGGTGCTTTTCAGCGAGACCTTGAGCCGAGCGATTTTCGTGCAACAGCGATCAATGCTTCTGGGCGTGGTTTTTTCGTCACTCGCAGACAGATGCGATTCCGTGATGTCTTGGATGGTTTGTCCAACACAATCGCTGCCGCCGAAATCGCCACCGACTTGGGTGACCGGGATAAGCGGACCATTGCTCGAGCTCACTTCAGTTTTCCACAAGCCCGTGACAACCCGTTGCGTTGCCGAAATGAAATCGACCCCGAGCGACCAAGTTTCTGGGATCCAAGCATCACAACTTTGGCAGCTGCAAACCAAGGACGAGGATATCGCTGGGCAAGTGGCAATGCAAACTACAGTAGCATGAACACAATTCTGCCACCCAATGCTGAATTGTGCGTCACGTTCTTTGATACCGGCCAAGGGATGTTGCCTCCCAGCAGTCGCCACCAAGGCGGCGTGCACGTTCTGATGGGCGACGGCGCGGTTATCTTCATGACCGATTCGGTTGAAGCCGGTGATTCCACCGTTCCAACGATTCGCCTGGGTGGAACGGGAGCTCAAGCACCAGGTCAAATGAGTCCCTACGGACTGTGGGGAGCTCTTGGAACGCGAGCTGCCCGAGAGCAAATCGAAGAGCAACTGAACCAGTAATCACTGGGATCGGATTGAACAACGAAAACTCAGGTCGCAAGGCCTGAGTTTTTTCGTGCGCACCCATAAGTCTGTTTCACGAGCGCCAAAGAGTTTCACGCCCCGAGTTTTACACTTCTACTGCCAGGTTGTCAGGAAGAATACACGCATCGCGGTTGTGTCTGACTGAACGCAGTTCGTAGACTTCCACGGATTTTAGATCTTTTCCACGGAGGACTACGCGGACTTTGTTGAGCACGGAAGCCAACGAATGTCAAATGAATCGGGGATTTAGACGGACGTTTCGTCAAATCCACCAGGAAAATATGCGCTGGGCGATGTGGTTATTGACCAGTGTTTGCATCGCAGTTGGAATCACTCACCGCAATGCATCTGCTCAAGAACTCTCTGCACCGATCCAAGCCAGCGGCGACAAGGTGTATCGATGGACTATCGGTGACTCGCAAGCCTCGCTGCTAGAGGGTGAATGCCAACTGCATCAGGGCAATCGGCGGATTTCGGCGCGATCGATCCTGTTGGTCTCCGACGGTCCGCGCGGGAAGGTTCGCACCCGAGTTGTAATCGATGGATTGCAAAGAGCCGATGGCAGCCAACGAGCAGAGCCAACTGTCACCATCCTTGAGTCGGTTAACGATCCGGAAATCAATTCACCAAACTTTGGTGGCGTCCCGGCCTCCAAGCCAGCTTTGCTTCAATTTTTGCCGCCTGATTCGCAGAGCGATGCGAATCCAGCTGAAAAAGGCGTGCAGCAAGTTCAGTTCACCCAGAACCAATCGATTCCAGCACCCGTTTTGAATTCTCCTTTATCGGATATTTCAAGCGTTCCGCAACCAATGACGTTTTCCGATGGCGCAACCACCGGTGTCAATCAGTTCTTTGTTGATGGCGGGCGGCAAGCGATCAGTATCCTGTCGCGCAATACTTCGACGCTTCAGCAATACAGCACAATCAATCGACCGGAAACCGGCGAAAGCGTCGTCATCGCTCGGGGCGGTGTCACGGCGCAGATTCAAGATGTCGCCGCTCAATTCGACGGGCAAGTTATTCAGCTGGGATCAATATCCCTGTCGGCTGATCGGATTGTCGCCTGGGTTCCGCTGCTGACCAATATCTTCAGCGGCGATGTCGACTTTAGCCAGTCACAAGGAGAACTGTACCTGGAAGGCGATATCGTTTTCCGGCAAGGCGACCGGATTATCTACGCCGAACGAATGTACTTTAACGTGGCACAACGCAAGGGTGTCATTTTGGATGCCGAAGCCATCACGACGATTCCAAACTACCAAGGAATCGTTCGACTGAAGGCTGACGTGATGCAGCAAGTCGCCCAAGGCAACATCATTGCTTTTGATGCTGCGGTAACCACAAGCCGACTGGGTATACCACGCTATTGGCTGCAAAGCGAACAACTCTCGTTGACCCAGAAAGCACGCATTGGCACCGACCCCATCACCGGGCGGCCAACAACGGAATCCGAACCGTTCGCCAGTAGCCGCAATAACTTTGTGTACATGGCTGGCGTTCCGATTTTGTATTGGCCAAGATTCTCTGCCAGCTTGACCGAACCAACGCTGTACCTGTCGGGAGTCAACTACAAGAATGATCGAATCTTTGGCAACCAGGTGTTGCTGAATTGGGATCTGTTTCAATTGCTTGGAATCCAAAACGCACCTAAAGGAGTGGATTGGGATTTATCAACGGACTACTTAAGTGACCGTGGGTTCGGAGTTGGAACCACACTCAAGTATCGCTTGCCAGGTTTGTTCGGAGTCAGTGGTCCGGTCAACGGCGTTTTCGATACTTGGGTGATCGATGACGATGGGCTGGATCGTTTGGGCGGTGACCGAATCGATTTACAACCCGAAACGTCGTTTCGCGGGCGGTCATTTTTTCGCCATCGGCACTATTTGCCAAACGACTTTGAGTTCGCCGCAGAAGTTGGCTGGATCAGCGATCGCAATTTCTTGGAACAGTACATTGAACGTGAATGGGACCGCGACAGTGACCACAACACAGGCCTTCGACTTCGTAAGTACTTTAGAAATCAAGCATTCGATCTAGCGGCCAACGTTCAGATCAATGAGTTCTTCTCTGAGACAGAGAACCTACCTTCGTTGGATCACTACCTTCTGGGCGGTTCGTTTCTTGGCGATTGGCTAACACTTTCATCACACAACCGAGTTGCCTACACGAAGCTGAATGTTGCTGATGCGCCGACGGACCCGATTCAAGCCGCGAACAACTTCCCACTGCCTGGTGAAGCTGACCGTGAGGGTGTTGTCGCGTCAACCAAACACGAAGTTGCATTGCCAGTTGCAGCAGGCCCATTCAAGTTCGTTCCGTTTCTGTCGGGCGAAGCAGCCTACTACGAAGAAGACATCGCCGGAAATTCGTTGACTCGATTGCTCGGACAAGCCGGTTTGCGTGCCAGTTTACCGATGACACGAGTTGATCCAACGATCCAAAGCAACCTGCTGAACGTTCGTGGCTTGGCACACAAAGTAGAGTGGACTGCGGAGTACTTTTATGCGGACAGCGATACGGACCTAGACGAGTTGCCTTTGTACGATTCGCTGGACGACAATGCACAGGAACAATTTCGGCGTCGGTTCATTGGGTCCACGTTCGGCGGAGTCTTACCGGCTCAATTCGACCCACGAACCTACGCGTTCAGACAAGGCTTGCAGAGATCTGTGACCACGCCAGGCCAAGAGATCGCGGACGATCTCCAACAGTTCCGCCTCGGTGTGCATCAGCGTTTTCAAACCAAGCGTGGCTTGCCGGGACAAGAGCGGATTGTGGATCTGTTTCAATTGGACATCGACACGATTTTGTTCCCTGATGCTGATCGCGACAATTTTGGTGAGACCGTTGGGCCGACGACGTATGAAATGCGATACCACATCGGCGATCGGTTTACGATTTTGAGCGACGGCTATTTTGACTTCTTTGATGATGGATTGCGATCGGTCAGCGCTGGCGTCCGCACCAGTCGACCAGGACGTGGCGATTGGTTCATTGGATTATTAAGTCTGGAAGGTCCTATCAGTAGCACGGTCGTATTCAGCAGCGTGGACTATCGAATCAACGACAAATGGATCTTGTCCGGAACCAATACGTATGACTTTGGTTCGGCGGGTAACATCGGCCAAGCGTATGGTTTGACACGAATTGGCGAATCGTTCCTGGTCCGTTTGGGCGTGAATGTGGATTCAGGGCGCGACAACGTCAGCACCGGTTTTTCGATCGAACCACGGTTTTGGCCTTCACGGCGACTCGGTCGCTTAGGCGGCGCGCTGATACCACCACCAGGTGCTGAAGGACTGGAGTGATGACCTGGCGCAGTAAGTTTGCAGTGGCGATTGGTGGCCTGCTGAAAGCGTTTCGGGAGCAAAACAGTTTCTGGGTTCACATAGCCGTCACGATATGTGTCATTGCGCTGAGTTCGTTACTAAGAATTGAACTTTGGCGATGGTGTGTATTATCAATCGTGATTGGCAGCGTCATCGCGGCCGAGCTATTCAACACATCGATCGAAGCACTCGTAAAGGCCGTGCACCCCGAGCAAGATGAACGAGTGGGCCATGCGCTAGACGTCGCCGCCGCAGCAGTCCTAGTCCTATCACTCACCGCAGTGGTAGTCGGATTGCTAGTTCTAAGTCAGCCACTGCTAAAGTACCTACAACTGGTCTGAGTTTCGTTCAATCGATTGAATGAAACAACCAGAAACCAGCCACGGAGTGGCGACAGCATATAGGCTCGGGGTTTAGCCTTGTCTCTACCCACAAATTTTCCGGACCACGGTCTAAAAGCCAGTGTTTAGGCAACAGCGAAGCTGTTTAACAACAAAGCCCAGGGTCGCGCAGCGCACCCTGGGTACGCAACCACGACGTCGCGGCGACCCCAACGGGGTCGAACAATTCCGTGTCGTCGCGCGCGTGTTGAACCACATTGGTGTTCGGAGTCTCTGTAATCCGGAACCCAAGGCCGCGTTGTTGAACCGCGTTGCGGTTCCCGTTTGATCGGTATGTATATCCCAGGGTGCGCTGCGCGACCCTGGGCTTTGTTGTCAAACGCCTTCGGCGTGAAGAGCGCCGCTGGCGGCGATGAAGGC
>CAYNNP010000181.1:0-13734 GCA_964398215.1 uncultured Pirellulaceae bacterium | reverse complement strand
CAATCCGGTCTACGACAAAGAGATCCATAGCGAGATTTTTAGTCAAGGAACGTTGATGCTGCGTTTGGTGATTCAGATCAGCATGCTGCTCGCGATTCCGTTGATGGGTGTCTTTCTATTCTGGAAGATGGACAGTTGTCCCTGGTTCGCCGTTTACGTCATCGTATTCAATATGTTGGTCGGCCCTGTGTTCTTGGCTGGCAGCATGACGAGCGAACGAGAACGGCAAACCTTGGATTTGTTGTTGACCACCACGCTTTCGCCTTGGCAAATCCTGGTTGGAAAGTTCGTCGTCGGGTTCCGAATTTCTGCGGTCTTGACCTGCTTCTTGCTCTGGCCGCTATTGCTGGGGGCTTTGCTGAACAGTGCGTTTTGGACGAATTGGCTGAGCGTCCTCGCGATGTTTGGAATTGTGATGATGGTTTGCCTGATCAATTCCGTGGTGGCATTGATTTGCTCGCTGTTCCAAAAGAAGACATCAATCGCGCTACTCAGCACCTACGTCGTGCTTTTGTTGCTATACGTTGTGCCACCAGCAATCACTACTTTGATGCAGGTTCTGGATTTCGAAACAACTCAAATTGCAAGTTTTGACATCGCAGGCATTACCAGTCCGTTTTCAGCATTGTTTTCGCTGCCTTTGGACGCGAACTTGAATGAACAACTCGAAGACGAGCCTGCCAATGTTGGAAACGTCGCTATCGTCTACGGTTACTTTATCTTTAGCGCGTTTTTACTAGCGGTTTCTACGCTAATCATGGTGCTAAGACTGAAAGCACGACGCGGCCTGTCAGAGTAGATGTTGGCCGCTCGCCCGTGGCCAAATCATTCCTTCTTGGGGAAGGGGCGTAACCCTAGCAGCATCTCGGCGCGCTCCGAAAGCGGCTGAGCAGCGGCCTCTTGGTCAGTAAATTCAGCTAAGTGATCAGCGACGGCATTGTAGACGGATTGTCGATCATTGCTGGTGTCGATCTCGATGCACTTGTCTTTGCCGCGAAATAGATCGACGATTGGCAGCGTTTCTTTCTTAAAGGTTTCAAATCGCAATTGAATGCTTTCGAGGTTGTCATCGTTTCTGTCGGTGTATTTCGCACGCCCCAATATCCGCTGTTCCAAGACTGGTAGCGGGCATTCAAAGTACAACATTTTTGGCAATTCAGTCTCACGGCCAAATGTTTCGTACCAGCCTTCCAGGTTGGAAAGCGAACGGGGGAAACCATCCAGCAAAAAATTCAACTTGCCCGTTGTCCGTGTGATCGTTTCCATCGCTTCTTGCAGCAGTTTCACTGTGATTTCATTCGGAACCAATTTTCCTTCGGCTTGTATGGCTTGAATTGTTTCGGCATTCGGACCTGCCGAATCAATCTCTTGGCGTAACAAATCGCCGGTCGACAAATGAGTCCAGCCAAGCTGTGATTCCGCCAGTTCGCACATCGTCCCTTTTCCAGCACCGGGACCTCCCAACACGAACACGACATTCGGTTCAGGACATGGCTCGCGAGGATCGAAATGATGGATGACAAGACTGGGAGCGGGAGCAACACCTTTCTTATAGACATGCCACGGTTGATCGGTCGGTGGCATATCGTTTTCGCAGGTGATGTCATAGGCAAGGTGGCCGTCTAGCCGAGCGATGCGCCATGACTGATAACTGTTCGAATAGGAAAGCGACGGAGATCGCTCGCACTTTCCATCGGCGCGATCCCAAGCCATTTTGCCGTTCCAATAACCTTGACTAGAAATGGTTCCCGATTCAGATGCCACTGGCGGCGCGGTTGATGGTACGAATAGACCATCGACTTCAGGTATCCCCGCGCCAGAGACTTCAATGAAGAATGTGTTGGGTTTCAGATCGTTTGCTTCAGCCATGATGGTTCTTTGTTTGCTGGATGATGGAATGAACAGCACACAAATTTTAATGTCTTCGTAGTGATCATGTGACCCGTGAACGGCCAGATGCAACAAGGCAACCAAGAACCCGCGTTGCGGCGCAGCGTTTTCTAACGCAAGATTATCTTTGCGCCAGGTAGACGACGCCAGCTAACAGCAAGACCGCGGTGCCAATCAGCATGCCAATCGTGACGATTCGCTTGCTGTTCTTGGCACGACGTTGGGCACCGATTTTGTGATCGGCTTCATTTAGAGCAGGCGACTTTTGTGCTGGTTGTTGCGGCGACGATGCCTCCAGTTCTTGAAAACCGAAGTCGTTGATTTCATCTTCCGAGATGGATGTCTTTTCAACTGTTTGATTATTCGGCGTGCTGATGGGAGTGTCTGGTGCCGATTCTGCGCTGGGCAGTTGATCAGCGATTTCCAGCAGCGCGTTTTTCGCCTCGCGCCATTGCGGCCATCCATCTCGCCAAAGCAGCGAATTGGATGCGACACGCCCTTCTTTGATCCAGTCTCGCAGGGTGTCACCATCGGCAGGTCCGTACTGCCCACCGCTGGGAGGACGTACATACCAAGTCGATGTGGGTTCGCCATCGAGCGCGTCAATCCGACCGCTAATGGACGGGGCCTGTTTCGATTCTGGCTTGTTCGCTCGCTGTTTGACCGCTGCTCCATTGGTTGGCTCAGGAACGGATGAACCGTTTGAAGATCCTGATGTATCGCCAGCAGTCGCAGCCAAAGCTGGTTTAGGATCATCAACGGCCGTTGAAAAATCCGCATCTTCGACTGGAATACGAATTCGCGCAGAGCATGCTGGGCAAATGCCTCGGCGGCCAGCAAGCTCTTCCTTAATGTTCAATTTCTTTGAACACACGTGGCAAGAAAAACGAACACCCATCGTATTCGACCAGACCTGGAAGCAACGAAGAAAAGAATCGACGTGTCATTAAGACGAGACTCTTATGATAATCGATATTGCTGCAACTGGTGGACCTGGAATTCTAGATCGTCCAACTACTTTTGCAGCAGCCACCAAACCCGTTGTAATGCTAACTCTTTTGTGATTTCTGACGATTTTTCCATGGTCGTGGCCGCCTGAGCAATCGCGTCCGGTACACGGCTATTCCCAGCCAAATACGCTAAATGCTGGACTTGACTGTCAAACCCATCCAACGAAGCCAACCAGTGAACCGGAAAGTGTTCGTCGTCAGTTGGCAAGCCATACGTCGGTGAGGGCGATGGATCTTTGTGCGTCGAAGAGCCTGAATCCACGTTTGCGTTGGCCTGAGCATTCAGGTCATTGTTCTGCGGAAGTGACATAAGCCCGCCCGCCGAACGCATCACCAAATCGACTCGTTCAGAAAACTTATGCGGCGGAAGACTAGGAAGGTTCGCAGCGAATGCTCCTACCAATCCCATTGCCTCTCGCGCGTCATGTTCTTTTACCAATAAACTGTTCTCTGGACGCAGTGCGTCGGGAACGGAAAGGCGTGACAGTGGCGATGTGATGATCAACGCAAGAGCCGAACTGATATCAAAGTCGGAACGAATCAGGTGAGCGACCAATCGATCTTCTAGTTGTTTTAGCGATTCGTCATTGGGCGCGCTGACAGCATCCAAAGCGCTCGCGTGCAACGATCGACCGTGAACCAATTTCCACAGTGAGTTGATCGTTCCACGGGCTAGCCGCTCCGAACGAATGAAGCTTTGTGACCACTGCCGTAGGTCGTCCATCGGACGGCCACGGTCTGTCCACGCCGCCGGAACCTTAGGCTGGGCAGCTTGCTGACGTCCATCTGCCAATTCATAAAAGACAGCTTTTGGTTTGTTGCTTTGTTCAATCTGATAACCACCCCGATCGCGACGAAGCGATTGACGCACCAAAGCTGTCACTGACCAATAATCGTGCTGTTGCCCGCCACGCTCGATTTTGGAGTCATGGCATTTGATGCATCGCAAATCCATGTTCAATGTCAGAGAGCACAGCCGCCGAACCAAACCCTCGTTTCCGCTAGCTGCCAACGCTGCGTACCAGGCTGGCGACGCTTCGCTATTGCCGCCAGTCAAATCTGAAACGGTTTCGTCAAATGCTTTCTCGCCACGAATCGACTTGGCAAACTGGTTCATCAACAGCTTGGAATTCTGTTCCTTCAGTTTGGAAAAACCACGATCAGTAACAAGGTCCAGCCAAGCCTTCGCGAGTTTTTCGGGGTCGCTCGATTCAATGATCTGCTGTTGCAACACTTTCGGATCCTGCAACCCTTCACGCGAGATCAGGATCCCCAAACGTGTCTGCAAGCGATTCGCGATGTCATCGTATTCTGCAAAATCCATTGGCTGCACACCAACGGCTTTCCAGTAGCTATCGAAATCATTCGCATGCTGGACAGAAACCAACGTGATGTCTTGTTGGTTATCGTCAGGCAATTCGTTCGGCGTTCTGGCATCGCGATTCGCAGGTGCTGGGCGGCTACCATTGGAATCGTCGCCACTGGCCAAGGGAATCCCCGCTGGCATCTTGAAGGGACGAGGTTTCTTTCTGGAAACCACGTCGGTGTCACTTCTGTTGGCTTCGTGAACTGGCGTCTCGGCAACGGCGACTTGTTCGGCTTGGGGATTAGAAGCTTCTTGCTCCGCTATTTGGTCATCCCGCTTGCCAGTGTCTGAGAGCCAGACAAGAAACATCAACGACGCAGCCAATCCAGCGGCAGCGACGACCCAACCAAGGTTCCGCTTGGGTTTTTTGTTCTTGCTTGCCGGGGTTACGATCGGCTGAGTTTGTAATGACTTCAGTCGCGACAGAATCTGCGCTGTCAATTCTGGCGGCGGCCCGTTCCCATGCACTTCAGCCAGCAACGCATCAAGCGCTTTATCTTCGGTGGCTTCTAGTTCTTTACTCATTTTCGTTCAACTGTTGAATTCTTGTTTCAACGCAATCGCGAAGTTGCCCTTTGGCGCGTTGCATCAAATTTCTTGCTCCGTGATTTGTAATCCCAAGTGCCTGACCAATTTCGACTCGAGTGGCGTTGTCGGCGAAACGCATTCGCAGCGCCAACTGAGCTCTCTCCGTCAATTCATCAAGGCAATGGTTCAAAGCATCAACAGCAAGATCTCCCGTTATGTCTTTGCCAGCCCAACGATTCCAGATTTCATCAAGAACCGTTTGCTCGGCAACCGTTTGCATACGCCCAGACTTTCGGTGTCTGGACACGACTAAGTTGTATGCCGTTCGGCGCAAGTAGCCGGCGGTCGCCGAATCATTGTGCTGAACAAAATTCTCTTGTCGCAAAACACGTAAAAACGTTTCTTGCGTTAAATCATCCGCGGTCGCCGCATCACATCCAAGCATTCGCAAGTACCGCCAGACACCTCGCTGGTGCCTGTCAATCAATTCGCCCAGGTCTGCTGGGGCTTGGTCACCAGTTCCATTCGATTGTGACACTCAACGCTCCACCGGCGAGCGGTGCCTGCAAATCCATTTGCCAAAAACCAACGAAGGCTCCATCCAAAAACGCGACCTAATCGATACCACTCCGCTAACAAACTGATGTTAGCGGAACAGGATTGCTAACCAACCAGTTCGCTGATCACTTTACCACCGTTGGCGATTTTCATCGGCCGACCATTCTTGCTGGTAAAGGTTGTTTCAGTTGAAATTCCTAGGCCACGGCAAACAGTTGCCATCACGTCTTCGCTGGTATACGGAGTCGTGTCAACGCGCATCCCGTCTTCGGTTGTGGCACCAATGCCCAAGCCGCCTTTGACACCACCGCCACCGACAACAACCGACCAAGATCGTGCCCAGTGGTCACGACCAGAGTTTTGGTTGATACGAGGCGTACGACCGAACTCGCCCATCCACATGATGCAAGTATCATCGATCAGCTCGCGCTGCTCCAAGTCTTCGACCAACGCACTCATGGCTCTGTCAAGCTGAGGCAGTTTTGTATCAGCAAGCGTTTGGTGAACATTCTGGTGCAAGTCCCAGCCGCCCAAATCGACTTCGATGAAGGGAACACCAGCTTCGACCAGACGTCTGGCCAACAAGCAACCCTGCCCGAAGCCGTTCTCGCCGTAGCGTTCTTTCATTGCCGCTGGTTCTTCGTCAACCCGGAAGGCTTTCATCTGCTGGCTGGTCATCAAGTCCTGCGTCTTCTTCAAAACCTTGGCGTGTTCGCGTGCGGGCAAATCACGAGTCTTGCGAATGAATCCATTTTCAATCGTTTGCAGAGCAGCCATTCGCTGCATCAAACGACTATCATCGACTCGCATATCCAAGTTGCGGATACGGCCGTTGCTGGTAACTGAAAACGGAGCCCATGCCATGCCCAAGAATCCAGGACCAGCACTCGCGCCTCCAATCGAAACAAACGGTGGAATCTCAAGCCCTGGTCGCTGCGAGATCAGTTCATGTGCGAGCACCGAACCGTAGCTGGGGTGTTCAATGTTTGGGTTTGGAACAAAGCCAGTGTGCATGTAATAGCGACCGCGACCGTGATCGGCCTCACGTGTCGACATGCTGCGAATCACTGACAAGTTGTGCATTTGTTTGGCAGTCATCGGCATGTGCTCGCTGATCTGCATATCACCAGATGTCGCAATCGGCTTGAAAGGTCCGCCTGTCGCAGCACCTGGTTTCAAATCCCAAATGTCGATCGTTGGCGGGCCACCACCCATCCACAACATGATCGCGGATTTACGATTCTTGCGCATCGTGTCGGCATGAGCACGTATCGAATTTCCCATCGTCAACGCGGCGCCCAGTGCCGCACTTGAACCCGCCAAATGCGAATTAAAGTGACGGCGAGTCATTCCGGCTGGTGTTTTCCAGTTTTTCATAATCAGGTTCCCTACACGAAAGTTTGTATGTCTTGAAGTTGTTTTTGTAAAAACGTTAAGCGTTGTTAAAACGTAGACGCAGCAAGGTTAGTGCTGCATGATGAATTCGTTACTGTTGATGATTGCCCACCACATGTCCTTGAGCATCTCTTTCTCGTCGCCCTTGCGAGCGGCCATCAGTTTGGATGCGACCGTTACTTCCTGTTTAACAGGACGACGTGCCAGTCCGATCGTAAACAATTCGGCCAGGCTATCGGCTGGCGAACGTCCAACATTTGAAATGCGTTCGATCATGGATCCTTTGTTCGTGGCGGTCGACTTTTTAGTCAGCTCGCCATTGAACAACATCAAAGCTTGTGGGATCGAACCGTTGAACGTCGTCGCTTCGTCACCTTCGTCAGTGCCAAACGCAACCACAAACTGCTGAAGCCAACGGCGGCGCTGTTGCTCTTGCTCTTCGTAAGTTCCTGCTGCTGTCGCGCCGGTTGCCGTGATCATCGACTGATAAAGTTGCTCGGCACTCATCTGGCGAAGATAGAAACGTGAGAACTTTGGTTTTTCGCCAATCGATGGGTCATCGATCTCGTTGCTGGAGCCGAGTACCGAAGCTAGCTGGTAGGACTTGCTGAGTGTGATCCAAGTAATCAATTGCTTGAGATCGTAGCTTGCTTTGCGGAATTCCTTGCCCAGCTTTTCCAGTAGCTCTGGATGCGAAGCACGATTGTGTGGACCAAGATCATCAATTGGCTTTGTAAAACCGTGGCCCATGAATTGAGACCATATTCGGTTCACAGCCATTTTGTCCAAGAACTCACTGTTCAACATCAGCTTGCCAAGTTCTTCACGACGATTCACATCGCTGACGAATCCACTGTGCGGTATTTCGGTGCCGTCAGTGAAAACTGGATAGGCGACTTGAGTCAGCCCGTTTCGCAGTTCATAGAACACCAAAGCATCTTCTGGATTGTTTGCTTCGCCAGCAAAATCTTCGTTGACCAATTCGGCGTAGCTAATATCACGAGTCCCATCAACGAATTTTCGCAAGGCACGTGTTTGACGGAAGAACGAATTGAACTCCCAGAACTTTTGTTGTTTCCACTGATTGAATGGATGGTTGTGGCACTGGGTACACTGAACTTGCAAGCCCAAGAAAGTCCGCGATGTGCTACTTGCCGCCAGCGTGGCCTTCTCTTCGTTGACCTTTCCGATCAAGTAGTTCACAGCACCGTTGAACCCATCCGTTCCGGGCTTGGAACTTCCTTCGGCCGTAACCAACTCATAGACCATGCGGTCATACGGTTTGTTCAATGCAAACGAATCTCGCAAGTACTTTTGCATGCCACTGCGATTCACCAACGAGCGGCGGTCGTTTCCACCACCACGGCCAATCAGGATGTTTGTCCAAATGGTTCCCCAATGACCAGCGTACTCCTCGGTGTACTTGTCATCGTACAGCAGGGAATCAACTAGCTTGGATCGTTTATTGCTGTCGCGGTCAGCGATGAACGTCTTTAGTTCCGCCGACGTTGGGATGCGTCCGATCACGTCTAAGAAAACACGACGGCACCAAGTCCGGTCGTCTACTTCGGGTGCCGGGCGGATTTCAAAGTCCTGCCAGCCTTGCTCGATTTGCGCGTTGATCATCTTGACCTGAGCTGGCAACTCGTCGGCAGCCAGGGCAGGCTTTGCAGCAACGATTAACGCAGCGATCAGGATGCAGCGAGATAGATTGTGTTGGAATAGCATATGTAGAGATTTACCGAGGAAATGTCGTCTGGTTTTGGAACGCATCCAGGGAACTAATGTACCCAACGGCCTAATAAGTGTCCCTCAGATCGACCAGAAAGGCGATTCTCTAACCCCAAAATGCCAGTCTTCTGCCGGTTTTTGCGGAAATTTGGGCTCTTTCGGGACTAAATCAGCCCAAACACGTTCGATCTCGCCTCGATTGGCGAAACGAACAATACGCCGATTCCCAAGAACTCATCGTGCTGATCGCCCCCAACCGCAATTCATTTCTTGTAGTCTGTTGCCCGAAGTCGAGCACATCCGCAAACCACGTTCCTGAATCTTCCAACAGGCTCTTACTATGAAAGTACTGCTGACACACCTGATTCTGGCCTTGATGATTGTCACGGCGGCCGCCCAAAAACCGAAGGGAGTTTTGATGGGCAATGGGTCGATGACTTTTGAAACGGTTCCAGGCTGGGGACTTCGGCCCGATGGCAGTTCGGCGCTCGGTCCTACACACGGTGGTGTCGTGATCGACAAATCGGGCAATATCTACACCAGTGCCAAGGCAGGTGTATTCGTTTTTTCACCCGAAGGCAAAGTTGTCCAGTCGTACTTGGGCAAAGATTATTCGAACATTCATGACATGGAAATCCGCGAAGAAGATGGCGCGGAGTTCATCTATGGAGCTCGCAACAAAGACCAGGAAGGAATCAAGTTCAACGCGGCAAGCGGCAAGATCGTTATGCGTTTACCGTTTCCCAAAGAATCCGGATTGAACCTGAAGCGGATCAGTCCGACAGCAATCACGGTTGCCCCCAACGGCGATATCTTTTTGTCCAACGGCTACGCCAGTAACCATATTTTTGTGTTCGACAAAACGGGCAAGTACCTTCGTCACTTTGGCGAGAAAGGAAACGGACTGAAACAATTCAACACCGCGCATGGCATGACGCTGGATACGCGTTACGATCCGCCGCGACTGTTGATCTGTGATCGCAACCATCAACCCAAAGGACGATTGCTTCACTATTCGCTTGAAGGTGAGTTCATCGAAGTCGTCATTACTGGACTTGGAATGCCAACTAGCGTTGCGATCCAAGGCGACTATGTTTCCGTGCCAGATTTGAAAGGTCGTGTTGTGATTTTGGATAAGTCCAATACTATCATTGCCGTGCTTGGACACAACCCCGACCCTGCCAAGGGCAAATCGTTTGCGGTGCCTCAAGACCAATGGGTCGAAGGTGTCTTCAGCGGAACGCATGGTTCTTACTGGGACAAAGACGGAAATCTTTATGTCCAAGACTGGAACGTCGCTGGGCGCATCATGCGATTGAACAGAATCAACAACTAGTTGTTAGTCGCAAAACATCTTTCTTACTCATCGGTTGTCCATCATGCGCTGTGCCAAACCCAAACAAGATTCTTGGCGGCTTGCTTTGCAAGCTCTGCTGCTGGCAGTGTTAGCGATCGGGACGGTTCAGATTGCTGCTGCAGAATCCAAGCCCAACATCATCGTCATTTTTTGTGATGATCTTGGCTATGGCGACATCGGACCGTTTGGTGCCGAGCACCATCGCACGCCCAATATCGACAAGATGGCGAAGGGCGGTATCAAGCTTACGAATTTCTATTCCACGTGCTGCGTTTGCACTCCGTCGCGATCTTCGTTGATGACAGGCTGCTATCCCAAGCGAATTGGGATGCACCAAAACGAAACTGGCGGCTGGGTTCTGTTTCCTGGCAATAAACGTGGCCTGAATCCCAGTGAAATCACGATGGCCGAAGTCTTGAAAGACGCTGGCTACGCAACTGCCATCGTTGGCAAATGGCATTTGGGCGACCAGCCAGAATACCTACCGACTCGGCAAGGTTTCGATTCCTACTTTGGCGTGCCGTTTTCAAATGACATGGGTAAAACCGATCGTCGGCTGTCAATTGCTTACCCGCCAACGCCGCTGCTTCGGAACGAAAAAGTTATCGAGCTGGAACCCAATCAACGCTTCATTACTCGGCGGTACACCGAAGAAGCGTTGCAGTTCATTGAAACGAATAAAGAGCAACCGTTCTTTTTGTACCTTCCCCATTCAATGCCACATTGGCCACAGTACGCGAGTCGCAAATTCGCGCACCAATCGGCCAACAAAGCTTGGGGCGATGCGGTTGAAGAAATCGACTGGTCAACTGGCCAGATTTTTAAACAGCTTCAACGACTTGATTTGGATGACAACACACTTGTCGTGTTCACGTCTGACAATGGAGGTGCGAGCCAGCATGGTGCTGTTAACAAACCTCTGCGCGGCGGCAAAGGATCGACTTGGGAAGGCGGCCAACGCGTGTGTTGCGTCGTACGTTGGCCTGGGAAAATTCCTGCTAACACTAGTAGCGATGCGTTGACGGTCACGATGGACTTGATGCCGACGTTTGCAAAACTTGCTGGTGGCAAAGTCCCCGACGATCGAACGATCGACGGCAAAGACATCGGGCCGATCTTGATGGGCGAAACCAACAAAACGCCCCACGAACAGTTTTACTATTACTTTCGTGACGCACTGGATGCTGTCCGGCACGGTGATTGGAAACTGATCGTCAAGCAGAAAGGCAAGCCGATCAAAGGTGGTGCAATGCTGTTCAACCTAGCTGACGATATTGCAGAAAGGAACAACGTCGTGGCCGAACATCCTGAAGTGGTCGCGAAGCTGGAGGGAATGCTAACGGCCGCGCGCAAAGACTTGGGCGACGGAAAGCAACATGCAGGGTCCGATTTGCGCGAACCTGGTCACGTCGAACAATCCAAAACACTGACTGCCAGTCCGCCGAATGAATTGGTACAGACCGATGTGTTCACAGCCGGCGAAGACGGTTATCACACTTATCGAATTCCTGCATTGATCACGACCGCACGCGGCAGCTTGCTGGCGATCTGCGAAGGACGCCGTGATGGACGCGGTGACCACGGGAACTTGGATCTCGTGGCCAAACGCAGCGATGACATGGGGGCGACGTGGTCCGATATGTCATTGGTCTACGAAGAGGGCGGAGAAAAAGACATCACGATCGGAAACCCCTGCCCCGTTGTCGACCAAGAAACCGGAACGATATGGCTGCCGTTTTGCCGCAACAATGATACCGTCTTCATGACCCACAGTACTGATGACGGAAAGACTTGGGCCAAGCCTGTTGAAATCACGTCGGACGTCAAGCTTGATGACTGGGGTTGGTATGCGACTGGACCGGGTGTCGGAATTCAAATGACGCGTGGGAAATTCAATGGCCGAATGGTCATCCCCTGCGACCATCGCGAAAAAAAGAATGGCAAATGGATCAAGATGTCGCACGCGTTCTACAGCGATGATCATGGTGAATCGTGGAAACTTGGTGGCACCGTGAACGATCACACCGACGAGTGCCAAGTCGTGGAACTGCACGATGGGCGACTGATGATGAACATGCGAAACTACTGGAAGGTCGACGGTGGCAAACCTGACTGGGGCGGAAAACGGGCGATCGCATTTAGCTCCGACGGTGGCGAGTCGTGGGATAAATTCGGCGTAGACGAGACTTTGATAGAACCGATTTGCCAAGCGAGTCTGGTCAAGCACTCGGACGATGCCTTTCGGGCGCAGCCGCTATTTTTTAGCAACCCGGCATCGACCAATCGGCGTGTCAACATGACGGTTCGTATTAGCACCGATCATGGGAAGACATGGAGCCACTCCAAGCAGCTTTGTGATGGTCCGGCGGCCTATTCGTGCTTGTCAGTCTTGCCAGACCGCTCAGTTGGGTGTCTGTATGAAACTGGCGAGAAAGGTCCCTATGAACAGATCCGTTTTGCTAGGTTTTCGACGAAATGGCTGCTGGCGGATTAAGAGTCGCGCGTTGCTAACACTTTCCTGAAAATTTTCTTTCAGCATTTTCGCTGTTCGGTTCCACAAGCCGTTTCTACGCGTTCTTTGACGTAGACGGTATTCTGGCGTCAAATAACGTTGAAATACGCTGTAACAAATTTCAAGGAACCAATAATGCCTACATCTTTGATCGGCCTAACAGTCTTGGTCGCATCGGTCGGTTTCGTGGCTGGAGTATTCGTTGCCTTCATTTTCTGGGGAATGGATTGCATGAAAGTCGTCGAGACGGAATCGTCCACTTTTCTTCTCAAGCAACAAACCGAATCACTTGAGTCCGAATCGGTGAAGTTGAAAAAGCAGCTCGAGCAATTGAAAGCAGGTGCGTAGTTAGGAACCACTAACCGCACAATCGATTTCAATCCCGCGCAGCAGTACCAAATTTGCTGCAGTTAGTTGCACGCTAAAAATCCGCCAAAGCCATAAAGACGATACCCATGTTTCAGCAACTCTACGATTCAGTTCCCACTCCCGTCTACTTTTTGATCTTTGCATTGGTCGCATTCCTGATCGGCCTATTGATCGGTTGGATTCTGTGGTGGTCGAAATCGCGAACCTACAACGACGTTATCACTTCAGCGGACGAGGCAAAAATCGAGTTCAAGCGTAAGCAGGTGGAAGTCATTGGTCTGCGAAAAGAACTGCAGCCGGAAGAGGCTGATTTGGAAAAGCAGCGGGCACTTGCTAGTAAGCCGCTTGCGTTTGCCAGTTCCACAGGCCAACTCACTGACTGGAAGAGCATCGACTCTGTTGATCCAAAACTTGCCTTGGAGCTCGATTCGCTTGGCGTGAAAAATGTCGAGCAGCTTCAAGAGTTAACGCCAGAACAACGCGAGATCTTTACAGCCAAACTGGCTAGCAAGGGACAGAGTTGGGATTGGTCTTGGTTGGCAAACTGGAAGACAGCCGCTGGGGCGGCCGGATTGGGTGCAGCCGGTGCAGTTGCCACTTCGTTGTTTGATAAAAAAGACTCGCCGCAATTCGATTGGTCTGTCGTGAAAGGATTGGATCCCAAGGCAGGCAAAGTGCTTGCAGCGATGGGAATCGATAGTCCCGATCAGCTTGAGCAACTGTCGGCTGCTGACCGAGATGTGTTGGATGCCAAGTTGGCCTACGAAGGCGCAAAGTTTGATTGGAACGACTTGGGTGGCTTGAAGACTGCACATGCCGCCGCGACCGATGCAGCCTCGGCAGCTGCAGCAAGTTCAGGTGCTGCAGTCGCCGGCGCAGGTGCTGGTGTTGCCGCTGGCGTTGCAGGTTTCACCAATTCACGTTTTGGTAGCTCGGTTGCCGGGGCGAAGGACTGGTCCACCGCTGGTGTTGAACCGGAGGTTGCAAACGAACTATCGGAACTCGGAATTGCCAACGT